>NZ_JAMYRV010000002.1:0-379612 GCF_040321555.1 Mesorhizobium sp. M0317 | reverse complement strand
CGACCGTGCCACGGCCCGAGATCGAGAACACGTCTTCGATCGGCATCAGGAACGGCTTGTCCAGCGGACGAACCGGCGTCGGGATATAGGCATCGACCGCAGCCATCAGCTCGCGGATCGCGTCTTCGCCGATGGTCTTGTTGGAATCTTCAAGAGCAGCCAGCGCCGAACCCTTGACGATCGGAATGTCGTCGCCGGGGAACTCGTTCTTCGACAGAAGCTCGCGAACCTCGAGCTCGACCAGTTCGAGCAGCTCGGCATCGTCGACCTGGTCGACCTTGTTCAGGAACACCACGATCGACGGCACGCCGACCTGACGGGCAAGCAGGATGTGCTCGCGGGTCTGCGGCATCGGGCCGTCGGCGGCCGACACCACCAGGATCGCGCCGTCCATCTGCGCGGCGCCGGTGATCATGTTCTTCACATAGTCGGCGTGGCCGGGGCAGTCGACATGGGCGTAGTGGCGCGCTGCCGTCTCGTATTCGACGTGCGCCGTCGAAATCGTGATGCCGCGGGCCTTCTCTTCGGGCGCCGCATCGATCTGGTCGTAGCGCTTGTATTCGCCAAAATACTTCGTGATCGCCGCCGTCAGCGACGTCTTGCCATGATCGACGTGGCCAATCGTGCCAATGTTCACATGAGGCTTGTTACGCTCGAATTTACCTTTTGCCATAGTCTCTTTCCTTGAACGGCCTTGACCTTCAGTTCAGTCGAATGCGGGGCGATTAGCGACTACGGCCGAAAAACACAAGTGCCTTGTGGCCGGGTGCGCTGTCCACTCGGTGCGAACCGATGATCCGATTGCGGGGATGTGGCGCTGATATAGGAACGCGCGAACGGAAATGAAATGGGGGCTGCGGGCTCCAGCACCTGTTTGCTATTCCCGCCCATGTCCTGTCCCGCCCATGTCCTGGCCTTTGCCTGCTGGATGTGCAGCCGGCGCCTGGCCCATTGCCGCTGCGGCGGCGGTCTGATTTGGTTGCCCCATGCAATTCATACCGACCTCCATACGCGGCCCGCTGTTCATGATCGTTTCGACGGGGTCGTACCTCGTCAACGACACGATGATGAAGCTCGCCACAGCGGGATTGCCGTCCTATGAAGTGCTGTTCCTGCGCGGGGTCGCGGCCACGCTATGGGGCATGCCGCTGCTGTTCCTGCTGGGCTATGGCAGGCAGATCCCTTTGATCTTCGACAAACGCGTGCTGCGCCGCAACCTGCTCGAGCTGGCGGCCATCCTTTGCTACGTCGTGGCGCTGGCCAACATGCAGATCGCCGATTCGACCGCGCTCGGGCAGATCACCCCGCTTTTGATGCTGGTCGGCTCCTCCATCCTGTTCGGCGAACGGATCGGCGGCGTGCGCATGGCGCTGATCGGGCTCGGCTTCATCGGTGCGCTTATGGTGGCCCAGCCGACCATGCAGGGCATCTCGGTCTATGCGTTGATGGCGCTCGGCAACGCGGCATTGGCGGCGGCGCGCGATCTTGCCGGCAGGCGGGTCGCGGCCGAGGTGCCGGGCATGATCGTCGCCATTTCCGCCGTCGTGGTGGTGCTGATCGGCGCGGGCGCCGCGCATCTCGTTTCCGAGCGCTGGGTGATGCCGGAAGCCCGGCACCTGCTGCTCATGGCCGGCGCCGGATTCTTCCTGATCTTCGGCCATTTCTTCATCTTCATGGCCTATCGCGTCGGTCCGACCGGCGTGGTGGCGCCGTTCTACTACTGCTTCACCGTCTGGGCGGTCATCTCAGGCGTGCTGGTATTCGGGCAGTTCCCGAATGCCCTGGCGGTCTGCGGCATCCTGCTTGTGGTCGCGAGCGGGCTGACCATCGTCTCGCTCGATGAACGCAAACGCAGGCTGACCGTCGTCGCCTGACCCAAGTCAACGCGTCGAGCAGGTTTGGCCGACCTGCGGTCGGCCAGTCGGCAGACTGGCGCCTAAAGCGTTCGCTTGCCGGAGAACTGGTGATAGGCCCACAGCACGACCACCGCGCCGATAACGGCGACGATCAGGCTCCAGATGTTGAGGCCGGTCACGCCCGTGGCGCCAAAGGCGCTGAAGATCAGCCCGCCGACGATGGCGCCGACAATGCCGAGCACGATATCCATGATCAGGCCCTGGCCGGTCTTGTTGACGATCTTGCTGCCGATAAAGCCGGCGATGACGCCGAGGATGATCCAGCTGATAATGCCCATTTTTCCTCTCCATTCCCCCGCCGGCCGATCATGGTCACATGATTGTCAAAAGCTCAAGCCAACTTGAATTTCCGCCCGCATGCTCCATTGTAGCCGGCGGGACGGGCTTGGTCGTTATGGAGGATTGACCTATGGGACTTTTTGACAACGCCGTACCTGGCGGCAACATCACCAAACCGCTGATGATCGCGCTCGGCGCGCTGCTGGTGGGAAAGATGCTGAGCGGCAGAAGCGCCGAACAGACGAGTGCCGAAGAGACGGGCGAGCCCGCCCAGCCTCAAACGCCAGCCCCCACCGGAACCACGGCCTCAGGGGATGGCGGCCTGCTTGGCGGACTGGGCGGACTGCTCGACAAGCTCAAGACTGCCGGCCAAGGCAATGTCGCTGACTCCTGGGTCGGCACCGGACAGAACCAGCCGATCAACGCCAATGATCTCGGCAAGGCGATCGGCCCGCAGGTCATTCGAGAGATCGCGCAAAGGACCGGACTGGACGAGCAGGAGTTGCTCAAGCAATTGTCCACAGCCCTGCCCGGCATTGTCGACAGACTGACGCCGAACGGACAGGTGCCGCAGCAACACCAGGTCGCGTCCGCCTTCAACAGCTAGACTTCTGCGCCTGCATCACGCGCAAACACGCCCGGCACCGCCTTGCGGCTGTCGGGCGTTGCTCCGACCAGCGCGGCGAACCGCCTGGCAGTCGACGCATCGACCGGCGTGTAGACGGAAACCGAGAAATCACTGTCGCGGCCGCCCGGCTGCAGCGTGGCGAAATCGAACGACATCGCGCCGGTGACAGGGTGCCGGATGGATTTCCGCCAGATCGGTGGCTCGGCGATGTCGCGGCTGTTCCAGCACGTGGCGAACGCTTCGCTTGCCGCTTCCAGTGACGAAGCCAGTGTGGCCAGCACCGGATCGCGAGTCATGGCAACAGTGGCAAGCCGGAACTGCGCCGCCGCCGAGCGCGAAACCTCCGGCCAGTCGACAAAGCGCTGCCGCCATTCCAGGTCGAGAAACAGCCGGGCGAGCAGGCTGCCGGACCACTCATCATCCGTCTCGAAATCCCCAAGCAGCACCGCCGCCGGTGGTTACAGGCGACGACCTGCCAGTAGCGATTGACGACATATGCCGGGTGCGGCGCCAGCCCGTCGAGCAGGCTGAGCAACGGCGCGCTGGGCAGGCCTTGCTCGCCGAGCCGGTTTCGCCAGTCGAGATCGGGCCGCGCCAATTGGTACAGATAGGCCTGCTCGGACCGGCTCAGCTTCAGCACCCGCGCCAGCGAGCGAAGCACCTGCGGCGACGCGTTCACCTCCCGTCCCTGCTCGAGCCAGGTGTACCAGGTGGTGCTGATCCCCGCCTCGGCGGCGACCTCTTCGCGCCTGAGGCCCGGTGCCCGGCGGCGGCCATTGGCGCCATCGATCCGCGGCAAGCGGTCCCGCCGCTCGCGCAGGAAGCGGGCAAGCTCATTGTGCCGTGGGCCGTCGTATGGCATGCAGTCACCTCCGATACCAGTATAAGCTATAGTCTTGTACTACTTTAAAGGAAAGCTAGGTTGCGGGCGATCGAACATCAGCCCACGGGACTTCGACAATGAACGCGCTCAATGAAATCCGTCAGATCGACTACACCGTCATCTTCGCCCGCGACATGGCCGCCATGCGGCACTTCTACGGGGATGTGATGGAATTTGATCTGCAGCGCGAACTCGGCGACAGGTGGATCGAATATCGGGTCGGCCCGAACACGCTGGCCTTGACCAGCCTCGGCATGATGTTCAACGACACGCCGCAGCAGCGGGATGCGCTGTCGCTTCAGCTGGCATTCCGGGTGGCGCCGGAGATGGTCGCTGCTTGCGCCGAGGCGCTTCAGGCCAAGGGCGTGCTGCCGGTCCTGCCGCTCACCGACCAGGAATGGGGCCACAGGACAGTGTTCTTCCGCGATCCGGACGGCAACGTTGTCGAGATATTCGCTGAGATCTGATGCGGAGTGGGGAGTTTGGAGCGGGTAGCGGGAATCGAACCCGCATATTCAGCTTGGAAGGCTGCTGCTCTACCACTGAGCTATACCCGCATCGTCCTCAAGGTTCGCGGGCTGGCAGTGGTGGAGAGGGTTGGATTCGAACCAACGTAAGCTAAGCTAACGGATTTACAGTCCGTCCCCTTTAACCACTCGGGCACCTCTCCAGCCTGCCGTCGAAGCCTTGCAACGAGGCATTCTCGCCGATCAGGTCGAAACCAGGGTTTTGTCCGAAATCAGCGAAGCGCCTTATGGCGGCAAGGCCAGTGGGTGTCAACCGCACCCCAAGGCAAAATGCGCTGATTTTGACAGCTCACCCGGCAAGCCGGCTTTCTGCCTGTATCCATGGCCCGGCGACGCGGCTATAGAAGCCGGCCATGAGCAATGACAACACGCCCAAGACCGCCAAAGACACCCACTACGCCAAGCTGCGCCGCGCCCATCGCGACGAGAAGGCCGGCGGCGCGCCTGCCTTCCGGCCGCGCCAGCCGGTGCCGCCGGGCGAGAACGCCGCCGACGGGCTGGTGCGGCTTTATGGCCTGCACACGGTGCGCGCCGCGCTCGACAATCCGCGCCGGCGGATCAGAAAGATGTTGGTGACGCGCAATGCCGCCGAGCGGCTGGCGATTGCCGACCTCGCCGCTTTGCCGTTCAAGGCCGAACTGGTCGAGCCGAAGGACATCGACAAGATCACCGGTTCGGACGCCGTCCACCAGGGCGTGCTGATCGAGGCCGAGCCGCTGAAGCCCAAGCGCCTCGATGCGCTCGGCGATACCAAACTGGTGCTGGTGCTCGACCAGGTCACCGACCCGCACAATGTCGGCGCCATCCTGCGCTCGGCGGTCGCCTTCGGCGCCGGTGCGCTGATCACCACGGCCCGCCACAGCCCGCAGGAATCCGGCGTGCTGGCAAAATCGGCCTCCGGCGCGCTGGAACATATCGACCAGATCGAGGTGAAGAACCTGGCCGACGCGCTGGAACAGTTGCACGAAGCCGGCTTCCAGACCATCGGCCTCGATTCGGACGGGCCGGCCGAACTCGAAACAGGTTTTTCAGGCGAGAAGATCGCGCTGGTGCTTGGCGCCGAAGGCAAGGGCCTGCGCCAGAAGACGCGCGAGACGGTGACCACGCTCGCCCGCCTCGACATGCCCGGGGCCATCCGCTCGCTCAACGTGTCGAATGCGGCGGCGGTGAGCCTTTATGCGGCACGGAAATTCCTTGGAGGGTGAATGGTGAAATAGTGAATGGAAAAGCGTTCTTACCGTCACCATTCACTATTCACTATTCACCATTCACTATTCACCCACTTCATGCCCCGCCATCCGCTCCAGCGCACGAACCAGCGCTGAGTGATCCTCTTTTGCCCCGCCATTCGCCGAGCATGAGTTGAACAGTTGCTGCGTCGTGGACGTATTGGGCAGCGAGACACCGAGTGCCTTGGCGCCTTCCAGCGCCAGGTTGAGATCCTTCTGGTGCAGTTCGATGCGGAAGCCCGGCGCGAAGGCGCGCTTTATCATGCGCTCGCCATGCACTTCGAGGATACGCGATGCCGCCAGCCCGCCCATCAGCGCCTGCCGGACCTTGGCGGGGTCGGCGCCGGCTTTTGAGGCAAAGACCAGCGCCTCGGCGATCGCCTCGATGGTCAGGGCCACGACGATCTGGTTGGCAACCTTGGTGGTCTGGCCGACGCCGTTCGGGCCGGCAAGCGTGATGTTCTTGCCCATCTTTTCGAACACGGGCTTGGCGCGCTCGAACGCCTTGTCCTCGCCGCCGACCATGATGGTCAGCGACGCCGCCTTTGCGCCGACCTCGCCGCCCGACACCGGCGCGTCGAGATAGTCGCAGCCGAGATCGTTGATTTTCTTGGCGAAAACTTTGGTCTCGATCGGCGAGATCGAGCTCATGTCGATGACCAGCTTGCCCTTGCTCAGGCCGGAAGCGACACCGTTCTCGCCGAACAGCACCTCGGCTACCTGCGGGGTGTCGGGAACCATGGTGATGATGATATCCGCGGCCTTCGCCACTGCCGCGTGGCCGGTGATGCTTCTCAAGCCCTTGGCGACGAGATCGGCCGGCGGCTTCGAGCGGTGGTCGCTGGCAATGACGGCGTAGCCGGCATCCAGGAGATGCCCCGCTATCGGCGCGCCCATAATGCCAAGGCCGATGAAGCCGATGGTTTCCATTGTTTTCTCCTTTGTTGAGGCTGAGTTCCTTCGCGCCCCCTCTGGCCTGCCGGCCATCTCCCCCACTTGTGGGGAGATTGGCAGTTTCGGCGCCTCGCTCACCCTGCAACGTTGGGGAGCGAAAGCCGGGAAGACGTCCGATCTCCCCCCTCGTGGGGGAGATGTCCGGCAGGACAGAGGGGGGCGCGAAGGAACGCGACTTCAGTTGCGACGCTTAAGCCGCAGCACTCCCCTGCCCGGCCAGATCTCTGAACCACTCCAGCCCGGCCTCCGTCCCCGCCTTCGGCTTGTATTCCGCCCCGACCCAGCCGGAATAACCAATCCTGTCGATATGCTCGTAGAGGAAGGGATAATTGATCTCGCCCGTCCCCGGCTCGTGACGGCCGGGATTGTCCGCAAGCTGGATATGCGCGATGCGGCCGAGGTTGGCCTCGATGGTACGGGCGAGATCCCCCTCCATGATCTGCATGTGATAGATGTCGTATTGCAGGAACAGGTTCTTCGAGCCGACGCGGTCGATCATCGCCAGCGCCTGGTTCGAATAGTTCAGGAAGAAGCCCGGGATGTCGCGGGTATTGATCGGCTCGATCAAAAGCCGGATGCCGGCCTGTTCCAGTTTCTCGGCGGCAAAAGCCAGGTTCTCGGCAAAGGTGTTTTCCAGCACCGAACGATCCACGCCCTGCGGCGCGATGCCGGCGAGGCAATTGACCTGCTCGCAGCCCAGCGCATGGGCATAGCTGATCGCCTTGGCGACGCCCTGGCGGAATTCCGGCACGCGGTCGGGCAAAACGGCGATGCCGCGCTCGCCCTTGCCCCAGTCGCCGGCCGGCAGGTTGAAAAGCACCTGGTTCAGGCCGTTCTTCTTCAGCCGCGCCGCAACGATCTCGGGCGCATGATCATAGGGGCCGATATATTCGACGCCCTTGAAGCCGGCGCGGGCGGCGGCATCGAAACGGTCGAGGAAATCGTGCTCGCCAAAGAGCATCGACAGATTGGCTGAAAAACGCGGCATTCTTTCTCTCCCTCTTCCCGTCTAGCTTAATCGAGCAACACGATGGCCGTCGGCGCATCCTCATGGCTTTCGGCAAGGTCCTCGAATTCGGTGATCTTGTCGATTTCTGTGCCCATGGAAATGTTGGTGACGCGTTCGAGGATGAATTCGAGCACCACCGGCACCTGGTATTCCTTCATCAGCCGCTGCGATTCCTTGAAGGCGCCGGCGAACTCTTCCGGTTTGCGCACCCTAACCGCCTTGCAGCCCATCGCTTCGGCGACCGCGACATGGTCGACGCCGTAGCCGGCCTCCGGATCGTTGGCGCGGTTGACGTTCTCGAAGGCCAGGCTGACCTCGAAATCCATCGCAAAACCGCGCTGCGCTTGGCGGATCAGGCCGAGATAGGCATTGTTCACGACGACATGGATATACGGCAGTTTGTGCTGTGCGCCGGCCGCCAGTTCCTCGATCATGAACTGGAAGTCGTAGTCGCCCGACAGCGCCACGATGGTGCGATCCGGATCGGCGGCGCGCACGCCAAGCGCTGCCGGCAGCGTCCAGCCGAGCGGGCCGGCCTGGCCGCAATTGATCCAGTTGCGCGGCTTGTAGACATGCAGGAACTGCGCCCCGGCGATCTGCGACAGGCCGATCGTGGTGACATAGGTGGTGTCGCGGCCGAACGCCTTGTTCATCTCCTCATAGACGCGCTGCGGCTTCAGCGGCACCTGCTCGAAATGCGTCTTGCGCTTCATCGCCTTCTTGCGGGCCTGGCATTCCTTCGCCCAGCCCGACCAGTCGCGCAATTTTCCTGCCGTCTTCCATTCGGTGGCGACGTCGAGCAGCATCTTCAGTGCCGCACCGGCGTCCGAGACGACGCCGAGATCCGGCGCGAACACGCGGCCGATCTGCGTTGGCTCGATATCGACATGAATGAATTTCTTGCCCCTGGTATAGACGTCGACCGAACCGGTGTGACGGTTGGCCCAGCGGTTGCCGATGCCGAAAACGAAGTCGGCTTCCAGCATGGTCGCATTGCCGTAGCGGTGCGAGGTCTGCAGCCCGCACATGCCGGCCATCAGCCGGTGATCGTCGGGGATCGTGCCCCAGCCCATCAATGTCGGTATGACCGGAACGCCGGTGATCTCGGCGAATTCGATCAGGAGATCGGACGCATCGGCATTGATGATGCCACCGCCGGCAACGATCAGCGGCTTTTCCGCGGCATTGAGCATCGCCAAGGCCTTTTCGGCCTGGGCGCGCGACATTGCCGGCTTGAACGGGACAAGCGGCTCGTAGGCGTCGATGTCGAACTCGATCTCGGCCAGTTGCACATCGACCGGCAGGTCGATGAGCACCGGGCCCGGTCGCGACGAGCGCATGAGATGAAACGCCTTCTGCAGCGCCATCGGCACGAGATAGGGCTCCATGACCGTGACCGCCCATTTGGCGACGGGTGCGGCTATGGCGGCGATATCGACCGCCTGGAAATCCTCCTTGTTGAGCCGTGCCCGCGGCGCCTGACCGGTGATGCACAGGATCGGGATCGAGTCCGCCGCCGCCGAATAAAGCCCGGTGATCATATCGGTGCCGGCCGGGCCCGAGGTGCCGATGCACAGCCCGATATTGCCGGATTTGGCTCTCGTGTAGCCTTCGGCCATATGCGAGGCCGCTTCGACGTGACGAGCCAGGATGTGGCGGATCGAGCCCCTCGCCTTCAGCGCCGAATAGAACGGATTGATCGCCGCGCCCGGCACACCGAAGCCGCAGGAAACGCCTTCCTTTTCGAGAACGAGAACCGCTGCATCGACAGCGCGCATCCTGGCCATGTCCAGCCTCCTCAAGATTGTTGGTTGGTTGACAATGCCAGTGTCGTTTTCATTTTTCAATTTTTTCAGAATAATTTTTCATTTCGAGAAAACCGCTTCTATACACTGATTCCCCTAGCTTTTTCGTTTTCCATGAATCCGGCCATCAAAATCGATGAAAAAGTTTTTCATTGCGATTTCGGCGAAACCGGCGACAATGCCGCCATGGAAACCAGCGAAAACCGCCAGCGCGACCGGCCGCGCGCTTTCAACGGTCCGTCCGAGGCCGGTTCTGTACAGTCGCTGGACCGGGCCTTGCGCATCCTGGCCATCGTCGCTGAAGGCAGTGGCCTGTCGCTGAGCGAGATTTCGGCGCGTAGCGAGCTCGCGGCGTCCACCGCCTACCGCATGCTGACGACGCTGCAGAACCACGGCATGGTCGAGTTCGATACATCGGACCAGCTGTGGTCGATCGGCGTCGAGACCTACCGCATGGGTGCCGCCTTCCTGCGCCGCCGCAAGCTTGTCGACCGGGCCCGCGTGGTCATGCAGGAATTGATGGAGAAGACCGGTGAAACCGCCAATCTCGGCGTCGCCGAGGACGATTGCGTCGTTTTCGTCAGCCAGGTCGAGACCCATCAGGCGATCCGCGCCTTCTTCCGCCCGGGCACGCGCAGCTCCTTCCATGCCTCGGGCATCGGCAAGGCGGTGCTGGCGCAGCTCGAGCCGGAACGCGTCGCCGCCATCCTGCGCAAGTCGGGCCTGCAGCGCTTCACCGACAAGACGCTGTCCGACATTTCGGCGCTCGCCCATGATCTGGCCGTCATCAAGCACCGCGGCTGGTCGGTCGACGACGAGGAGCGGCATCCCGGCATGCGCTGCGTGGCCGCCGCCATTTTCAACGAGTTCGGCGAGCCGATCGGCGGTGTCTCGGTCTCCGGACCGACGGTGCGGGTGACGATGGAGCGGCTGGACGAGATCGGGCCGCTGGTGCACGACGCCGCCGCTGAGGTGACGAGGATGATCGGCGGGTTCCGGTCATAATGCGGAAAACGCTTCAGCTTTTGCTCGCCGCTTCACTGTGCGGATGCGTGGCGACGGCGCCCGAGCCCGCCCCTGTCTCCCAGCAAGCCGACGAGATTCCGATCTCGCTCGCTTTGGAGGAGACAATCACGATCGGCATTCGCCAGCATTTGCAGGATCCTGCGTCCGCCAAATTCGGGACGATGCGCGCCGGCGAGCGGACGCTCAACGGTCGCCGGGAAATCGTGGTCTGCGGCCATGTCGCCGCGAAGTCCGGTGGTCATACAACAGACCAACCGTTCGCCGCCAAGATCTATCCGGATGAAGGAAGCAGCTTCGAACTCATCGCCATGGGCGATCAATCGCAGAATGCGAGCGTTGCCGGTACCTGCCGTGCAGTCGGATTGCCGATCTCCAAACCGTAGCTGACACTGCGACGCGCTCAAATCAGGAAGGAGGGGCTGCGTACAGCCCCTCCTTTCCGTGTTGGGGTGCCTCCTCTTAGAGGCGGCAATAGTGGCGGTAGCCGTCATAGCCGACATAGGTGTCGGAGTACGGATCGTAACTGGCGTAGCGGTTGGCGCAGCGGCGGACGTGCCAGGAGCCACCCTCGTCGTCGACATAGACGGTGCGGGGCTGGTTGAGCAGGCTGCCGAGGACGAACCCGCCGACGCCGGCGGCGATGCCGATGCCGATTTCGCGGTTGTGGTGATGGCTGTGGGCGGCCGACGGCTGGACGGTGCCGACCAGCGAGGTGGCGGCGACGGTGCTGGCGATGAGGGCAGAAGCGATTTTGCGCGTGAACATGACGATCTCCTTGTTTCGTTGCGAGAGGCGATCCATCCGCCTCTTGATCATCAGTCGCGGCGAGCAGGAAAAAGGTTCGAGGTTTTTGAAGATTTTTCTCTCGGACCAGAGAACTTTCTGCGGTCGACGTTTCGTCACTCGCGAAATCTTCGCGCGACAGCGCTGAAATCTTATGTTGCCGGTAACCGGGTGGCCCACATCAGTGGCGCCGTCGCTCGCAAAAAAAGGGCGGCCGAAGCCGCCCTTCCGCGAGGCAGGTCGTCTCGCTCAAAGGAAGATGATCACGTTCCCGTGGTGATGATGATGCTTGTGGTGATGGTGCTTGTGGTGATGGTTCCACCACCACCAGGGCTTGTCGTGATGCTTATGGTGATGGTGGTGATGATGGCCGTGAGCGGAGGACGACTGCAAGGTACCGGCGACCGCGCCAGTGGCGAGGAAGATGGCGACCAGGCCCGAAGTAAGAGTGCGCTTCAACATGATGATCTCCTGAATCCCTGGTCGAGGCGACCATTTGCCTCTGGAGATCAGTCGTCGCGGTGCGGCGAAAGGTTCGAAGGTTTCAGCGAGTAGCGAGTAGCGAGTAGCGAAATGGCTTTCGGGAGTTAAGACTTCCCTATTCGCTACTCCCTATTCGCTATTCGCTCCCGTCACCCCATGCCCGTAACGTGCCGCAGCCAGAAGGCCAGCACGATGAAGCCGATGATGGTGGCGACGCCGGTCCAGTCGATCTTGGCGCTCTTCACATCCTTGATGAGCTTCACCACGAGAAACCAGGCGATGACGACAAGCGGCAGGATGATGACAAGTCTGATCATGCGACACCCCGTTCGATGCGTTTGCACCTGAGAGATATGTAGGGATCGCATTGGCGGTTTTCAGGATGGCGGCCCGCCCACCTCGGCGGGGTCCATTAGCGATCGGAAACGGAGTTTTGTCTTTACTGGCGCACGAAATATGCTAACCGGAGCGCCGTGCCCTTGTAGCTCAGCTGGTAGAGCAGCGGTTTTGTAAACCGAAGGTCGGCGGTTCGATTCCGTCCGGGGGCACCACCCTTCGCTCTTCGAGCTTCGGGTGGCAGGCCACTCGAAGCTCGTTAGACGAAGGAGGACTGCCGACGGTTCTGTTCGGCGGAGCTGGCAGCACGACATCAGGCCAACTCGCAGCCGTCGGACCTTCTAGGAAAATGTGGCAGCCTGTATGGCTGCCGTATCGCCGAACGTGTTCCTCACCCTGACCGACCTGTAGACGTAGGCGGCCCAGATCCCTGTGACTATGAAGGATGCCAAAGGTGTAACCAGAGCTCCTCCGGCAAGCAAACGGTTTACCGGGACACCAAGCACAGTCGATATCCAAACTGTGTCCAGTACGAATAAGAGAGGGATCGCAAACCACAGACATATGAACAGCTGCGGAAAGCGGTGGCTTCGCCGCAGCATCGAAACAAGCACGACCAGCTGAAGCACCAGAAATGCCAGATTGAGGGCTGCCTCGCCATAGATGGCCAAGGCCCCGTTGGGCACTGTAACAAGCTGTTGGTAGGTTTTGACCAGACTGGCCATATCGACAAGTGTGCGCAACGGCGAAAGGGACAGGCTGATCGCCAGCAGGATCAGCCAGCCGCCGAACCCCACGAGGTCATCTGGGCTCTGTGAGGATTTGCGCGACGACCGGACGGCGAAGAAAACCGGCACGCCAATCAGCAACAGAAGTATCGCCCAATGCCACATTTACCCACCCTCGAATGCATCCCTGGGTTGTTTAGCTCGCACCTTTGGATTGTGCAAGCGTTTTTACAGAGATCAAGGCATCGTAGAGATTTTCGGGTTTAGGTTTGCAGAGGACGCTTTCCGTCGCTCGCGATTTGGCCGCCTCTCACCCCAACTCAAAATGCCGTGGAAACGCCTGGTGCAGCAGGAGCAGCATGGTCTTGCGCAGCACGTCGGTGTCGCGGCTGGACGGGTTGAGATGGTCCCAATACCAGGCGCCATGCACCAGATAGTTCAGGCTCTCCGACAGCGTGTCTATGTCGACGCCGGTGTAACCGCCGCTGCGGGAAATCTCGATCAGCAGTTCGCGCGCTTCGGCCGTGTAGGCGAGATCGCTCGGCAGGCCGATTTCATTGTAGATCTGCATGCTCTTGCGGTCGCTGGAAAACACGACGAAGACCGAAACCCATTTCGGATGCTGCCGGGCAAAGCGCTGCGCGCAGTCGACCGCGCCCAACACCCGCTCCACCGGCGACAGGCCGGGCGCCCGCACCAGCGTCAGCCACAGCGCGTCATATTGGTCGCTGAGATATTGCAGGACGGCCCGGAACAGGTTCTCCTTGCTGCGAAAATGAAAGACCACCAGTGCGTTGGACGAGCCGACATGCCCGGCAATGCGCTGCATGGTGACGCTGGCCAGCCCCTCCTCCGCGATGAGCTCGATTGTGGCGTCGATGATGCGCTGGACCCTCGCTTCGCCGCGCTCGCGCCGGCGGTCCTTGGGCGCGGCGTCGTTCGCCGCACCCTTGGCCGCCTTGCTTTTTCCCGCATCCGGAGTGGCTATGCGTTGCGCCATTGTCGTCAGGCCTTTCCCCGGCGGCCGAAACATCCCGCCGCTGCCTTGGCATGCCGGCGCCCTGCGGACTCACAGCGTCGGGCGTGTCCCGGCATTCGTGTACCACTGACCACGAGCCGTCTCATAGGCCATACCCGCCCGGAACACGTCAGCGTCGCTATAGGTGCGGCCGACAATCTGGATGCCTGTCGGCACGCCGTTGGCGGCGCGGCCCGACGGGATCGACAGAACCGGGCAGCGGCTCAGCATGTTGAACGGCGTCGTCATCACCCAGCCCAGCGACGGGTTCACCTCTCGTCCATTGATCTCGACCTTGCCTTTGGTCTGATCGAATTCCGCCGGCACTGCGGGAAGCGCATTGGTCGGGCAGATCAGCACATCGTATTTTTCCAGCAACGGCCCCAGCGTCTGGTACATCCTGGCCGCCACGTCCAAAGTTGCGACAAAGTCCGTGGCCTTCGACTTCTGGCCGTCCTGCGCAAACTGCCTGGCATAGCTGGTCATGTCCTTGCCGTGCTTGGCGAGCAGCGGCGACAGCGAGGCGCCGAAGAGATGTTCGAGATAGGCCATGCCGGCCTTGAGCACCTCGTCGCCCCAGCCGAGGTCCACCTCCTCGACGGTGGCGCCGAGCGAGCGGAACACATCGCAGGCAGCGAGCGTGTTCTTGCGCACGTCCGCATCCACCTCGAAGGACCCGAGATCCATGGAGAATGCGATCTTCCAACCCTTGATCGGCTTGTAGTCGAGCGGCAGGCGCAGTTTCGGGCGCAGCGTGGCGATGTCGAGCGGGCTCGGCCCGGCCATGACGTTCTGCAGCAGGATCGCATCCCCGACGTTTCGGGCCAAGGGCCCGGTGTGGCAGTAGAAATCGAGATTGAACGGCGGCTCATCGGGATTGCGGCCGTAAGGCGGCTTGAAGCCGACCAGGCCGCAGGCCGAGGCAGGGATGCGGATTGAGCCCGCTATGTCCGAGCCGGTTGCGATCGACGACGTGCCGGAGGCCAGCGTTGCCGCCGAACCTCCCGACGAACCGCCCGGCGTGAAATCCGGGTTCCAGGGGTTGCGCGTGACGCCCCAGCGCTTCGACCAGGTATAACCGGCGCAGCTGAATTCGGGCGTCGCCGTGCGGGCGTGGACGATGCCGCCGGCCTTCATGACACGCTCGTTCATCGTCGAGGTATGGCCGCCAAGCGCGTCCCCGGACAGCAGCGAGCCATGCGAGGTCGGCTTGCCCTTGATGTAGCTCTCATCCTTGATGCCGATCGGCAGGCCCTCGAGTGCGCCGGTCCTGGCGCCCCTGGCGTATTTCGCTTCGGCTTTTCTGGCGAGAGCCATCGCCTCGTCGAAATGCGTGAAGGTAAGGCAATTGATCGTCGCCTTGGTCGCCTCGGCGCGGCGGATGGTGGCCTGCATCAGTTCCACAGGCGACAGTTTCTTCGCCTTGAACAGCCGCAACACCTCGCTGGCCGGCATGTAGCAAAGGTCGAGATCGGACATCGAAAATCTCCCGCGGCGGCTTTACGGCATCTGGCATTGGCGATGGCAGGGCCGCGATCCGCGGCCCGATGTTTGGTGGTCAGCTTCGGCTGGCGGGCCCGCTATTTCTACAGATCGGTCCAGATCCTGGTGTAGAGCGCCTGGACGTCTGCGGGACAGGCCGGCATGAATTGGCCCTTGTCGGCAAATTCGGCCGGAACATCCACTTCGGGCGCGCCCTTCATATCGGCCGGCAGGAAGGGCTCGGAGCCCTTGATGCCATTGGCGTAGTGCGCGAAGGCCGAGATCATCGCTGCATTCCTGGGGTCCATGATGAAATTCTGGAAGAGCTTGGCGTTCTCGACGTTCTTGGCATCCTTGAGCACCGCGACATTGTCCATCCAGATTGGAAAGCCCTCCTTGGGATAGCCGTAGACGATCTGTCGTTCTCCAGCCGCTCGCGCAGCGATATGCCGTTCCAGTTGACGCCGGCGGCAATGTCGCCCCTGCCGAGACCGTCGACGGCCGCATAGTCGAGCGACAGCCATTTCGCTTTCGCCTCGATGAGCTTGTCATGCACCTTCTTCAAGAGCACCTTGTCGTCGGTGCAGTACTTACCGCCCTCATAGGCAATGGCGAGGAACATGATGTCCCCCATTTCGGGCACGACATTGATCTTGCCGACGAGTTTCGGCGGCGGATCGAGGAAAATCGCCGAGGTGTTCGGATCGCCCGCATAGATCGATTTGTTGACCGAGATTCCGGTCGTGCCCCATTGCCACGGCACGGAGTATTTGCGGCCGGGATCGAACGGCACGTCGACCCATCTCGGATCGACGTTTCTAAAGTTCTCCATCTTGTTGGGATCGGTTTCCAAGAGCAGGCCTTCGCTGATCCAGATCGGCATCACGCTGGCCGATGGAACGACGATGTCATAGCCGGAAGCGCCCTGGCGGACCTTGGCCAGAGCCGTATCGTTGGAGTCGTAGTCGGTGACGGTAACCTTGACCTTGTAGGTCTCCTCGAACTTCTTGATCAGGTCCGGGCTGGTATAGTTGCCCCAATTGTAGATCTGGAGTTCGCCTTCGGCGTGGGCAATGCCGGTCATCGCCAGCAGCGACAGGCCGAGCGCCGTGGCGGTCGATTTCAACTGCATGCTTGTGTCTCCCATTGTTGGGACCGGCGGGATTGCGCCTCGAGTCCCTAAGTTCCCTTCGTCCTGGTGATCATTCACCGGCGAATGCCGGCTGACCAACTCGGTATCTCGGGCAACGGTATTAATTACTAAACATACAGTCAATATCTTTTAGGGACACAACTGCATCATCGGCACCGGCAGTGCGCCGGCGAAGCCGACATGATATGGTCAAGGTTGGGCCATTGATGAATTGGGGCAAGCCGTGGCGTGAGCGCCGCAGCCTGCAGGGCTTGGATCACGGTCATGCGCCTTTTTCTGGCGGTCGTGCTGCTGATGACCATGGCGCTCTTCTCCGCTGCGCGCGGCGAAGAGCGGATAGCGCTGGTTGTTGCCAATCCGGCCTCTGAGGGCTCACCGGCAATCGCCAACGCCGACCTCAGTGCCGAACTCGTTGCAGCGACACTACGATCGCTTGGCTTCACCGTCCGGCAGGTGTCGGATGGCGACCGCGCCGATGTCGCGCGCGCCATGCATGATTTCGCCCAATCCCTGGCCAATCCGGACTCCGTCGGCATCTTCTACTATGTCGGCCACACCGCGCAGGCCAACGGCAGGAACTATTTACTGACGCGCGGCACCCGGATCGATTCAAAGGAAACGGTCGACCAGATGGCATTGCCCCTCGATCTGTTCATGCAGGCGCTCGAGGCAACCCCGACATTGAAGGTGGTTCTGCTCGACATTCCCGGCGATGGCCACAACCCTACTTCCGGCGTGATGCAGGGTCTGGCGGCGGTCGATCCCCTCACCCACGCCATCGTCGCCCTGTCGGCCAAACCCGGAACCGTTGCACTGGACGAAGCCCGCCCCGTCACCGTATTTGCCGATGCGCTCACCGCTGCGCTGGTCAAGCGCGGCGCGGACATAGCCATCATCCTCGCCTCGGTCAGGCAAACCACTATCGACAAAACGTCAGGCGCCCAGTGGCCATGGATGGCATATGGCCGCTCGGCAGACGCTGCCTTTGTGCTGACGCCGGACCAGGTGGCCGGCGCGGCACCGGCGCTGCCGCTTGTGCCGGAACCGGCACCGCCGGCGATGGCGAGCGGCGGCTACATCTCCGGGAGTGGGGGTTGGGAGCCTGACGGCAGCGACCACGCCGATGACAGCGGTCAGGAGCCCTACCCCATGGACGTTGCACCGGGCTCCGGCAGTCCCGATGCCGCGATGGGCGACAGCGCCAAGGAGGCGGCGCTCTACGAGGAATACAAACGCCAGGAACAGCAGCGCCAATTGCAGGAAGAGCAGGCTCGGCAACGATACGAAGAGGAAAAGCAACGTCTTGAAGACGCAGCTGCGGCCGCTGCCCAGAACAATCTCGGCGGGACCTATCCGCAGGATGGCGGAGCCACCGGCGCCGAACCGCCCCCCGATAAGGCAGGGATCCCCCCTGAGGACGGCATGACATCGGCCCCGCCACCCGCGACCGGCGCCGAAAGTCCGCCGGAGGCGCAGGCGCCACCGAAACCAGCGCCGCCGCCCATCGACCAGGCGCAAAGCCCTCCTTCCGGCGGCGCCCTTCCACAACCCGAGACGGGCGCTGTCGAGGTGGTGCGCCATCCAACCATCGATGCGCCGGATGAGATTGTCGCCGGCGAGACGGTGACCGTTTCGATCGCCCTTACCGAAGAGCAATTCACGCCCGAAGTGAAGGTGAAGGCAGCGCCGGGCTCGTCGGTGACGGAAGATGGCGCCCTGGCCATGGCGATGCCGGCAGGAGCCGAGCAATGGCCGATCGACATCGATCTGTTCGCCTCCGGCTTCGATCTCACCGACGGCGGCAAATGGAGCCGGCGGACGACGCTCTACCGCCAGGGCGACAGCGACTTCGTCCGCTTCGGCGTCAAGGCGCGGCCGATCGCCAAGGAAAGCAAGCCGTCCCAGTTCATCGCACGCATCTACAGCGCCGGGAGGTTCCTCGGATCGGCGTCGCGGTCCGTTGTCATCCGTCGCACAGCGCCTGTCGATGCAGCCGCTCCGAGCGCCACAGCCGAACGCTCCGCAGCACCTGCCATGCTGATGCTGGCCGCTACACCGCCGCAACCGGCGGTGACAGGCGATGTCACGCTTGGTGGCGCGGGCGGCGATGACGTTCCCGATCTCGACGTGACCATCCTCTATGACGATCCGAGCGGGCTGGGTTCGGGGCAGATCATCATCCATTCGCCGCATCTGGCCGGTCCGGTGACCGATACGTTCTCGACGCCACCTGAGATGGCGGCGTGGCTGGACTCCGAATACCGCCGCCTGCTGCAGCTCGGCCTGAGCTTGCGCGGCGCGGTTTCGCTGCAGCAGCCTGCCGCAAGCAGCGATCCGGGCGCGCAAAAGCGCTTTGTCACGCTGGCCGCCGAAGGTTTTGGCGATGCGCTCTACCGCGACTATGTGCCGAAAGCGTTCAAGGACGTGTTCTGGTCGCTGCGCGGCAAAGGCGAGCTGCATTCGATCCAGATCACCTCGAACAGCCCGACACTGCCCTGGGAATTGATCCGTCCGCGCAGCGTCGACGGCGCTATAGCCGACGGTTTTCTCGGCATGGGCTACCGGCTGGCACGCTGGGCTCCGCGCAGCAGTGCCTCACAGGTCGACAACCCGCTCGACCGCATGACCTTCACCGGCGTCGCGGCTGTCGCGCCCTCCTATGTCGACAAGCAGTCGCTGCGCTTCCAACAGGACGAGATCGCGGCGCTGAGCAAGCTCGCCGGCTACCGCCGCTTCGATGGCGATTTCATCTCCTTCGAAAAACTGGTCGGCGAAGTCTCGACCGGTTTCATTCATTTCTCCGGTCATGGCGAGGTCAACCAGCCGAACAGCGGCCGGCCGGTCTTTGCCATCGATCTCGTCGACCAGTCGCTCGACCCCGATACATGGGCCGCGCTGGTCGCGGCCGCGCATGGCAAGGGCAATCCGTTCTACTTTTTCAACGCCTGCGACACCGGCCGTTCGCAGATGCTCGGCGGCTTCGTGCAGGGCTGGGGTCCGGCGGTGCTGGCGGGCGGCGCTTCCGGCTTCATCGGCGGCATGTGGCCACTGACCGACCGTGCGGCAGCGGCCTTCTCGACCGATTCTATGGCGGCATCAGCACGCGGATCAAGGACGGGCCGGTCTATCTGGCCGAGATCCTGCAGGATGTCCGCAGAGAATTCTACCAGACCGGCGATCCGACCTATCTCGCCTACACATTCTAAGGCAGCGCCAACCTGAGGATTGTCGCGCAGTAGGCGACGGATCGTCGTTGGCAGATTGGCTTCAGCCTACAACGCGTTTTGGGGGCATGGCACGCCGGCGCCGCCGCAGCGTGAGGCCATCGGCCTGGAGCTCATGTCTTCGGACTGCCGCACAAGCTCCGCAAAGAGAAGGGCGAAACTTCCCATCACAAGGAAGACGATAATCAGGCGTGTCACCGGCAATAGACAGGTCTCGACTGGCTAGCCCCCCAGCCACCCATCCTCTGTCGGCTAACATGATCGATCAGGCTTTACGAGTGTTTAAGCTCGCTCTTAACCATCACATTCGCCGTTCCGGCGACATGAAGCGCGAGCCGCCGATTTCGTTTCGCCGCGGTCGCAACTGCGCCGGACGATGCCTCCCTTTGCAGATGCGCTTGCCCATGCTACCCACGCAACCGCCGCCGACCGCCATCGGCCGACCGCCATCGGAATGTCATGAGCAAAGCCAATCTCGCCTTCGTCTCCTCCGACACTGCCGATGCCAGGGCGGCGATGGAGAGCCTGTCGGCCCGCTATGGCCAGGCATCCTTCGACGACGCCCAGGTGGTGGTGGCGCTGGGTGGCGACGGCTTCCTGCTGCAGACCTTGCGCGACACCATGAGCACGGGAAAGAAGGTCTACGGCATGAACCGTGGCACCATCGGCTTCCTGATGAACGAGTACCGCGTCGGGGGCCTCACCGAGCGCATCGCGGCCGCGGTCGCCGAAACGATCCGCCCGCTGGAAATGCTGGCGTTGACGCATGAGGGCGAGACGGTTTCGGCACTCGCCATCAACGAGGTGGCGCTGTGGCGTCAGTCCTACCAGACGGCAAAGATCCGCATCACCGTCGATGAGCAGGTACGAATCGAGGAACTGAACTGCGACGGCGTGATGATCGCGACGCCGGCCGGCTCCACCGCGTACAATCTTTCGGCGCACGGGCCGATCCTGCCGCTGGATGCGCCGTTGCTCGCGCTGACCCCGGTCAGCCCGTTCCGGCCGCGCCGTTGGCGGGGTGCCTTGTTGTCAAACAAGGCGACCGTACGCTTCGATATTCTGGAGTCGGAAAAGCGCCCGGTGAACACCGCCGCCGACCACACCGAGGTCAAGGCGGTGGCTTCCGTAACGGTCCGCGAATCGCCGACTGCGACGGCAACGCTGCTGTTTGATCCCAACCATTCGTGGAACGAACGCATTCTCGCCGAGCAGTTTCGCTATTGAGCCGGCGCAAAGAGTGACTACCTAATTAAGCATCGCGATTAAGCTTACGTTTTCACAATCGTGCCAATCCCGCCCGTTTCTGTTGACAAATCGCGGGCTTGCGCCTAATCGCAATACCAATCTTGCAGGCACGCTGTGCTTGCCGCGACGGATGCCGTTGCGCTTCCCCGAACCAGCCAAAGACAGCAACTCTTGTCCTCAGACACCACGACCGCTCTAGAAGCGTTGACCTTTTCAGACCTCGGCCTGTCGCCCAAGGTCCTTTCCGCAGTCACCGATGCGGGCTACACCGTGCCGACGCCGATCCAGGCTGGCGCCATCCCGCATGCCTTGCTCGGCAAGGATATTCTGGGCATAGCACAGACCGGCACCGGCAAGACGGCTTCCTTCGTGCTGCCGATGCTGACCCGCCTCGAAAAAGGCAGGGCCCGTGCCCGCATGCCGCGCACGCTGATCCTCGAGCCGACGCGCGAGCTCGCCGCGCAGGTCGAAGAGAATTTCATCAGATACGGCAAGAACCACAAGCTCAACATCGCGCTGCTGATCGGCGGCGTCTCCTTCGACGAGCAGGACAAGAAGCTGGAGCGCGGCGCCGACGTGCTGATCGCCACGCCCGGCCGTCTGCTCGATCACCGCGAGCGCGGCAAGCTGTTGCTCAACGGCGTCGAGATCCTCGTCATCGACGAGGCCGACCGCATGCTGGACATGGGCTTCATCCCCGACATCGAGCGCATCTGCGAGATGATCCCGTTCACCAGGCAGACGCTGTTCTTCTCAGCGACCATGCCGCCGGAGATCACCAAGCTCACCGAGAAATTCCTGCATGCGCCGGTGCGCGTCGAGGTGTCCAAGGCGGCATCCGCTGCCACCAACATCATCCAGCGCCTGGTCAAGTCCGGCTCCAAGCCGTGGGACAAGCGCGAGACGCTACGCAATCTGATAAAGGCCGAAGACGCCGAGCTGAAGAACGCTATCATTTTCTGCAACCGCAAGGTCGAGGTAGCGGAGCTGTTCCGCTCGCTGTTGAAGTATGACTTCGACGCTGGCGCCCTGCATGGCGACATGGACCAGCGCGCCCGCATGCAGATGCTGGCCAATTTCCGCGATGGCAAATTGCGCTATCTCGTGGCGTCCGACGTCGCCGCGCGCGGCCTCGACATTCCCGACGTCAGCCACGTCTTCAACTACGACGTGCCGATCCACGCCGAAGACTATGTCCACCGCATCGGCCGCACCGGCCGCGCCGGACGCTCGGGCAAATCCTTCACCATCGCCACCAAGTCCGACACCAAATACATCGACGCCATCGAGCGGCTGATCGGCAACAAGATCGAGTGGCATGACGGCGACCTGTCGACCGTGGTCGCCAGCGAAGGCGGCGAGGACGAAGCGCCCCGCCGTGGCCGTGGCGCTCCGCGCCGCGCCGGCCGCAAGGACGAGGACCGCAAGCCCCATGATCGCAAGGACGGTGGCGAGCGCAAGCCGCGCGAACGCCATGCCAAGCGCAGTGACGACGCGCCGGCGGCAGATGCCGCGCGCGAGGAACAGCCGGTGGTAGCCGAGGCCGCGGTCGCCGACATCGGCGAACGGCATCAGCGCAAGGAAGCGATCCGCTCCGAAAACAGCGACCGCAAGGTCTCCGATCGCAACAACGAGAACCGCGCCCCGGAACGCGGCGACACAAGGCCGCAGCGCGCCAGCAACAGCCGCCCTGCCCGCGGCAACAACCGCGGTGAAGACAATGACGGCACCGTCGGCTTCGGCGACGACATGCCGGCCTTCATGAAGATCGTCGCCAAGGTCTGATTTCCGGTTTGGTATTCGCAAGGCAAGCCGATCACCCGGCTTGCACTCTTGGTACGCTCCTATCCTGGCCCGTCCGTCACATCGGGCCGGGCATCATCTTGGTCGGTTTTTCCAGCATCGGAAACTCTGCCTTGCTGCATTTCACGTTCGGGTTGGTCGGACTGAACATGCCGTTCGGATTGTCTCTGAACAGCCAAGCATGAAGGTCGTAGTGGACGAACTCCCTCGGAATGAGCGGATAGTGCCCTTCCATCGGTCCCATGAAGGTCTGGCCAAATAGTTTTGGAGGTTCCTTGGTGTCTGGCGTCAGGGGCACCAGCCATTCCACGCCAACCAATCTCAAGCCTTTCTTGGTCGGCTCGTAGATCAGCACATTGGGGCGCATCGGATCGAGTTTCTGACCGACACTCGGGACGTTGACGAAATGGATGCCCATAGCGCCCTTCGGATAGTCCATTGCGCCCTCGATCCTGTCCCCGCTGTAATAGACACACCCGACAGTCGACAGATAAAGGTCGCGGACGGCGACCGTGTAGTCCTCATATTTGGCGAGCGATTTCTTCAAAGCTTCGATGTCGGCTTTGTTGGCGTCCTCGGCTCGAGCCGTGGCGGCTGCGCACCAAGCTGAGGCCAGACCTGTCAAAATGAGGACGCCGCAGCGCCCAAGACGAGCTGTTCTTGTCATGCATTCCTCCCAGATTTCCTTATCTGGCCGTGCAGGACCGGGGCCGACTAAGTGACTGCGCGGCCGTTTGTATCGCCCCATCCCCTCTGGAACCGCGCCAATGCTAATCTCTTCAAAGGTCTCCGGAAAGGGATTATTAGAAATCTCTAATGCATTAGACCTTTTGGCGGACCACAGGAGCCCAAAAAGAAAGCGGCCCCTTGCGGGGGCCGCCTTCGCATTTCGATGCCGAACAATTCAGGTCAGCGGCGAAAGCTGGATCTCGACGCGCCGGTTCTGCGCACGGCCGGCCGCCGTTCCATTGGACGCGATCGGACGGGTCTTGCCGAAACCGGTGACGGCGAAGCGGCGCGAATCGACACCTTGGCCCGAGAGATAGTTGGCGACCGCCAATGCACGGCGCTGCGACAGATCGAAATTGTGTTCGTCGCCACCGGTCGAATCGGTATGGCCGAACACGTCGACCGTGGTCTGCTTGAACTTCTTCAGCACCAGCGCAACCGAGTTCAGCACCTGGTAGAAGCCGGGCTTCACCGCATCCTGGTCGACGTTGAAAGTAATGTCGGACGGCATGTTGAGGATGATCTGGTCGCCGGTGCGGGTGACGCTGACGCCGGTGCCTTCGAGTTGGCGGCGCAGTTCAGCCTCGTTCTGGTCCATGGTCGCGCCGATGGCGCCGCCGGCCAGCGCGCCGATACCGGCGCCGATCAGCGCGTTGCGGCGGTCATTGCCGCCGGCAAGCAGGCCGAGGCCCGCACCCGCCAGGGCACCAAGGCCGGCGCCGGCTGCGGTGTTCGAAACCTTCTGCTCGCCGGTGTACGGATCGGTCGTGGTGCAGGCACTCACCAGCACAGCCGTCGCAACGGCGACGAGCACAGTCTTTTTCATAAGGATCGTCCCTCTCCAAATCGCGGCCTTTGCGGCTCGCGCATATAAGCCCTTCTCCGGTCTTGTAACATGAAATGCGGCGAAAAACCGAGCGGCGAAAGCGGCTTTTCCCCGCTCGCGCCACTCTTCCGCTTCGGCGGTTGGCGCTGGCCTACCAGAGGTTCTTGCCGTCAATGACGACCACTTCGACCTTGTCGAGGTCGAAATCATCGAACAGCCGCGAATTGACTGATATCTTGGGATTGTCGAAGTCCGGTTTGCCGGTCGACCAGTCCGGCGTTTCGGTGAAGGTGCCGCAGCCGCAAATGGCGCAAAACCCGTGTTTGACGGTCTTCGATCCCCATTGATAGAAGGAAACGTTTTCCGGCGAGCTGGTGAGCTTGAATTGCGACGGAACGTAGTAAGCCCACAGCGAACCGCGCTTGGAGCAGAACGAGCAGGTGCATTGTGTTACCGTCTCGGGCGCCTCCGAAACCTCGAACGTCGTCGCCTTGCAATGACAGCTGGCCTTGATGGTCATGAAAAGCCTTCCTCTCCGTTGCCCGCCACCCATGCGGCAAGGCACCATAAAGGAAGGCTCCTGACAACTGTCTGTCAGCAGGCTCCGGTCGACCGAGCCGACCGGCGCTCTGGCTAAAGCGGGCCCGTCGTCACCTCCCAATTGTCGTCACCTGCCGATATAGGCGGCCAGTTCGTCCGGCGTCCCGTTTGGGAAAGCCTGTTTCAGAAAATCCAGGAACGCCGACACGCGCGCGCTGAGCAGCCGCCGCGAGGGGTAGAGCGTCCATAGAGAAATTTCGGGGCCGTCGATATCCCCCCAATTCACCAGTGTGCCGTCAGCCAGGTCGTGGGCCACCAACGAAATGGGAAGCCGTCCTGCGCCGACGCCGGCTCGCACCGCATCGCGGACCATGATGAGCGTCGACAAGGCGAGGACCGGCTCGATTCTAAGTGTTGCCCAGCCACCTGGTGTCTTCACCTGCCATGTTTGCCGCTCGCCTGTCCCGCGCGCAACGCCAGGAGCGGCGAGCCCATCGGCCGGGCGAGGAAGGTCCGGGCTCGCGACAACGACCAGGCGGTCGCGGAGAAACGCCCGTCCGACCAGGCTTTCATCGGGATCCGGATTGACCCGGATTACCAGATCGTAGCCTTCCTCGATCATGTCGACATGCCGGTCTTCGGTGGTCACTTCAAGCCTCACCTCAGGATACCTCAGGGCAAATCCCGCAGCGACCCTCCCCATTGCAGTCTGCGAAAAATGCAAAGGCGCGCTGATCCGCAATCTGCCCTTGGGTCTCTGACCGCCCGAGGCAATCGCCGATGCCGTCTCGTCCAGCTCGGCAAGCAACGCCCCCGTCCGCTCGAAGAGCGCCCGTCCTTCTTCGGTCAGCTTCAGGTTACGCGCACCCCGTTCGAACAGACGCAGATCGAGACTGCTTTCCAATTCGCCAACGCGCCGGGACAACGTTGCCTTGGGCCGGCCGGTGGACCTTGCCGCTTTGCCGAAGCCGCCATGGCGAGCCACGAGGTTAAAATCGGCAAGGGCTAAAAGATCCATGACTGTCCCACCAGTGAGACGACGTGTCTAAAATTGCCGTCTACTGGGCTCTTTGTGAGCCACACATATTGGGGCTGTCAAGCAACCCAACAGGAGAAAATCCATGACCATTCTCGTTACCGGCGCCACAGGCAATATCGGCCGCCAAGTCGTCGAACAGCTCGCCAAGCGCGGCGCCGATGTGCGTGCTCTCGTGCGCGATCCGTCGAAAGCCAGTTTTCCGGCAGGCGTATCCGTCGCGCAAGGCGACTTTCTCGATGTCGATTCGCTGCGCAAAGCCATGTCTGGCGTTTCCACGCTGTTTCTCTTGAACGCCGTGGTGCCGGACGAATTCACCCAGGCTTTGATCGCCTTGAACGTCGCCCGATCGGCCGGCATCGAGCGGATCGTCTATCTCTCGGTGATCCACGCTGACGTCTATGTGAACGTGCCGCATTTCGCGGGCAAGTTCGGCGTCGAGCGAATGATCGAGCAGATGGACTTCAAAGCTACGGTCTTGCGCCCGGCCTACTTCATCCAGAACGATCTGACGGTCGAAGACGTCATCACCGGCTACGGCACCTACCCAATGCCGATCGGCCCCAAGGGTCTCGCCATGATCGACGCCCGCGATATCGCCGAGATCGCCGCCCTTGAGCTGCTGCGTCGCGAACAGTCCAAGGAGCCGCTTGCGTTCGAGAGGATCAACCTCGTCGGTCCGCAGACACTGACCGGGACGAACATTGCCGCAATCTGGTCAGACGTACTCGCCCGTCCGATCAGCTACAGCGGCGACAATACGGAGGGTTTTGAGCAAAATCTCAAGCAGTTCCTGCCCGCCTGGATGGCCTACGACATGCGCCTGATGGCGAGCGTTTCTTTACCGACGGGATGCTGCCCGAGACCGGCGACGTCGAGCGCCTGACGGCACTTCTGGGTCGCCCACTGCGGCCGTATCGCGACTTCGCCTCAGCACTCGCTGCTGCCGTCTGACGCAAGCGCCTTCAGCACCAAGGTCCGATGAGAACCGCCAACAGAACTCAGTAGGAACGCGGTGGCACGAACAGGCAGATCGTCTTGCCTGCGTCGAGGCCGGCCTGGTGCGCGCACCAGTGGAAATCGCCGTCGGGTGAGTCCTTGACCCGCTTGTCGCTCATCGGAACGACCTCCCCCGTTCCGGCGATGACATAGCCCTCCGGCTTTTCCAGCACCTCGCCGGTATGGGTGGTGCGGCAGTCGTAGTTTGCACAGCAGGCGAAGGGATAACTCCAGCCTTGCGGCTTCGCCGCCGTGGGCTTGGCGTCATGGGCGAAGGCGGGTGCGGTCAGCACCGCCATCGCAAGCATCGCGATGGCAAAGATCGGGGTCACGAACATTGAAAACAGGAGTCGGCCAGCCGGTTGAACGGCTCTGGCCGATCGGAGAGTGGCAGCAGACATGGAAGCGTTCCTTTCAAACGAGCATCAAGCGTTTCGCTTGCCCGTTCCCGGAACGTGTCTTCCCAGTGGCCGGATCGTCAGGTCGCAGATATGCCGCGTCCGGCCATAAATGCTTTTTCTCTTCCAGCCCTCGGATGCTGGGCTGATTCCTTGGCCGGCGCAAGAAGTTGCTGCGCGAGGCCGCACATCTACGCCGCTATCTGCAACCGCTGACGAGATCCAAGGCCAGGCTCAAATCCCGGCAGACGGGCAACGAAACAACGGGATTGGCCGTATGTGGTTCCAGCCTATACGTCGCCTGGACCGGCGATCACATGCCCTTCATATTGCGGCAAGTCGTCGGCGATGGTGAACCATGGCGCTTTGGAGCCGACGAAGATGTGCGCGGTCGGCCGGATCGTCGGATCGTCGACCAGCGTGCCCATGGCGACATGGACATAGGCGCCGTCGCGGACCAGCGAATACAGCAACGAGCCGCAGCGGCTGCAATGCGCATCGTGGCCGCTGTCATCGCCGAAATGGATGAGCCCGTGATGCCCTTCGGCAAGGGCAAGTTTCTCGCGCTCGATGCCGGCGAAGGGCTTGAAGGCGGAACCTGTGGTGCGCCGGCAGTTCGAACAATGGCAGTTGGCGGCATAGACGAACTCGTCCGCCACTTCATACTGGACCGCGCCGCAAAAGCATTTGCCGGTGAGCCTGCGAGTCATGGTTCCTCCTTCGCTCCCCCGCCCAGGGATGTTCTTATTCAAGTCAGCCGAGTCGAAAGTGGCGGAAGCGCAGGAATCAGCCATTCGCAGGCCGGCCTCACCTGAATATGGACATATCCTAGTCGAGGTCGGCCACGGCTTCACCGGCACCGCCCTCGATGCGCTGCGACAACGAAGCTTCCATGAAGTCGTCGAGGTCGCCGTCGAGCACGCTCGACGGGCTGGTGCTCTCGACGCCGGTGCGCAGGTCCTTCACCAACTGGTAGGGCTGCAGCACATAGGAACGGATCTGGTGACCCCAGCCGATGTCGCTCTTCGACGCTTCTGTGGCATTGGCCACCGCTTCGCGCTTCTTCAGCTCTTCCTCGTAAAGGCGCGAGCGCAGCATTTCCCAGGCCTTCGCCTTGTTCTTGTGCTGCGAGCGTTCGGCCTGGCAGGCAACCGCGATGCCGGTGGCGATATGGGTGATGCGAACCGCCGAGTCCGTGGTGTTGACGTGCTGGCCGCCCGAACCGGATGAGCGGTAGGTGTCGATGCGTACATCCGATTCCGAGACGTCGATCTCGATCCTGTCATCGACGACCGGGTAGACCCAGACGCTGGAGAAGGACGTGTGGCGGCGCGCATTGCTGTCATAGGGTGAAATGCGGACCAGGCGATGAACGCCCGACTCGGTCTTCAGCCAGCCATAGGCATTGTGGCCCTTGATCAGGAGCGTGGCGGACTTGATGCCGGCCTCTTCGCCGTCATGGACTTCCAGCACTTCGACCTTGAAACGGCGACGCTCGGCCCAGCGCGTGTACATGCGCAGAAGCATCGAGGCCCAGTCCTGGCTCTCGGTGCCGCCGGCGCCGGCATGGACTTCGAGATAGGTGTCGTTGGCGTCGGCCTCGCCCGACAGCAGCGTCTCGACCTGGCGGGCCTTGGCCTCGCCCTGCATCGAGCGGAGGGCTGCTTCCGCCTCGGCGATCACGCTCTGGTCGCCCTCTTCCTCACCCAGTTCGATCAGGCCGATATTGTCTTCCAGCGCCTGAGTCAGGCTTTTGACGCCGGCGATCCCGTCTTCGAGGCCCTGGCGCTCGCGCATCAGCTTCTGCGCTTCCAGCGGATCATTCCAGAGGCTGGAATCCTCGGCGCGCACGTTCAGGTATTCAAGCCGTTTTATGGCCTGATCCCAGTCAAAGATGCCTCCTCAGCAGGGTGATCGCCTGCCTGATCTCGTCGACAATATTCTGCGTTTCCGCGCGCATGGCTGGTTGTTCTGTCCTGTTTTCGAAGTGGCGCTTGGGTCGGCGCGATACATAGGCACGGCATTGCTGCCTGTAAAGCGAAATGGGCCGGCTCAACAAGCCAGCCCATTCAGCTTAAGAAATCAGGTCGTCAGTAAAGCCCGCCGCCGGGTGCCTGGATGGCTTCCGTAGCCTGCGGCGATAGCGGTCCGCCGGCGCCGTTGGACCCGTCGGCGCCCATGCCGATCACCCAATAGCTGTCGGCCGGGCCGGTGCCGGGCTTGAAGGCTTCGATGATGGTGCCGGGATCGTCCGACGCGGCACGCATGCCGGTCTTGCGGTTGATCGCGATCAGGTTCATGCCTTCCGGCACCTTGAAGTCGACATTGGGCGTGCCGTCCAGCGCAACGCGCATGAAGTCCTTGAAGATAGGCGCCGCCAGACCACCGCCGGTGGCGCCATGGCCGAGACCGCGCGGCGTGTCGTAACCCATGTAGAGGCCGACGACGAGGTTCGGCGTATAGCCGATGAACCAGGCGTCTTTCTCGTCATTGGTCGTTCCGGTCTTGCCGGCGATGTGGCGGCCAAGCTCGGCGATGGTGGCGCCGGTGCCGCGCTGGACCACGCCTTCCATCATCGAGGTGATCTGGTAGGCGGTCATCGGATCGAGCACCTGCTCGGAATTGTCGACCAGTTCCGGTTCGGGCTGGTTGTTCCATTCGGGCGCATTGCAGCCTTCGCAGCCGCGCTCGTCCTGCTTGAACACGGTCTTGCCGTAGCGGTCCTGGATGCGGTCGATGAGCGAGGGTTTGATCGACTTGCCGCCATTGGCCATGATCGAATAGGCCGACACCATGCGCATCACCGTCGTCTCGCCGGAGCCCAGCGCCATAGGCAGATACGGCGCCAGATGGTCGTAGACGCCGAACCTCTCGGCATATTCCACCACCAGCTTCATGCCCATGTCGTTGGCGAGCCGCACCGTCATCAAATTGCGCGACTTTTCGATGCCGGAGCGCAAGGTCGCGGGACCGGCCACCGTGCCGTCATAGTTCTTCGGCGTCCAGGTCGTGGTGCCGCTCTGGATGGTGATCGGTCCGTCCATGATCACAGAGGCCGGCGTATAGCCATTGTCGAGCGCGGCCGAATAGACGATCGGCTTGAAGGACGATCCCGGCTGGCGCATCGCCTGCGTGGCGCGGTTGAACTCCGACTGCGCATAGGAGAAGCCGCCGACCATGGCCAGCACGCGGCCGGTATGTGGATCCATGGCGATCAGGCCGCCCTCCACTTCCGGCACCTGGCGCAACGTGTAGGCGCCTTCCGACCCTTCGTTCTTCTGCACGAAGATGACGTCGCCGGGCTGCAGTACATCGGCCGGAGACTTGGCCTTGACCGTCTTGCCATCGACCACATGGCGCATGGCAAAGCTCATGTCTTCCTTGCTGACGGCGCCTTCGACGCGTTCCTTGACGATATCGCCCGAAATCTGCCGCGTCGGCTGCAGGCCGATGGAAAGGCCGGTCGCCGAGCTGTCGAGCACGACGGCAAGCGACCATTCCGGCACGTCTTCCAGCCCCTTGACGTTGCCCAGCGCCACGCCCCAGTCGCCGGAAGCATCGATATGCGTCACCGGTCCGCGATAGCCGCGCAGCGTGTCGTATTTGAGCAAGCCGTTCTGCATAGACTTGCGGGCGATGAGCTGGATCTTCGGATCGAGCGTCGTGCGCACCGAAAGGCCGCCCTCATAGAGCGCGTTCTCGCCATAGCGCGAGATGATCTGGCGGCGCACTTCCTCGGTGAAATATTCACCCGCAAACAGATAGGAGCCATTGCGACGCGGCGTCACGCCGAGCGGCTCGGCCTTGGCCTTGTCGCCTTCCTCGCGCGTCACGTACCCGTTCTCGACCATCTGGTCGATGACCCAGTTGCGGCGCTCGATGGCGCGGTCGGCATGCTTGAAGGGATGGTAGTTGTTGGGCCCCTTCGGCAGCGACGCCAGATAAGCGGCTTCCGCGACCGTGAGTTCGTTGACCGACTTGTCGAAATAGGTCAGTGCCGCGCCCGCAACGCCATAGGCGCCGAAACCGAAGAAGATTTCGTTGAGATAGAGCTCAAGGATGCGGTCCTTCGAATAAGCCTGCTCGATGCGGAAGGCCAGGATCATCTCCTTGATCTTGCGCTCGTAGGTCTGGTCCGAGGACAAGAGGAAGTTCTTCGCCACCTGCTGGGTGATGGTCGAGGCGCCGACCTGGCGCCTGCCCGAACCCAGATTCTGCAGGTTGACGTAGATGGCGCGGCCAAGCCCGGTGATGTCGATGCCGGGATGGTTGTAGAAATTCTTGTCCTCGGCCGACAGGAACGCCGCCTTGACCCGGTCCGGAACCGCCTGGATCGGCAGATAGAGCCGCCGTTCGCGCGCATATTCGGCCATCAGCGAGCCGTCGGAAGCATGGATGCGGGTCGTCACCGGCGGCTCGTACTTGGCCAGAACCTCGTAGTCGGGCAGGTCTTTCGATAGATGGCTGATGTATATCGCCACGCCCGCGGCGACGATAAGCGCCAGCGTCGTGCCGATACCAAAGAAATAGCCGATAAGACGAATCATGCCCGCTCCAGTCCGAGGTCCGGGAATTTCCTAGACGAAGCCGCCTTTCGCGCAAGCCTTCGCAACTGTCCCGATCCGTGATGGAAAACCCATGTCGCCACCATGTGGGCAAAATACGGCAGTGCCCGGTTTCGGCATCCCCCACCGGAAATAAAAGCGCCTGGTGTTGTCCCCGTGCAACGCTGCCTCCGGTCGTGGGCGGCGGCGACCATCTCAGCCTCCGGTTCCCGTTCCCATCTTGGCGGAGGCAAACAGGGCGACTGCGTTGGTGATGCTCTGCGCCGCCTTGCCGCGCCAGTCGGCGTCGAGCAGTTGCGCCTCATCCTTGGCGTTGGAGAGATAGCCGAGTTCGACCAGCACCGACGGCACATCGGGCGCTTTCAGCACTTTGAAGCCGGCCGAGCGCTGCGGATTGTTGATCAGGCCGACGCTGGTGGACAACTGGCCGACCAGAGTGTGGGCAAAGCTCATCGAGAAATTATGCGTCTCGCGGCGGATCAGGTCGATCAGTATGTCGGTGACTTCCTTGTTGTCGTCCTTGATCACCATGCCGGCGAACTGGTCGGAGAGGTTTTCGCGGTCGGCAAGCGCCTGCGCTTCCGGGTCGGATGCCTTGTCGGAGACGGTATAGACGGTGGCGCCTCTGATACCCTTGACGCTGATCGTGTCGGCATGGATCGAGATCAAAAGGTCGGCCTCGTGCTGACGGGCGATGCGCACGCGGTCATCGAGCCGCAGGAACTCGTCGGTATGGCGCGTCATGAACACGTCGTAGTTGCCGACGGCGGCGAGCTTGTCGCGCAGTTCGGTGGCGAAGGCCAGCGTCACGTTCTTCTCGATGGTGCCGTTGAGGCCTTCGGCGCCACCGTCGATGCCGCCATGGCCGGGATCGATGACGATGGTGAAGCGATGCCCGGGATTGGAGATCGGCCCTGTGCCGACCCTGGAGCCCTTGTCGGTGGAGACGGTCGAGCCGGTGGTCAGCGCCTGGTTGGCAAGGGCTTCGTCGAACTCGCGGTCGGAGGCTGCCGACATGTCGATGGCGATGCGATAGCCTGCGCCGTCCTCGTTCTTGAGCACCTCGAGCTTGTCGACCGAGAACGGCCCCTTGCCGGTCAGGATCAGCCGCGATCCCTCGCCCTGATCGCCATAACGCACCGCCTTGACCAGGCCGCGGGCCTTGGCGTCCTTCGCGCCGATGGCGAATCGGGTGCGCGGCAGGTCCACGACCAGCCGGTTGGGGGCGCGCAGCAGGAACCATTTGATGTCGGGCTCGCGGTCGAAATCGATGACGATGCGCATCTTGGTTGCGTCGCCGGCCATCTTGTAGGCGGTGGCGCCGAGTGGCGCATCGGCGGCGCGTGAAACCGGCGCAAAAGCAAGGCAAAGCGCCAGCAGCAACAGCACACCGGCAGCGCGCAGGAAACGGCCTGCACGGCCATGGCCCTTGTCTGTGATGCCCGCCAGTCCCATTTCTTTGCAGTCGCTCCCGGTTTGGCGCTTGCGCCCGCGTGGTTGGTCGAAATGCCGGTCAGGCCGCAGACTCGATTAACGATTGGTATCCAGAGAAGGTTAACCAAGCCTTTTCATTGAGGATTAAGGCCTGTGCTTCCGTTACGGCACTGCTTTTTGCCGGCATCCGAAATCGGGGTTGCCTTCCACCCCGTCAAATCATAAAAGCGATGGTGGATCACTGCAATCCTGGAACCGCTTCTCCCGCAGCTTCCTGCTACAGGTCAGATGAAAGGCGGCTCCTTTCGCTCCAGCGAAAAGGCTTCAGGTGATCGCGACGAATTTCGCAGGTGTGCGCCCGTGGCGGGGGAATCGCCTGCGTGAGGAAAACGGCCGGGTTTGTTCCCGTGCCGGCTCTGTATGAGCAAACAAGCTGGTCCGGTTCGTCCGGGCTTTGGTTCAAAAGGTTCTGCTGGTGACGATGGCTTCAAGCGCAATCATGGAAAGGTCCGCATCAAACCGCGCCATTGTGGCTGCGGGCGGCACCGCCATGGCGCTCAAGCGGCGTCCGGCGGACATTCAGACATCCGGCACCCACATCCCAGACACGCAGCAGCGGGCTTTGCCTCGCAAGCTGCGGCTGACGGCTGCCGGGAGGAAACGAAATAATGCCCAACAAAATGCTGATAGACGCCTCCCACCCGGAGGAAACACGCGTTGTCGTTATCCGCGGTAACCGTATTGAAGAATTCGACTTTGAATCTCAGGACAAGAAGCAGCTCAAAGGAAACATCTATCTCGCCCGCGTAACGCGTGTCGAACCTTCCCTCCAGGCAGCCTTTGTCGAATATGGCGGCAACCGTCACGGTTTCCTCGCCTTCAGTGAAATTCACCCCGACTATTACCAGATCCCGGTCGCCGATCGTCAGGCTTTGCTGCGCGCTGAAGCGCAGGAAGCGGAGGACGAGGAGAACGAGGACAATGACGGCGACGACCGCCAGAGTCGCGATCGCGGCCGGCGCGGCCGCCGGCGCGGCGGCAAGGGTCGTGAGCGCGGCGAACACAAGCGCGACGCCGGCGCCGATGATGAGAACGGCGAACATGGCGATGCCGGCAGCGATGCCGTCTCCGAAGCGCCTGCTTCCGAGCATGCCGCGGCCAATACCGCCGGGCATGACGATCATGCCGGGCATGGCGACAGCGAAGCCTCCGACGCCGAGACATCCGGGACCGAACCGTCGGAAGGCGGCCCGACATCGATCGCGGCAAGCGTCGAAGCGGATGTGATCTCCGAAGCTGTCCCTGCGGCGGAGCCGGGTGACGAAAGGTCGTCCAGCGAGGCAAGTGGCGAAGCCACCTCCGAGGACAATGATCGCGGCATGCTGGAAGAGGTGCAGTCCTCGCATCCGGACGACCACGAGATCGAATCCGTAGGCGCCGAGGATGCGCTGGAAGAGGTGCGCAGCCGCCGCAAGCCGGTGCGCCGCCAGTACAAGATTCAGGAAGTCATCAAGCGCCGGCAGATCCTGCTGGTGCAGGTGGTCAAGGAAGAGCGCGGCAACAAGGGCGCTGCACTCACCACCTATCTGTCGCTTGCCGGCCGCTATTCGGTGCTGATGCCCAACACCGCACGCGGCGGCGGCATTTCGCGCAAGATCACCAGTGCGGTCGACCGCAAGCGCCTCAAGGAGGTCGTTGCCGATCTCGAAGTGCCGCAGGGCATGGGCGTCATCCTGCGCACCGCCGGCGAAAGCCGCACCAAGGCGGAAATCAAGCGCGACTACGAATATCTGATGCGGCTTTGGGAAAACGTCCGCAATCTGACGCTGCAATCCACCGCCCCTGCCCTCGTCTATGAGGAAGGCAGCCTGATCAAGCGCTCGGTGCGCGACCTCTACAACAAGGATATTGACGAGATTCTTGTCTCCGGCGAGGAAGGCTACCGCGAGGCCAAGGATTTCATGCGCATGCTGATGCCGAGCCACGCCAAGGTGGTTCAGCCGTTCCGCGACACGACGCCGATCTTCGTGCGCAACGGGATCGAGGCGCAGCTCGACCGCATGCTGCAGCCCCAGGTGACGCTGAAGAGCGGCGGCTATATCATCATCAACCAGACCGAGGCGCTGGTCGCCATCGACGTCAATTCGGGCCGCTCCACCAAGGAGCACTCGATCGAGGACACCGCTCTCCACACCAACCTTGAAGCGGCGGAAGAAGTCGCCAGGCAATTAAGGCTGCGCGATCTCGCCGGCCTGATCGTCATCGACTTCATCGACATGGAGGAGAACCGCAACAACCGCTCCGTCGAGAAGCGGCTGAAGGATCACCTCAAGAACGACCGAGCCCGCATCCAGGTCGGCCGCATCTCGCATTTCGGTCTGATGGAGATGTCGCGCCAGCGCATCCGCGCCAGCGTGCTGGAATCAACCATGAAGCCGTGCCCTCATTGCGGCGGCACCGGCCATGTGCGCTCCGATTCGTCGGTGGCGCTGATGGTGGTGCGGGCGATCGAGGAATTCCTGCTCAAGGATTCGCGCAGCCACATCACGGTGCGGACTCCGGCGGCGACCGCTCTCTATGTGCTCAACCACAAGCGCGGCACGCTGGTGGAACTCGAAAGCCGCTTTGGCCTGACCATCACCGTCGAGGCCGATGATACGGTCGGTGTGCAGCACTACGCGATCTTCCGCGGCGCCATTGCCGAAAAGCCGGAAGGCTTTGTCGAAGCCCGAACCTTCCCGGCCTATGTCGAGCCGGAAGAGCCCGAGGACGAGATCGTCATCGAGGAGGAAGACGACGAGGTTGTGGTACAGGCCGAGCAGCCGCGCCAGGCGCAGCCGCAATCGCAGCAGCAGCAGCCGAGATCGGCTGAGGACGGCGAAGGCCGCGACCGCAAGCGTCGCAAGCGCCGCAGGCGGCGCGGCGGCAAGGATCGCGAACGCGAACATGGCGATCGCGAGCATGGCGCCGAAGGTGCTTCGGTTTCGGCGGCAAGCGACGACTTTGCCGCTGAACCAGGCGATGACGATGCAACACAGCAAGACGAAGCCCAGGTTGGCGCCGTCGAAACGGTGGAAGCATCAGATGACGCCCAGGGCAAGAAGCGCCGTCGCGGCAAGCGCGGCGGCAAGCGCAATCGTCGCGAAGACGGCACGGAGACCGAAGCCGGCGAAACCGCCTCGGTGGCCGAGGCCGCTGAAGTCGGAACGGCCGCAAGCGAGCCCGTAGCAGCCGTAGCGGTTGAAGAAGCAGCGGCTCCCGCCGCGGCGAACGACGACGCTCCAGCCGAAAAGCCGAAGAAGAAGCGCGCTTCAAGGGCAAAGAAGGCTGTGGTGGAAGTCGCCGATGAGACGGCGGCCGAGGCTGCACCGGAAGCTGCCGTCGAAGCTGCCGCCCCCGCTGCGGCCGATGCCGCCACGGAAACGACCGTCGACGACGAGCCCGCCAAGGCTCGCCCGTCACGGCGCAAAGCCGTGGCCGCGGATACCTCCGCGGTGCCGGTGGTTTCCTCCAGCGTTGCCGACGAGGCAAAGGCCGAGGAAAAGCCGAAGCGCGCCGGCTGGTGGCAGCGGAAGGGCTTTTTCTAAGCTATTCAGCCGATTAAGATAGGTTCCTGACAAAAATCCCGCGCCGTTCAAACCACGGCGCGGGATTTTTGCATGCGCGAATGATGGAAGGCGTCAGGGGGCGAAAATCGACCAGTTCATCATCCTGGCCAGTTTTTCCAAGGCGATCGACCCCAGCTTGGAATTGCCGTTGGCGTTCAAGCCCGGCGACCATACGGTGATTGAAGCCACACCCGGCACGATCCCCAATATGCCCCCGCCGACGCCGCTTTTTCCCGGAATGCCGACACGGAAGGCGAAATCGCCGGAGCCGTCATAGTGGCCGCAGGTCAGCATCATGGCGCCGATGCGCCGCGCCCGCTCGGCAGACACCACGGAGTGCCCGGTTGCCGGGTTTCTGCCGCCATTGGCGAGGAAGCGGCCGGCCAGCGCCAATTGCCGGCAGCTCATGGCGATCGCGCAATGGTGGAAGTACACGCCCAGCGACAGCTCGGGTGCATGGTTGAGATTGCCGAAGGATTTCATGTAGTTGGCAAGCGCGAAGTTGCGATAGCCGGTGGCGCGTTCGGAAGCCGCGACCTCGCGGTCGATGATGATGGTTTCGTCATCGGCAAGGAACTGGATGAAGCGCAGGATTTCGCCGATCGCCTCGCGCGGCTGGTGGCCGGCAAGCAGTATGTCGGAGACGACGATGGCGCCGGCATTGATGAACGGATTGCGCGGAATGCCGTTCTCATGCTCGAGTTGCACGATCGAGTTGAACGGATTGCCCGACGGCTCGCGTCCGACACGCTGCCACAGCGCGTCGCCGACATTGCCGAGCGCCAACGTAAGCGTAAACACCTTGGAGATGGACTGGATCGAAAACGCCTGGTCGGCGTCGCCGGCGACCAGCACGCGGCCGTCATTGGTCACGGCGGCAATGCCGAATTTGTTCGGATCGACCTTGCCGAGCTGCGGAATGTAGGTGGCGACCTCGCCGCGATCGGAGCGCTCGGCCATCTCGGCGGCGACGTCGGCCAGCGCTTGTTTAAGATCCGGCATGCTCGTCCCCGCTATTTCAGCCAGCGCTCGATGCGCGCCATCGCCTCGACCATGTCGTCATGGCTGCCGGCATAGGAAAAGCGCATCGTGCGGTGTCCTGCCAGCGGATCGAAATCGCGACCGGGCGTCGCCGCCACATGCGCTTCGGCCAGCATTTTGCGCGCAAAGGCCATGCTGTCATTGGTATGCCGGGTGACATCGCAGAAAGCGTAGAAGGCGCCGTCCATCGGCGCCGCCAAGGGAAATCCGAGTTCCGGCAGGCGCCGCATCAACAGCTCGCGGTTCCAGGCATAGCGCGCCTTCACCGCTTCCAGCTCTTGGGTCGCCTTGAAGGCCTCGATCGCGGCGATCTGCGACAGTTCCGGCGGCGAGATGTAGAGGCTCTGGGCGATGCGCTCGATCGGCCTCACCAGAGCTTCCGGCAGCACCATCCAGCCGATGCGCCATCCGGTCATGCAATAATATTTCGAGAAGGAATTGATCACCGTCACGCCTGAGCCATGGGCCAGCGCCGTGGTGTCGGGCGCGGCATAGGCCAGCCGGTGATAAATTTCGTCCGATATCACCGCGATGCCGAGTTCTTCGGCTGTCCTCACCAGTGCCGACAACTCGTCGACGGGAATGACCGCACCTGTCGGATTGGCCGGGCTGGCGAACAACACACCCTTCAGCGGTTTTTCCCGGTGCGCCGATTTCAAATGTTCGGCATGAAGATAGGCGTCGCTGCCGAGCTCGATCTCGACGATCTGGATACCGAGCGCGGCCATGATGTTGCGGTAGGCCGGATAGCCGGGTGCTGCGATGGCGACGCGGTCGCCGGGATCGAACATCGCCAGGAATGCCAGATTGAAGGCGGCCGACGATCCCGTGGTCACGGCGATCCGGTTCGGCGCGACATCGATCCCGTAATGGTCGCCATAATGCGTGGCGATCGCCTTGCGCAGATCCGCCAGACCGAGCGTGTCGGTATAGCCGATGCGTCCGATCCTCAGCGCATTTGCGGCTGCTTCCCTCACGCCCACGGGCGCCGGATCGGATGGCTGGCCGACGGCCATGGAGACGACAGGCACGCCCGTCGCCTTCAGCCGGTTGGCTTCGGCCAGAATGTCCATGGCGTGAAACGGCTCGACTTCACCGCGGCGCGACAGCGAAACTACCATTTGACCTCCGTCCGGCCCGCCGCTCGAAGCCATGAACCGGCGGCAGCGCCGCACAAATGCCCGATTGATGTGAGGATCACAAGTTCGCCTAGTTTCGGTGCCGTGACTTTTCATCGTTCGCCCGCTCGTTTACCAGTGTACCTCATGCTGAGCCGACCCAAATCGACGATGTCCAAATCTTCCATCGGGAAGACAGCGCGCGGCTTCACGACGCTTTTGCTTGCGGCCGCCATCGCTGTCACCGGCTCGGTGACGGCCTTCGCCCAGGCGGTGCCGGTCGTGCGCGATGCCGAGATCGAGGCGCTGGTGCGCGACTATGCGCGGCCGATCTTCAAGGCGGCCGGTCTTGCCAATGACGGTGTCGATATCGTTCTGGTCAACGATCAGAGCTTCAACGCCTTCGTTACCGGGCGCCGGCTGTTCATCAACACCGGCGCGCTGATGCAGGCAGAAACGCCCAACGAGATCATCGGCGTCATCGCCCATGAGGCCGGCCACATCGCCGGCGGCCATCAGCAGAAATTGCGCGACCAGCTCGAGCGCGCCAAGACCATGGCCATCATCGCCACGCTGCTTGGCGCCGGCGCCATCGTTGCCGGCGCCACCACCAACAGCCGCGGCCTTGCCGGCGCCGGCATGGGCGTGGCCGCGGGCGGCGGCGAGATGGCGCAGCGCAGCATTCTTGCCTACCAGCGCACCGAAGAGTCGACCGCCGACCGCTCTGCCATCACCTATCTCAATGCCACCGGCCAGTCCGGCATGGGCATGCTGAAGACCTTCGCCCGCTTCCAGACCGCGCTGTCGCTGTCCGGCACGCAGGTCGATCCCTACCGCATCAGCCACCCGATGCCGCAGGAGCGCATCGCCAATCTCGAAGTGCTGGTCAAGCAGAGCCCTAACGTCGACAAGGTCGATCCGCCGGCACTGCAGCAGCGGCACGACATGATGCGCATCAAGATCGCCGCCTATATGGGCGGCCAGGCCGCGGCCACGCGGCTGATCCGCAAGGCCCCGGGCAGCCTCGCCTCGCGCTATGGCGAAGCGCAGATGGCCTATCTCTACGGCAATCTGGGTGCGGCGCTGACCAAGGCCAATGCACTGATCAAGGAACAGCCGAAGAACCCCTACTTCCAGGAAATGCGCGGCGACATACTGATGAAGGCCAACAAGCCCAAGGACGCCGCGGACGCCTATGCCAAGGCGGTCAGCCTCGATCCGGTGAGGTCGGGCCTGTTGCCCGTTTCCCTCGGCCAGGCGCTGATGGCCATCGGCACGCCCGACTCGCTGAAGAAGGCGGTGGTGCAGATCAACAACGGTCTCGGGCGCGACAAGGAAAACACGGTCGGATACCGCTATCTCGCCCAGGCCTATGGCGAGCTTGGCAACATTCCGGCGGCGGAACTCGCCACCGCCGAGGGCCACTTTTATTCCGGCGATTACACGAATGCGAAAATTTTCGCCATGCGCGCGCAAAAGGACTTGAAGCGTGGCGAACCCGGCTGGATTCGGGCGCAGGACATCATAAACTACAACCCTTCAGGCAAACTCAAGAAATGAACCTTCCGGTCGCCCGCGGCGACTAGGATAGACCGGAACCGGTAAAGAGGATGAGACGATGAACAAGGCAATATTGCTCGGCACGACGGGAATGGCGGCTGCTCTTGCCATGCTGGCTTTCGGGTTCGTCGCCGGCAGTCCGCAGGTGGCCAAGGCCGGCACGGCGCAGACCGTGCAGACCGCCTCTGCCGACACCAAGATCGATCGCACCGAGGTCGAGGGCATTATCCGCGACTATCTCCTGAAGAACCCCGAAGTGCTGCTCGAAGTGCAGGAGGCGCTCGAGGCCAAGCAGAAGGAAGAGCAGCGCATAGCCAGCCTCGGCGTCATCGAGAAGGCCAAGTCCGAGATTTTCAACTCGACCTTCGACGGCGTCGTCGGCAATCCGAAGGGCAAGGTCACCATCGTCGAATTCTACGACTACAATTGCGGCTTCTGCAAACGCGCCATCGACGACATGCAGGCTCTGACAAAGGCCGATCCGGAGCTGCGCTTCGTGCTCAAGGAATTCCCGATCCTCGGGCCGGATTCGCAAAAGGCCAGCGTCGTCTCGATGGCTTTCCACCTGATGCATCCAGAGAAATACGGCGAGTTCCACAACGCCCTGCTCGGCGGCCAGGGCCGCGCCACCGAGGCGGCGGCCATCAAGGTTGCGCTGTCGCTAGGCGCCGATGAGGCGAAATTGCGCGAGAAGATGAAGGATCCGACCATCACCGAGGCTTTCTCCAAGACCTTCGACCTCGCCAACAAGCTGGCCATCACCGGAACGCCTTCCTACGTGGTCGGCAATGAGGTGGTGTTCGGGGCGCTCGGCCAGGAAGTGCTGGCTGAAAAGATCGAGGCGGCGAAAGCCGCGCTCTGATCTTGCACGCGAGCCTATCTCTCACGGGCACATTTCCGCCTGTTGTGGACAGTGAAAGATCGCACTTGTGCTCTTTCCGCGGGCGGCTATGCCCATTATAGAAGGCCCTGCGCGCCGGCTTGAGGCCGGCGTCGGAAAAGGTCGGCATTTTTGAAAACGATTTTCGTCCTGAACGGCCCCAACCTGAACGCGCTCGGCAAGCGCGAGCCGGGCATCTATGGCGGCAAGACGCTTGCCGCGATCGCCGACGACTGCAAGCAGGCGGGCGCCGCGCTTGGCCTCGAGATTGATTTTCGCCAGTCGAACCATGAGGGCGACCTCGTCGACTGGATCCAGGAAGCCGGCGACAAGGCAGCCGGCATCGTCATCAATCCGGGTGCCTACAGCCACACCTCGGTTGCCATTCACGACGCCATCCGCGCTGTCGCGCCGCTGCCGGTCGCCGAAGTTCACCTCTCCAACATCCACGCGCGGGAACCATTCCGCCACGTCTCCATGGTCGCGCCGGTCGCTGTCGGCATGATCTGCGGGTTCGGGCCGCTTGGCTACTCGCTGGCGCTGCAGGCGCTGGCGGCACGCCTATGACCGGCCCACAAACAGAAGGCTCGAAAATGTCGATAAAGAAGACCGGTGTTGACCAGCAACTGATCCGCGATCTCGCGGGCATACTGAACGACACCAATCTCACCGAGATCGAAGTCGAGCTCGGCGACCTGAAGGTGCGCGTGTCGCGCCAGGCGCCGGCCGTCCACGCCATCGCCGCCCCGCAGGCCGGTTATGCTCCGGCAGCGCAGCAGCCCGCGGCGGGCGCGGCTGCCGCACCAGCAGTGGCCGACCCGTCCAAGAACGCGGTCCCCTCGCCGATGGTCGGCACCGCCTATCTCGCGCCCTCGCCCGACGCCAAGGCCTTCATCGAAGTCGGCCAGAAGGTCAAGGAAGGCCAGACGCTGCTGATCATCGAAGCGATGAAGACGATGAACCAGATCCCTTCGCCGCGCGCCGGCACGGTGACGGCGATCCTGTTCGAGGACGGCCAGCCGGTCGAGTACGGCATGCCGCTCGTCGTGATCGAGTAGAGCGGGCCGGATGTTCCAGAAGATCCTCATCGCCAACCGCGGCGAAATCGCGCTTCGGGTGCTGCGCGCCTGCAAGGAACTCGGCATCCAGACCGTGGTCGTGCATTCGACCGCCGACGCTGACGCCATGCATGTCAGGCTCGCCGACGAAAGCGTGTGCATCGGTCCGCCGCCGTCGCGCGACAGCTATCTCAACATCCACCAGATCGTCGCAGCCTGCGAGATCACAGGCGCCGATGCCGTGCATCCGGGCTATGGCTTCCTGTCGGAAAACGCCAAGTTCGCCGACATTCTCGCCGCCCACAACATCACCTTCATCGGCCCGTCGGGCGACCACATCCGCATCATGGGCGACAAGATCGAGGCCAAGCGCACCGCAAAGCGGCTCGGCATTCCGGTTGTGCCGGGCTCCGACGGCGCCGTCACCGATCAAAAGGAAGCCAGGCGCATTGCCGCCGAGATCGGCTATCCCGTGATCATCAAGGCATCGGCAGGCGGTGGCGGGCGCGGTATGAAGGTCGCCCTTACCGAGGCTGACCTTGAGATCGCCTTGCAGACAGCAAGCACGGAAGCGGGAGCCGCCTTCGGCGACGATGCCGTCTACATCGAGAAATACTTGGAAAAGCCGCGCCACATCGAGGTGCAGGTATTCGGCGACGGCGCCGGCCGCGGCGTGCATTTCGGCGAGCGCGACTGTTCGCTGCAACGCCGCCACCAGAAAGTCTGGGAAGAGGCGCCCTCGCCGGCCCTTAACGCCGAGGAGCGCGCCCGCATCGGCAATATCTGTGCCAAGGCCATCGCCGACCTCGGCTACTCCGGCGCAGGCACCATCGAATTCCTGTACGAGAATGGCGAGTTCTACTTCATCGAGATGAACACGCGGCTGCAGGTCGAGCATCCGGTGACGGAGGCGATCACCGGCATCGATCTCGTCCACGAACAGATCCGCGTTGCCTCCGGCGGCGGGCTTTCGGTGCGCCAGGAGGACATCAAGTTCAACGGCCACGCCATAGAATGCCGCATCAATGCCGAGGACCCGCGCACCTTCACGCCTTCGCCCGGCACGATTACGCATTTCCACACGCCTGGCGGTCTGGGCATCCGCGTCGATTCCGGTGTCTATTCCGGCTACAAGATCCCGCCCTATTATGACAGCCTGATCGGCAAGCTGATCGTGCACGGCCGCAACCGCGTCGAATGCATGATGCGGCTGCGCCGGGCGCTCGACGAGTTCGTCGTCGATGGCATCAAGACGACGCTGCCGCTGTTTCGCGACCTGGTCGGCAATGCCGATATCGCCAATGGCGACTACGACATCCACTGGCTGGAAAAGTATCTGGCCAAAGAGGAATAGCGCCCGACTTGCCGCTATGATGCCGCGATGACCCGTCCTTACGCTCCCGGCTATCGCATTCCGACCGACCTGTTGCTCAAGGCCTATGCCTCGGGCGTCTTCCCGATGGCCGAGAGCGCTTCCGACCCGGAAGTGTTCTGGGTGCGGCCGGAGACGCGCGGCATCATCCCGCTCGACGGCTTCCACACGCCGAAGAGCCTGCGGAAGACGATCCGCAAGCACCCGTTCGACATCCGCTTCGATTTCGATTTCGAGGCGACGATCGACGGCTGCGCCGAAAAGCGCGAGGAGCGCCGCTCGACCTGGATCAACGCGCCGATCCGCGAAGCCTATATCGAGCTGCACCGTCTTGGGCACTGCCATTCGGTCGAGGCATGGCGCGAGGAACGGCTGGTCGGCGGCCTCTATGGCGTCTCGCTCGGTCGCGTGTTCTTCGGCGAAAGCATGTTCGCCCGGGAAACCGACGCGTCCAAGACCTGCCTGTATCATCTGGTCGAGCGGCTGAAGGCGCGCGGCTTTGCCCTGCTCGACACGCAATTCACCACCGAGCATCTCAAACGCTTCGGCGCGGTCGACGTGCCGCGCGTCAAATACGAGAAGATGTTGGCCGACGCGCTGAAGGGCGAAGCCGTTTTTTATCCCTGACCGGAGACCGAGCGGCCGAGCCGGCTCGACCGGTGAAAGGGGTCAGCCCTTCGCGGTTTCCATCGGCGTCTGCGAATGGAACATCATCTTCCAGCCGTTGACACGATGAACATAGCCGGTGCTGACCAACGCGGCGTAGGGCTCGCCGTTTTCTCGTGTCGCATGAGCCTCATAGGTCAGCATGATAATGTCGCTGCCGGGCTCGATGATACCCTTGAGGTCGATCTGAAGGTCGCGCCAGCGGTTGGGCTTGGTCGCGGTCTTGGCCAGATCGGCATTGTCCATTGCCTGTGCCATCTCAGGAAATGCCACCAGGCATTCTGTGTCGACATTGGCGGCGTAGTAAGCTTCGTCGCCCGTCCAGAACCCCTTTTCGAGTTCGAGCAGGTCGTCTTTGCTGGCCGTGATCCGTTTGCTGTCCGACATCGGAATATCCTCCAAGCGCGCAAATGCGCGGTCGTCCATGGCCCAACGCTTGGTGGCCATGACGGTTCCGGAGGATCAGTTGGTGTTGGTCGCGTCAGGCTCCGTGGGGTCCGGCTGTTCGGCGGCCGGAGCAGCGGCGGGCTTTGGCTTGGACGTGTCGACCTTGGGCGTCTCGGCATTGGCCGCGTCGGGCGGCGGCACATCCGACTTCTGCTTGCAGCCCTTTAGCCAGACGTCATAGACGGCGTGCTCGACGGCGTTTAGGCCGGGGCTCTCGGCGAACATCCAGCCGGTGAAGATGCGGCGGATCTTGCGGTCGAGCGTGATTTCGTCGACTTCGACGAAGGAATCGGTCTTCGGCTCTTCATTCTCCGGCCGCGAATAGCAGATGCGCGGCGTCACCTGCAAAGCGCCGAACTGCACGGTTTCGTCGATGTAGACATCGAAGGTGATGATACGGCCGGTGATCTTGTCGATGCCGGCAAATTCGGCGACCGGATTGGTGATGCGATCGGAGATTGCGGGTGCTGCCGCAGGCGCCTGCGCCGCGGCAAACGCTGTCGGGAACATGGCGACAGCGCCAATTGCCGCCAGTCCGGCCATCGATGTCAGGCTGAAAATGTTCATGCGGAGATACCGGTGGTTTGGGCCCGGGTGATTCTGTCACGCCCAAGGCTATTCGCCGTTGTCATATCAGCAAGCAGCTAAACGCCAATTGTGGCGACAAAGGACCGGCCGGCGGTCAAGAACCAGGCGTCCACGCATCGTAGTCGCCCGTCACCTGCGGACGGTGCTGATTGGTGAGCACGGAACCCTTCGGGCGATAAGCCGCCGGTGTTCCCGTGAGGTTCGGCTCATGCGCCTTTTCCCATTCGCGCGGCCGATAGTCGTCGCTTGGCGGCGCCACATCGACGCGGTGATGCATCCAGCCGTGCCAGCCCGGAGGGATCGCCGACGCCTCCGAATAATTGGCGTAGATGACCCAGCGGCGGGTGCGGCCTTCCGAATCGACGCCGCCTTCGTAGTAGACGTTGCCGGCCCCATCCTGGCCGACCTTGTTGCCGTGGCGCCAGGTGTGAAAACGGGTTCCCAGCGTCTGGCGGTTCCACCAGGTGAAAAACTGCAGAAGGAAAGTTTTCATTCAGATCCTCGCGGGCGCGCGGCGGTGGCTGTCCCTGCTTATGGCGTCAGGCCTTGGCGAAGGCAAGGGTTTTGCGGCGCCTGCGGCACTGACGGCATGCCGAAACGCTCGGTCATTGGCCGATCCATTTCGCACCTGCGAACCGACGCTTGCCAAGCCGGCTGCGTCTTCCTAAAGCTCTCATCGCCCGGCGCTGCCGCATGACCCCGAAAATCGAAATCGATTTTCGGAAAGGATCATGCGCAAACCCAAGTGCTACAGCGTCCTTTGCGCGTCCACGGGGCGCGGCGCTGTAGTCAACGCCGGCTGCGGGAGGTGAGGAATGGCCTTGGCTGTCGCCAGGATCAGTGCGGAGACAATACGCGCCCGCAAGGGCGGCGTGCCGATCGTATGCCTTACCGCTTACACCTATCCCGTCGCCCGCCTGCTCGACGATCATGTCGACCTTCTCCTGGTCGGCGACAGCGTTGCCATGGTGCTGCATGGCCACAAGACCACGCTCGGCGCCTCGCTGGAGATGATGATCGCCCATGGCCAGGCCGTGATGCGCGGTTCATCAAAGGCCTGCGTGGTGGTCGATATGCCGGCCGGCAGCTACGAGACTTCGGCCGCGCAAGCCCTTGCCTCGGCGCGCCGCATCTCTGAGGAAACCGGCTGCCAGGCGGTGAAGCTGGAAGGCGGCGTCGAAGTCGCCCTCCAGATCGCGGCAATCGTCGCGGCCGGCATTCCAGTGATGGGCCATATCGGCTTGCAGCCGCAATCGGTGGAAAAGGACGGTGGCTACAAGATCAAGGGCCGCACGCCGGAGAATGTGGCCGCGCTCATGCGCGACGCCGACGCGGTCGAGAAAGCCGGCACGTTTTCGCTGGTCATCGAGGGCACGGTCGAGACCGTTGCCGCCGACCTCACCCGGCGCATTGCCATTCCCACCATTGGCATCGGCGCCAGCCGCGATTGCGACGGCCAGATCCTGGTCATCGACGACATGGTCGGCCTGACGGTCGACCGGGTGCCGAAATTCGTCAAGGAATACGCCGATTTGCGCAGCGCGGTCGCCGATGCCGCGGCGCGCTACGCAGCGGAGGTGCGCAGCCGCACCTTCCCCGGGCCGGGCCACGTCTTTTCAGCCGCGAGCGACAAGGACAAGGCATGAACCGGCCCCCCATCAGCCAGCCGCTCGTCGTCGACACCGTGCCCGGCCTTCGCGCGCAGATCCGCGAATGGCGGCGCGAAGGCCTGAGCGTCGCCATGGTGCCGACCATGGGCGCTTTGCATGACGGCCATATCTCGCTGGTCGGGGCCGCGCTCGCAACGGCCGATCGCTGCGTCGTCTCGATCTTTGTCAACCCGGCCCAGTTCGCCCCCACTGAATATCTCGACAAGTATCCGCGTCAGCTGGCCCGCGATCTCGACCGGCTGACCGAGGCCGGCGCACAGCTTGCCTTCACGCCTACGGTTTCCGAGATGTATCCGGCAGGCTTTGCGACGAAGATTTCGGTCGGCGGCCCGTCTTCTGGCCTGGAATCGGATTTCAGGCCGACCTTCTTCGAGGGCGTCGCCACGGTCGTGGCCAAGCTCTTTCTGCAAGCCCTGCCCGACTACGCCATCTTCGGCGAAAAAGACTACCAGCAGCTTTGCGTCGTCCGACAGCTCTGCCGCGATCTCGACCTTCCGGTGGACATCGTCGGCGCGCCTACCGTGCGCGATGCGCACGGCCTCGCAATGTCGTCGCGCAACGCCTATCTCGACGCCGCCGAACTCGACGTCGCGCGACAGCTCAATGTCATCTTGCGCCAGACGGCGGCAGCGCTCGCGGCCGGTGCCGATGAAAACGGCGTGACCGGTAAAGCCACTGCCGCGCTTCTCGAGGCAGGCTTCGACAGCGTCGACTATGTCGCCGCGCGCGAGAGCCTGACGCTCACCTCGTGGCGGCGTGACGGCGATGGCCGCCTGCTTGCCGCGGCGTGGCTTGGCAGAACCAGGTTGATCGACAATGTGGAAGTTTCCTCATTTATTCCCTGAAAAATTGCAATTCCGTTCACTTTGATTTGTATCGCAGAGCGGCCCGAGCGCTCTTAGACAACGGCTCATCAGGCACGTTCTGGCCGGCCCGTAGCGCTCACAATACTCCGCACGCCGCTGTGAGACGTTTCACAGACGTAACCAGGCCGGCTATGTTGTGTGCGACCCCAGGCAGAGACAGCGTGGCCTGCCACTACGCTGCAATACTTACGAGGCTCTACGTGTCTGTCCAGGCCAACATATTCGGTCGCGCCCTGCCGCAGATCGTCGAAGCGATTTACGATTCGATTGCCGATGTCGGCCGTTGGCCATCGACGCTTGAATCAATCTGCAAATTGGCGCTCGGCCGGCTTGCCATGCTGGCGGTCGTCGATACGGCGAGAAACTCGGCCCGGTTTTCGACTTCCTGCGGCGATCCGGTTCTGCTTGAGCCGCTGCAGCGCGACTACGCCTGCGAGGTGCCCTTCTTCAAGGCAGTGCCGAAGATGGAAATCGACATGCCGTTCACTGTCGATAGCGTCTACGCCCTGCAAGGCCCTGACGCCCGCCAGAACTGGCTCGAAAGCCGCATCGTGCGCGAGTGGGTGGGACCCAACCGTCTCGACGATTTCTTCTGGGTGGCGCTGATGAAGCAGCCGGCGCGCACCGGCACGCTGATGGTGGTTACCGACAAGGACAGGCCCCAGATTTCAGCCAGGGATATCGACCTGATGTCCAGGCTCGCCCCCCATGTCCGGCGTGCGGTGACCATCGGCGACCTGTTCGAGGCCGAGCGGCGCAAGGCCGACGTCTTTCGCTCGATCCTTGAGAGCCTCGACCATCCAGTGCTGATCGTCGCCGACGATATGCAGATCATTTTCGCCAATCCGGCAGCCGAAGCCCTGCTCACCGAAACCGCCTCAGTGTCCTCGGTGCGCGGCCAGCTGTCCTTCGCTTATGCCAACGCCAACACCGCCATCGGTCGCGCCGTCCAGCTCGGCACGCGCGACGAATTCGCGCTCGGACCGTCCGGCATCAACATTCCGCTGGTGAAGGCCATGTCTCCGGCGGTGGCGCATGTCATGCCTCTGGCGCGACGCGACATTTCGGCCCGCATATCGCCGCGCGCCGCCGCGGCCATTTTCATTGCCCCCGCCGGCGCCGCATCAGTGCCGGCGCTGGAAGCGATCGCTGCGCTGTTCGGACTGACCGCAGCGGAAAAGCGTGTCGCCGGCCATGTCGCCGCCGGGCTGACACGGCGTGAAATCGCGGCTGCCAGCGGCGTCTCGGACGGCACCGTCAAATCACAGCTGGCAACCATCTTCGACAAGACCGCCACCGGCGACCAGCGAGAGCTGGAACTCCTGATGCGCGAATTGACGCCGCCGCTGCGCTCGGCCTGAAGCCATACTCGGAGCCAATCGTCAAATTTTTCAACTATTTGCCGGTACGCAGGCGTAATCCACAATACCAAGCCGGCATCGTTGCAATTCGGCCAAAATCATGGTGCGGTTCTGCTCCGGTCCGGAGACGGTGCATCGTGCACGACCGGACGTGGAAACCATTTCCTGGGCGGTCCCCGAACTTGATACCGACACGAATTGAACGGCTGCTGCCTTACCTCTTCCTGCTGGCCCTGCTTTGCATCGCGCTCGCTTTCCGTCCGCTACTGCCGGTCGATGAGACGCGCTATCTCAGCGTCGCCTGGGAGATGTATCTCGGTGGACATGTCTTCGTACCGACGATGAACTTTGCGCCCTATCTGCAGAAGCCGCCGCTGTTGTTCTGGCTCATCGATCTCTCTTGGAACATCTTCGGTGTGAGCCGCGCGGCGGCGATGCTCGTCATCTTCGCCGCCTCGTCGCTGGTCATCTGGCTGACGACGCTTCTGGCCAAAACCCTGTTTCCCGAGCGCCAGGACATCGCCAGCCGCATCCCCTGGCTGGTGGCCGGCAGCACCGTCTTTGTCATCTATTCGACCCTGATCCTGTTCGACATGCTTTTGACGGCCTGTGTGGTCGCCGCACTGCTGGCGTTGCTGGGCTTCGCCAGGACCGGCAACCGGTGGCAGGCGGTGCTGGCGGGTCTGTTCATCGGGCTCGGCGTGCTGGCCAAAGGCCCGGTCGTGCTCATTCACATCGGCGCGCCCGTCCTGCTCTATCCCCTCTGGCGTGACCGGCGAGCCGGCCTTGCCCCTTTACAGTTCTTTGCCGGAGCCGGCCTGGCAATTCTCGCCGCCCTTGTCCCGGTCGCCATATGGCTGGCGCCCGCGACCATCCTGACCAAGGGCAGTTTCGTCTACGACCTCGTCTGGAACCAGTCGGCGGGTCGGGTTACCGGAAGCCTGCACAATTCGCATGGCCGGCCGTTTTACTTTTACCTGATGCTGTTGCCGCTCATGTTCGTGCCCTGGGCCTTTATCCCCCCGGTGTGGCGGCTGAGGCCGGGTGTCCGGATACGCAGCCTGATCGACACCAAATCCCCGGATCTGCGTGCCCTGCGCCTGCTGTCGTTCTCGTTCATTGCGGTGCTGCTGGTCTTCAGCGCCATATCCGGCAAGCAGCCGCACTATGTCGTGCCGGCACTACCATTCGCGACCATTCTGCTGGGCTACTTCATGGCCGAGATTTCAGTCGCCAGGCTGAGGGCGACGGCCTTTGTCATGCTTGCCCTTTTCGCCATCGGCCACGCCGCCGCCTCGGCGACCGTGTTCAAACGCTACGATCTCACGCCGCTGGCGAGCTTCATCGACGAACGAAAGGACGCGGACTGGGCCGTCGCTTACGACTATCAGGGCGAGGTCGGTTTCCTTGGGCGAATAGAGAAGCCATTCGAGAACGCCGACAAGCCCGAGGAATGGCTCAAGTCTCACCCCGGCGGCTACGTCATCGAAAAGCAATCGAAAGATCCGGGCACATCCGAACAGATCGCCTTCCGGCAGCCGGTGGAACGCGGCTATCTGGTCGTGCTGAAAGGACAGCACTGAGCGTTTCGTCGGACGCCTATCCCAGCGGCTTCTCGAAGATCAGCGCCGGCAACCCCGAACCGCCGCCGCAATCGGCGGTGCTGCCGACCGGCAAAAATCCCTTCGAACGGTAGAAGGCGATGGCCGGCACGTTGGCCTCTTCCACCTCGACGCGCAACCTGTTCGCCTCGGGAAAGCTGGCTTCGACCTCGTCCAGCAAGGCCTGGCCGATGCCTTGCCGCTGGCAGGCCGGCAGTACATAGAGCTGGTTCAGCAGCACGATCTTCGCATATCGTTGCGGCGGCAAAAGCCATGCCGCCGATACGCTTGCCGTCATCGGCGACCAGGAATTCCGAGTTCGGCCTTGTCAGCCGCGCCTTGAGCGAGGCGATCGAATGCCAGTCGTCGGTAATTTCGATCACCCGCTCGGCGCCATAGATCGTGTCGTAGGTTGCGTGCCAGGTTTCGACCAGCAGCGCGCGGACGGCGGCAAGGTCACGTTCGCTGGCGGTGCGGACGAACATTGTTCTATTCGATACCGAGCTTGGCCTTGACCAGATCGTTGACCGCCTGCGGGTTGGCCTTGCCGCCGGTGGCTTTCATCACCTGGCCGACGAACCAGCCGGCCATGGTCGGCTTGGCGCGAGCCTGCTCGACCTTGTCGGGGTTGGCGGCGATCACCTCGTCGACCGCTTTCTCGATGGCGCCGGTGTCGGTGACCTGCTTCATGCCGCGGCTTTCGACCAGCTGGCGCGGATCGCCGCCCTCGTTCCAGACGATCTCGAACAGATCCTTGGCGATCTTGCCGGAGATGGTGCCTTCCTTGATCAGGTCGATCACGGCACCGAGCTGCTCCGGTGTTACAGGAGCATTTTCAATGTCCTTGCCGGCTTTGTTAAGCTGGCCGAGCAGGTCATTGATGACCCAGTTGGCGGCAAGCTTGCCGTCGCGGCCCGAGGCCACCTGCTCGAAATAGTCGGCGATCGGCTTTTCCGACACCAGGATCGAGGCGTCGTAGGTCGACAGGCCAAGTGAAGAGATCAGGCGCGCCTTCTTGTCGTCGGGCAGTTCCGGCAACTCCTTGGCCAGCGCGTCGACATAGGCCTGGTCGAACTCCAGCGGCAAAAGGTCGGGATCGGGGAAGTAGCGGTAGTCATGCGCCTCTTCCTTGCTGCGCATCGAGCGCGTCTCGCCTTTGACGGCGTCGAACAGCCTGGTTTCCTGGTCGATCTTGCCGCCATCCTCGAGGATGGCGATCTGGCGGCGCGCCTCGAACTCGATGGCCTGGCCGATGAAGCGGATCGAGTTGACGTTCTTGATCTCACAGCGCGTACCGAATTCGCCGCCGGGCCTGCGAACGGAGACGTTGACGTCGGCGCGCATCGAACCTTCGTCCATGTTGCCGTCGCAAGTGCCGAGATAGCGCACGATGGTGCGCAGCTTGGTGACATACGCCTTGGCCTCGTCGGCGGAGCGCATGTCGGGCTTGGAGACAATCTCCATCAGCGCCACGCCGGAGCGGTTGAGATCGACATAGGACATGGTGGGATGCTGATCGTGCATCGACTTGCCGGCGTCCTGCTCCAGGTGCAGGCGCTCGATGCCGATCTCGATGTCCTCGAACTCGCCCTGCCGGTCGGGACCGACCGAAATGACGATCGTGCCTTCGCCGACGATCGGCTGCTTGAACTGCGATATCTGGTAACCCTGCGGCAGGTCGGGATAGAAATAGTTTTTCCGGTCGAACACCGACTTGTGGTTGATCTGCGCCTTCAATCCGAGGCCGGTGCGGATCGCCTGCTTGACGCATTCCTCATTGATGACCGGCAGCATGCCGGGCATGGCCGCGTCGACGAGGCTGACATTGGCGTTGGGCGCCGCGCCGAAAGTCGTCGACGCCCCGGAAAACAGCTTTGCTTCCGAGGTCACCTGCGCATGAACCTCGAGGCCGATGATGATCTCCCAATCGCCGGTAGCGCCGGGAATAAAACGTTTGGCATCGGGCGTGCGGGTATCGATAAGGGTCATGGTGGCCTGCGCTTTTGGCTCGCGAAAACTGCGATTTTCGCGAATTTGGGTATCGGTCTTCGCTAGTGCAAACCGCTTCGCGAGACAAGCGCCCAAAGCAGCGCAGAGCAGCGGGCTGGTCTTTTCAGCCCCTTTCGGCCGCTCGGCAACCGATAGAATGAACGCCGCCGGCCGGTATTCGGTCGGCGGTTTCTTCGTCAGGTCAGGCCGTTGCGATATAGGCCCTGATTTCGTCGGCCTCGCGCTCGACATCCTCGATGCGGCGCTTGACCACGTCGCCGATCGACACGATGCCGTCGAGCAGCCCATCCTTTTCCACCGGCAGATGGCGGAAACGGCCTTTGGTCATGATCTCCATCACCTCGTTGACCGTGTGGTTCTCGTTGCAGATCTTCACTTTCGGCGTCATCGCCGAGCGTACCGTTATATCAAGTGCGGCAGCGCCTTCCCTGGCAACGACCCGCACGATGTCACGCTCGGAAAGGATGCCGACGATCTTGCGATCGCCATTGGTGATGACCAGTGCACCGATCTTGTGGTCGGCCAGGATTCGAATGGCTTCGCTGAGCTTTACATTCGGCCCGAGCGTGAACACGTCATGGCCTTTTCTCTCGAGAATTGCCTTAACCGTCATGGCGTCCTCCTCCTCCTGCTTGGCTAGCCAGTTCCCGCCCTGACCGGCTTCACATAAGAGTGAACATCGTGCGCCGTGATCGGTTGCTTTTCAAGTGTGCCAGTGGGGTGCGCCAATAGAGTGCGCTAGTCGGGGGTGCGCTGGTCGTCGGGGATCTCCCATTCAGGCGCCCGCCAGTGCCGGTCGAACCAGCGCAACCCGAAGAAGCCTGCGACGAGGCCGCCAATATGCGCTTCCCAGGCGATCTGGCCGGGTTCTCCGAGCCCGAGACCGTAAAGGCCGGTGGCGAGGTTGATGACCATCCAGGCGCCGAGAAAATTGACGACGCCGCGCATGCGCAAAACCATTGCGATCGGCAGCACGGGACCGGCAAAGGCCGCCCTGCCGGAGGAGCGGTCGGTACGGAACCCGAAGCGAGCCGCCGCACCCATCATGCCCGATATCGCCCCGGAAGCGCCGACCAGCGGTGCTTCGCCATATGGATGGACCGCCCAGAACAGCACCACCGCGGCCAGCCCGGTGGCGGCGAAAAACAAGGCGAACCAGAACCAGCCGAGACGGTTGGCCAGCGGCGACCCGAAGGCGGCCAGCGCAACCATGTTGATGGCAATGTGAGCAACGCCGCCATGCATGAAGGCATAGGTGAAAGGACGGGTGAAGAGGAACCAGTCGAAACCGTATTGGCCGGTGTAGAGGACCGGAATGAAGGCGCCGTCGGTGAGCAATGTTATCTGCTGCTCTTCGGTCAGCACATATTGCTGCAGCAGGAAGACGGCAACGCAGATGCCGATCACCGCCAGCACCGCCGGTGGCAGGTTGAACACCGGCTCGCGGCGCGGCGGCGGCGCCTCCGCGGTCTGTTCGGTCTCCAGGGGGCCGGCCGGTTCGCTCATATGCTCTGATCCAGGGATTTGCGTGTCGCGAGCATCTAGGCCATGCCCGGACAAATCACAAACTACGAATCACAAAGCGCGAATCACAAACCGCGAATCAAAAAGAAGCCGTCCAAGGTTTCCCTTGAACGGCTGGTCGAGCCCCCTGCTCCCCTAAAACTATTGACCGAAGTGCTGTTGGTCGTCGCGAAACGACCGCTTCTGGAGTGGTTTTGGTGTGCCATGGCAAGCCTGCGCGCGCAACGTAAACCACTTGTTAACCTTAACGCCCCCGACCCGTGAACAAGTCTTAACGACGCTGGCACGCATCCTGCTCCGGAACGCATGTAGGTCATCGGAGGGCGCCCTTTCTGTTCACCGATGGGACCATCAGACGGCAGAATGCGCGGAGTTTAATAGCATGAACCAGAACGGATCAATCGCGCTGTTCCATTATTGGAATCGCCTGCGTGGTGGACGTCCTGCCCCAAAGCGTTCGGAGATCGAACCTGCCGACATCAAGGCGCTTTTGGCCGACACCTTCATCCTGGAAAGGGATACGCGTGGCGAAGCGGTGTTCCGGCTTGCCGGCACCAGGCTTTGCGCCGGCTACGGCCGCGAGCTCAAGGGTTTTTCGTTCCCCTCGCTATGGCGTGAGAAGGACCAGCGGCTGGTGTCGCGCCTCATTCACGGCGTTTTCGAGCAGAAATCCGTGGTGCTGATCACTTATGAGGGATTCAGCCGCAACGGCCGTTCCAACCACTTCGAACTGCTTGCGCTGCCGCTCGATGGCGGCGTCGAGAACCCGCGCTGCCTCGGCGTCATCAGCGCCGTGGAAAAGCCGTTCTGGCTGGGCGCCGACCCGATCACCGATGCGCTGATCGATGCCATCCGCGTCATCGATCCCGACAAGGACCCGATGTTCCTGAAAAACCGGCCGGAAATATCCGTTCCGTCGTTGGCTCCCGAACTCGAAGCGCCGGAGACCATCTCGGCGCTCGGTCGGTCGCGCCGTATCCGCCACCTCGTCGTGTTCGACGGCGGGCGCGAGCAATAGTCTCCAAGCCGGCGCTAATCTTAACTATCGGGGGCCCACTTTTCCCCTTTGTTAACCTGCTTGGCTGTAGTTTTTGCCGAGATTCCACGCACGACGCGGGAATGCCAACGGGGTGTAGGCAGTCATGAGGTCAGCGGCGGTCGAATACGCACCGTCCCGCGCCGAAAGGCGTAACTTTCAGCGCGTCCGGGTCAAGATCTACGGGCGCTTCATGCTGGAGGACCGCACCGAGCACCCTTGCCAGGTCGTCGACATGTCGCCGGGCAATGTCGCGTTGCGCACCGAGCGCGTCGGCATGCCGGGCGAAAAAATCATTGCCTATATCGATCATATCGGCCGTATCGAGGGCGTGGTGACGCGCACCTCGCAGGACGGCTTTGCCATGACCGTCATTGCTTCGGATCGCAAGAAGGACAAACTGGCGGCGCAGTTGACCTGGCTCGCCAACAAGCATGAACTCGACCTGCCGGAAGACCGCCGCCACGAACGCGTGGCGCCGCGCAACCCGACAAGCGTGCTGCAGCTCACCGATGGGCGCCAGTATCAGTGCCGCATCATCGACCTGTCGCTGTCGGGCGCGGCGGTCGAGATCGACGTCAAGCCGGCGCTCGGCATCCAGGTCATGCTGGGCACCATGCGTGGCCAGGTGGTGCGTCATTTCGAGGATGGCGTTGCCATCGAATTCGCCGTCATCCAACGCCCGGAAACGCTCGATTCCGAGTTCAACGCCCCGCGCGCCTGAACGATCGGCAACAGGCAGCAAAAACGAACCGGCCCTGCGCGGCCGGTTTTTTGTTGCCGGCGTTCCGCCTGCCTCTCCAGCTTGTAGCGGCACGCAGCAAATCCACGGCTCCACCCGGAAATCCGCGCCCCGACACCGCGGGTTTACGCCGAGACCTGAACGATTTTATATTAAAATAGGTCAAATTTTACGCGTATTCTATTGAGCTTTTACTCAATGTCTACTTCGGGTTTTTGCGTCGAATAAATCCAACGCTGTCATTGTCTCCTCAAACGGGGAGACTGACGAATGGCAAAGATTTGGGGCAAGCTGTTGCTCTTGGCAATGGCGATGCAGCTTTCCGCTTGGGGAACGGCGCAAGCAGCAGGACCGGCCTACATGCACACTGGCGGCCGCACGACACAGCCGGTCGGTCACTACGAATTCTGCCAGAAGCTGCCGCAGGAGTGCGCTCAGCGCACGCCGAAGCAGGCACCGGTCGAACTGACCCGCAAGCTGTGGGCGGCGATCGTCGACGTCAACAATTCGGTCAACACCCGGATCGTGCCGCGCACCGATATGGAAATGTGGGGTAAGGAAGAGGTCTGGTCCTATCCCGACAGCGGCTTCGGCGACTGCGAGGACTATGCGCTGGAGAAGCGCCGCGAATTGATGGCGCTCGGCGTTCCCGCCGGCAATCTCTTGATGACCGTGGCGCGCCAACAAAATGGCGACGGCCACGCGGTGCTGACCGTGCGCACCAGCCTCGGCGAGTTCATCCTCGACAATCTGGACTCCAAGGTGCTGTCCTGGACCGACACCGACTACACCTACCTGAAGCGCCAGTCCGACCAGAATTCCGGCGTGTGGGTGACGATCAATGACGGTCGCGCCGACGCGGTTGCCAGCGTCCGCTAGGACGCCATCACAGAGGTCAAGCACATCGAATAATGCGACGTGCCTAACGAGAAAGCCCGGTCGAGTCCCCACCCTCCCCGTCCCCAACGACCGGGTTTTAAGGAGCCGGCCCCGTCCCCGGGCCGGCTCCACCATTTCAGACCATGATCCCGAACCGAAGGACCGCGTCAGCGAAAGCGAGAAACGATTTTTGCTGCGCTGACCCGCCGTTCGGGAAAGATCATCGTCAAACAGGAATAGAGTTCAGGCCTTCTTCAGCCCGGCCTTGAAGCGCTTGCCGTTGGCGACATAGTGCGCGGCCGAGGCGCGCAGCCTGGCGACCGCGGCGTCGTCCAGCGTCCTGATCACCCGCGCGGGCGAGCCGACGATCAGGCAATTGTCGGGGAACTCCTTGCCTTCGGTGACCAGCGCGCCGGCGCCGACCAGGCAATTCTTGCCGATCCTGGCGCCGTTGAGGACTATGACGCCCATGCCGATCAGGCTGTTGTCGCCGATCGTGCAGCCATGCAGCAAGGCGCGGTGGCCGATCGTGCAGCCCTGCCCGATCGTCAGGGAAAAACCGGGATCGGTGTGCATCACCGTGTGTTCCTGGACATTGCTGTCGGCGCCGATGACGATCGCCTCGTTGTCGCCGCGGATGACCACGCCAAACCAGAAGCCGGCATTGCGGCCGACGCTGATGTCGCCGATCAACGTAGCGTCCGGCGCGATCCAGTTGCTGTCGGCATCCTCGAAACGGGGCGCTTTTCCGTCGATTGCGTAGGTCGGCATTTGCAGTCTCCGATTCGTCGCAGGCCGGGACAAACCCTAGAACAATCCGAGGAAAACCGCGTGCCGGTTTTCTCCCGCAATTGCCTCAAGGCAAATACCGCGCCAGCGATTCCACCAAAAGCTGAAGCGCACCAGGAGAGCCGATGCCCCAGGAGGCAATGGCGATCAGCACGATGCCCAGCGTCAGCGCCCAGGCGATCACCGTGCAGCCGCAGGACATCAGCATCAGCGTCGAAAGGCGGCTCTCGCGCCGCGCATCGAGCGCATCGTTGGCGAGCATGAACGGCCCGGCGCAAGCGGTCGCGGCCAGCGAGCGCAGGATGTACGCTGGCGACACATAAGGCTCGGCAAAGGCAAGCCGGCGGCCCGCCGCCAGTTCCATCACGGACCCGGTAAGCCCGCAGGCGGTGAGGCCGACGGCAAAAGCGAAGAGAACGGGCAGTAGCAGGCTCATCTTTACCTTCCGTTTACCATGAAATCGCACAGTCGCGTCCAGCGCAGCAAGAGCCATGCCGCGGCATGTGTGCCGCCCAGGGACAGAGGGCGGCGACTATGGGGATTGCGATGAAGCAGGCAGCGACCGCAGAAGAGTTCAACGTCGTCGATTCCGTGCTGATGAAGCGGGTGTTCTATGCTTTTGCCGCATTGGCGCTGCTGTCGCTGGCGATCAGCCTTGGCGGAAAGTGGTTCGGCCGCTCGATCGCCATGGCCGGCTACACCGACGACACCACGGTCCACAGGGTAGTGATCGGCAACAATGTCATTGCCGTGCCGGCCAACGCCATCCGCTTCCTGCAGGCGCGGCGCGACGGCATCGCTTCGCGCCTCGACCTTTATCTGCGCTATCCCCAGATGGACGGCTACAGCGAAGCCGCACGCGACGATTTCAACCACACGGGCACGGCCAAGAACATCATCTTCCTGTCGTTTGAACCGCAGATGATGTCGCGCGACATGAGCGGCCGTTTCGCGCCGATCTATAGCGCGCTGATCAGCCAGCCCGGCGCGCCCGGCCCCGGCGGCACGACGATTTACGGCTTTAGCGAAAAATCAGGCTATCTCAACGAGGTGCTTGCGGTCGCCGACCGGGCCGGCAAGGACCCGTTCGTCGCCCGCTGCCTGAGCGGACCGAGCGCCGAGGAATCGCTGGCGCCCTGCGAGCGCGACATCCAGGTCGGCGACAGCCTCAGCCTGACCTACCGCTTTCCCCGGGAGTTGCTGGGCAACTGGCCAGCGCTTGACGCCGCTATCGTCGCCGAGGCCACGCGCGTCCTGAAGACGGGGCGCTAGCCTGCCTCTGTTCGTGCGAAGCGAAGCGGCGCAGAAGTTTACGAACGTTGGCGGGACAGTACCCCCCCTCTGTCCTGCCGGACATCTCCCCCGCAAGGGGGGAGATTACGCCCCCATCACTGCTTTCGCCAATTATCGAGGTTGCAGAAGAAGAGCCGAGGAACTGCCGATCTCCCCCCTTGCGGGGGAGATGTCCGGCAGGACAGAGGGGGGTGGGAAGGATCGCCGAGGCTTGCTCTTCATCTCCCCACTTCGTTGGAGATAGGCAACTCCGATCCGCAGTTCCGCGATCAGGCCAGATCGATGTCGAGGATCGCCATCGAGAAATTATAGTCGCCGTCGTCCTCGTCCTTGAAGACGATGCCGAGGAACTCGTCGCCGACATAGACCTCGGCCGAATCTTCCTTGCGCGGCCGCGCCTTCACCTCGAGTTTGGGATTCTGGAAGACGCGCTTGAAATAGGCGTCCAGCTTTCTGATTTCGTCCGGCTTCAAAAGTCTTCTCCGATCGTCGGGCTTGCTCGTTGGAACGCGCTTCTGGCACGTCGACAATGGCGATGTAAAGGCAAGCCGGCTGGATAGAACGCGAACCCTGGGGCCGGATGATTTCAGGTCGAATCCAAATCCGCCTCTAAATCAAGGAGGTAGAGCATGATGTCGTCCGAAAACCGCCTCACACTTTTCGGCATCATGCTTCAGAGGCAACGGCGCCGGCAACCGGACTTCAGTCCGGCGCGCCGGGTGTTGCAAATCAGATGTCGAAGCTGACGACCTGGTCCATCGATTGCGACGGCAAAAGCTGGTCCATCTGGCGCGAAGGCTGGTCGCAGCCGGTCTCGCCGACGACGCGGGCCGGTACGCCGGCAACCGTCTTGTTGTGCGGCACCGGCGACAGCACGACCGAGCCTGCCGCGATCTTCGAGCAATGGCCGATCTCGATATTGCCGAGAATCTTGGCGCCGGCGCCGATCAGTACGCCGTAACGGATCTTGGGGTGGCGGTCGCCGCCGGCCTTGCCCGTGCCGCCCAGCGTCACGCCGTGCAGGATCGACACATCGTCCTCGATCACCGCCGTCTCGCCCACGACGAGGCCGGTGGCGTGGTCGATGAAGATGCCCTTGCCGATGCGGGCGGCCGGGTTGATGTCGGTCTGGAACACCGAGGACGAGCGGCTCTGCAGATAGAGCGCGAAATCCTTGCGGCCCTGATTCCACAGCCAATGGGCCAGCCTATGCGTCTGGATGGCGTGGAAACCCTTGAAATAGAGCACTGGCATGATGAAGCGGTCGCAAGCCGGGTCGCGGTCGTAATAGGCCTGGATGTCGACACGCACGATCGACGACCATTCCTTGTCGTCGGCCAGCATCGACTTGAACGTCTGGCGGATGAGGTCGGAGCCGATGTCCTGATGCGCGAGCCGCTCGGCGAGCCGATGGATGACAGCTTCCTCCAGGCTCTCCTGGTTGAGGATGGTCGAATAGAGGAACGCCGCCAGAAGCGGGTCGCGGTTGACCGCTTCCATCGCCTCGTCGCGGACCGAACGCCAGATCGGATCGACCGGCTGGACCATTGTGGGGCGGGAAATGCTGATGCTGTTCATCGACGTCTTGTCCTGCGTCCTGGCCGCTTGCCTATTCTCCGGCGGCACATATAAGCCAGATCATAGCACGATTGAACTCAATTTTCCTTAGTGCTCGGTGAAATGGATTTGGTTCACGGAAATTCAAGCCGCCATGGAAAACGAACCCTTGATCGACGCTCCGCTGAAACGCGCGCTCTCCGCGCTCTATCAAGCTCCGGATCGCCACTATCACAACCTCGCCCATATCGAGGCGTTGCTGGCGCTGGCGGACGAATATCGAGCATCGCTGCATGATTCCGGCGCCGTCGAAGCCGCAATCTGGTTCCATGACGCCATATATGACAGCCGCGCCAAGGACAACGAGGCCAGGAGTGCAGCACTTGCGCAGGACAAACTTGCCGCCCGCACCGATCCGGAGCGCCTCGGCCGCATCGCGGCGATGATCGTCGCCACTGCCACGCATGAACTGCCCAGCCTTCAACCACGGGGCCTTGCCGATGAGAACGCCCTCCGCGACGCAGCGCTTTTCCTCGACATGGACCTGGCGATACTGGGTGCGTCAGCCGACGCTTTCGACGCCTATGAACAAGCGGTCCGACGCGAATATGGCTGGGTCGAGGAGCCTATGTGGCGCGCCGGCCGCGGCGCGATTCTCAAGACTTTCCTCGCGCGCCAGCATATTTTTCACACGCAGGAATTCCGCCACAGGTTCGAGCCCCAGGCCAGGCAAAACCTGGCGCGGTCTCTAGAAACGCTCAAATCCTAATCCGGAAATGTCTCCATGCGCTGGGCATAGGCTTTGAAACCGGCGCGCCGGTAAACCGCTTGCGCGCCAGGGTGATCGAAGGTGTCGGTATGAAGCCAGATCCTTTGCGGCGCCCGCGACCAGATGGCGCGAAGCGCCTGGTCGAGCAGGAACGGGCCGAGCCTGCGACCCTGGAAGGCGGGAACCAGCCCGAAATGAACCAGCTCGACCTCAGGCTGGCCGACGCCGTTGAATTCGCACAGACCAGCGGCCTCGCCCTCGACGCGCAGCACATGGATATGTGTCGAGGGCAGCGCCAGCAGGCGCTCGAGGTCTTCCGCCGGCATGCGCAGCCGCTGGTCCCACTGCACCGGCTCGCCGACAGCGCGGTAGAGGTCGATGTAAGCGGCGCAGTCCAGCCTTTCCGGCGCCACCGTGGTCGCTGCTGCAGGGCTGACGCGTGCAGGCGCCAAATCGCGCGGGCGCATCTCCATGTAGGTGACGAGAAGATCAACCAAAGCGGCACCGCCTCCGGCTGCAAGCCAGACGAAGATCGATCACCTGAAGGCGCCAACGGACTTGGTGGCCGCCCAAACAAAGAACAGGCCGATCACCAACGACAGCCCGTTGAGGAGGATACCCACGATGCCGAGGACATGATTGTCGTTTGAACGTCCCAGTGCCATCAAGCCAAAAACCACGCCGGTGATGTGCGCCAGCGGCGCCGCAACGAGAAACACCACCAGAAAAACCCCGCCGAGGACGTTTTGAGCGGCCAGCGACGCCTCGCCTGGCATCAACGCCAGCGTGACCACCGCCGCAAAATCCATTGCGAACGCCAGCAGGGCCAGGATCACCGAGCGTTTGCCCAAGCTGCTCCGCCCCACCACGCCGGGCATTGCTATCGTGCTTCTTCCCCATCCGGCCATTACTCGTCCCCGATCAGGTGAAAGCGCCTATCGTCGATGCCATTGCCACAAGCAGCAGGAAGCCAACCGCCAGGGAGCCGCCGTTGAGCAGGATGCCGACGACCCCAAGCACGCGGCTATCGTTCGAACGCACCAGCGCCATCAGCCCGAAAATCAATCCGGCAATATGCGCGAACGGCCCTGCCAGCAGGAAAACCGCCATGAAGAAACCCGTGGCGATGTTCTGGGCACGCTCGGATGCGTGGGTCGGCAGCGCCACCATTGTGGTCAGCGCTATCACACCGGCACCGAAGGCGAGCAGCGCCAGGATGACGGAACGCTTGCCGAACTTGCTTGTCACGACGGGGCCCGGCAGAGCGTCGGCGCTTCTTCCCCATTGTGCCATTGTTTGCCACCCCTCGCCGGCCGCCCAATCCATATCGCCCGAAAATCGCTTACCGGTTAAAGCGGATTTTCGGCATAAAACTCCAAAACCCGCTGCTTGAAGGTCTTGCCGCCCACCGCCAGCATATGGTCACGGCCGTCGATGTGAAATGACTTGGCATTCGGCATCAGCGCGGCGAGCTCGTCGGGCGAGCCGCCGATATCGTCTGTCGTCCCGACCGCAATCAGCGTCGGTTGGGCGATGCGCGTCATGTCGTGTTCGCTGAGCAGTTCGCGCGACGTGGCGATGCCGGCAGCCAATGCCCGGCGGTCGCTGCGCGTCTGATCGGCAAAGGCGCGAAAGGAGCGACCGCGCGGATGGCTGGTGGCGGCCGGATCGTCGGCCAGCAGCGCCTCGGCGATCGGATCCCAGTCGCCGACGCCGTCGACCATGCCGATGCCGAGGCCGCCGAAGACCAGCGTCGCCACCTTGTCGGGATCGGACAGCGCCAGGAACGCCGCGATGCGCGCGCCCATCGAATAGCCCATGACATGCGCGCGGCCGATGCCGAGATGGTCGAGCAGGGCCGCCGCGTCCGAAGCCATTTTGGCCGGGGTGTAGTCGGCCTCGTCATAGCTTTTCGACGACGAGCCGTGGCCGCGATTGTCGAAGGCGATGGCGCGATAGCCGGCATCGTTCAGCGTCTTGAACCAGCCGGGCGATACCCAGTTGACATAGTGGCTGGAGGCAAAGCCGTGGATCATCAGCACCGGATCGCCCGCCCCCGACGCCGGCCGGCGGTCGAGGAAGGCGAAGTCGAACCCGTCATGGGAGAAGAATTGCATCGGGAGCGGCTCAGCCGGCGCCGGGCGTGGGCGCGTTGCCCTTGTCCGTTGGCGGCATGCCGGGGCCGGACACAGTGCCGACGGCCGGATGGCGCAGCAGATCGCCATGGTCGATGCCGTTTTTGGCGGCGGTGCCGGCCTTGAGCTCCAGCACGAAGCGCACTGGCACACCCGGCGAGATGACTGCATCGGACAATGGAGTGCCGTGCTTGACGGCCCGGACCTTGCCGTCCTGTCCAACAAAGATCAGGTCGAGCGGCATCGGCGTGTTGTGCATCCAGAAGCCGACCTGCTTCTGCATCTCGAAGACGAACAGCATGCCATGATTGTCGGCCATATCCTGGCGATACATCAGGCCGGCCTCGCGTTCCGAGTCGGTGTCGGCGACTTCGATCGAAAAGGATTTATCGCCGCCTTTCGTCGCCACGACCAAGGGTGTCGGATCGACGGGAAGGATCATCGCCTGACCGCCGGCGATCGTCTGCTGGGATGCGGTCGGCTGCCCGGAATAGAAGTAAGCGCCTGCGGCTACCGCAACGATGACGCAGAGCGCGCCCGCTGTCAGCCAGTTCCTGTACGCCATTGGAAATCCTCGACCAAAGACCATGATCCCTAAAAGTGGTCTCAGGTATTCGGATAAGATCGTGGTGAAACCAAGAAAAAGAGCCGTCCTGAATTGGTCGACTGGAGTTCATCGTAAGGGCTCGCGTCCTAATGCGCGACCGGCAAGGTGCCCATATCGGGGTGAATCTCGGCAGCCATGAGGCCCTTGTCACCGCGTCCGAAACGCACCAGCACGACCTGTCCGGGCCTGAGCTCGGTGATGCCATAGCGGCGCAGCGTCTCCATATGGACGAAGATATCCTCGGTGCCCTCGCCGCGCGTCAGAAAGCCGAAGCCCTTGGTGCGGTTGAACCACTTGACCAGCGCCCGCTCGAGCCCGCTTTCCGGCGTCACCGCCACATGGGTGCGCTGTTCCTGCATCTCGGCCGGATGGATCGCCGTAGTGGTGTCCATGGACAGCACCCGGAACGCCTGCAAACCACGGTCGCCGTGCTTGACAAGGCACACGACACGCGCGCCCTCCAATGCAGTCTGAAAACCGTCCTTTCGAAGGCAGGTGACATGGAGGAGGATGTCGCCCGAAGAACCGTCATCGGGTAGTATGAAACCGTAGCCCTTGGCCACGTCGAACCATTTGATGGCGCCGGCGATTTCGACAAGGTCGGCGCTATCGCCGCCACTGTCGCGCTTCAGGGCGTCGTCAAGGTTCTCATCCCGCCTCGTGAAAGAGGCCTTATCCCCCATAAGAACGCCCCCTTTTTTCAAGAAAACCGCAAGTGATTCTTGACATTAGATTAACACCGCCGCTTCCGGGGTGTGCAAGACCTGCCGTGCCTTTTTTCACGGTTGAATACAGGAATAGCTGACTTGTTGTTTGCCGGCGTCGCTGCCGACAGCAATGACGATCCATCAAGGCGGTCAACCGGTCGGCAATTTGCAAGGGATTTCGCCGAAATCGGCAACCACTTGTGTCCGGCGCTTTGTCAAACCGGTGACCACTTTCAGTCCGATGCTCGTTGCCCTTCGGCGGGGTGGACCTTATGTTGCCTCGCAACCCAAACATCCCCGAGGAAATCCCATGCGCTACCTCCACACAATGGTCCGTGTCGCCGACGTCGATGTCTCGCTCGATTTCTACTGCAACAAGCTCGGCCTTAAGGAAGTGCGCCGCTACGAAAACGAGCAGGGCCGATTCACGCTGATCTTCCTCGCCGCCTCCGAGGATGTAGAAAGCGGCATCACTGAGAAGGCGCCGCTGATCGAACTGACCTACAATTGGGACCCGGAGGAGTACAAGGGCGGACGCAATTTCGGCCACCTCGCCTATGAGGTCGACGACATCTACGCCACCTGTCAGCATCTGATGGACAATGGCGTCATCATCAACCGGCCGCCGCGCGACGGCAACATGGCCTTCGTCAAGTCGCCGGACGGCATCTCCTTCGAACTGCTGCAGAAGGGCCCGGCCAAGCCCAAGGCTGAGCCGTGGGCATCGATGCCGAACACCGGCACCTGGTAGCGATCACGCCATCTTGAGCGAGGCGGCCGCGCCGACAAGCCGGCCCCTTTGCCATTTCGAGCAACGGCACCTATTTACCTGCCTGTCGCGCCAGCCAAGCAAAGCCAGTGCCTCACCCAGGAGAATTCATTTATGCCGACCAGCCGTGCCGATGTCTCCACCGCGTATGCCAGCCGCTATTTGCAGCAGTTGTGCAAGCACTGGGCGCACAAATTTCCCGTCGAGTTCGATCCGAACCACGGCACCATCGATCTGTCACTCGGCCGCACGGTTCTCGATGCCGATGCGGCAGCGCTGCATATCACGGTGTCGACGGATGAAAGCGGATCGCTGGAGCGCATGGAGAGCGTCGTTGCCGATCACATCAAGCGCTTCGCCTTCCGCGAGGAGCTGACTTTCGAGTGGAAGCAGGCTCCGGCGACCTGATCTGCGGTCAGCCGCAACGCCGAACGCCGGAAGCTGCCAGCCCCGGACAACGTTATGGCGTCACTTGGTTGCGACGCCATATGAATTGTCGGAACGACGGATCGATCAGAACTTGTAGTTCAGGCCGATCTTGATCGTATGGGCGTCGATCTTCACCCTTGCGTCGTTGCCCTCGATATCTGTCAAACGGACCTTGCCGAAGTCGAAGTACTGGTATTCCAGCTTCGTGGTCCATTTGTCGGCGAAGGCCCATTCGACACCGCCACCGATCGTATAGCCGAAGCGGCCTCCGCTCCTCGATGCGCTGCTGTCCGGGTCGGGCACCCCGTCAAAATCGAAAGTATCGCCATAACTCAATTTGTAGTGAGTCGCCGCCGCGCCGCCCTTGTTGTTTAGCCGAGGCTTAATTAGCATCGCGACCGCAACGCAGAAGCGGTTCAAAGCGAACGCGCTATCTGCAGCAGCGCCAGCACCGACCGCCAGTTGCGCGCGGTGCCCGGCACTTTCAGCATGCGCGGGATCAGCCCGGCGAACACCGATTTGCCGAGCCCGTCCGGCGCCTTGAGGTAAAGCACGTCGCCCTTGACCTCAAAGCTTTCCGGGCCGGTGCATTTTTCGGCAAGCCTGGCGATCTCGTCCGCCGTCGGCTGGCGCTCCAGCGTGTAGGCGTGAAGCTTGGTCGGATCGCTGGCGACTTCCGGATACGGATTCTCCTTCACCAACCGTTCGAACCAGGAGAGATCGCGCACCATGATGCGCGAATGAAAGCCCCATTTCTTCTCGAAAGCGGCTTCGATCTGTTTCGTCAGCGTGGCGGCGTCGCCCTTCCTGGCCCGGAACACGACATTGCCGCTCTGTACATAGCTGGCGACGTCCGAGAAACCGAACTCTTCGAAAAACGCTCGCAACTCCGCCATCTTGACGATGCGGTTGCCGCCGACGTTGATGCCGGAAAACAGCGCGACGAAGACCACCCTTCGCTCTTCGAGCTTCGGGTGGCAGGCTGTACCGCTCATATGATGAACCCGGCCAGGGTCTCGTTGTCGGTGATGTCCTGATAGTGCACGCCCTCGGCCTCGAAATTTGCCCTCAGCAGATCGAAGTTGCGCCGGTCTTTGGTTTCGATGCCGATAAGCACAGAGCCGAAATTGCGTGCCGATTTCTTCAGATATTCGAAGCGGGCGATATCATCGTCGGGACCGAGCAGTTCGAGGAAGTCGCGCAGCGCGCCCGGCCGCTGCGGAAAGCGGATGATGAAGTATTTCTTCAGCCCCTCGAAGCGCAGCGCCCGCTCCTTCACGTCGGGCAGCCGCTCGAAATCGAAATTGCCGCCCGACACCACCGCGACGATGGTCTTGCCGCGGATTTCCTTGCGCGAAAAATCCTTCAACGCGTCGATCGCCAAGGCACCGGCCGGCTCCAGCACCACACCTTCGATGTTGAGCATCTCGATCATGGTGGCGCAGAGCCGGTTCTCAGGGATCAGCCGCACCGCCTGAGCGGCGAACTCCTTGAGGTGGCGCAACGGCTCGCGGCCGATCTCGGCCACCGCCGCGCCGTCGACGAAATTGTCGACATTGGCGAGCCGGACGCGCTTGCCGCTGGCGAGGCTCTGATGCAGGCTCGGCGCACCGGCCGGTTCGCAAAAGACGTAGCGCGCGTCACGTTGCTGATCGGCGAAATAGTGCGTCACCCCCGCGGCCAGGCCACCGCCGCCGACCGGCAGCATGATGATGTCGGGCATGCGCGCGCCTGGCATCTGGTCGGCGATCTCATAGGCGACCGTCGCCTGCCCCTCGATAATATCCTTGTGGTCGAAGGGCGGCACCATATGCGCGCCGGAACTTTCGGTGAATTCGAAGGCGGCGCGGTAGCAGTCGTCGAAGAAGTCGCCGACCAGCCTGATCTCGACGAAATCGCCGCCGAACAGCCGCGTCTTGTCGATCTTTTGCTGCGGCGTCGTCACCGGCATGAAGACCACGCCCTTCTTGCCGAAATGGCGGCAGACGAAGGCAAAGCCCTGCGCATGGTTGCCGGCCGAGGCGCAGACGAACAGCTCGGCCTCGTTGCCGGCGGCAAGCGCCTTGCGGAAAAAGTTGAAGGCGCCGCGGATCTTGTAGGAGCGCACCGGCGAAAGATCCTCGCGCTTCAACAGCACCCGAGCCCCCGTCTTCTTCGACAGATAATCGTTTTCCTGCAGCGGCGTTTCGGGAAAGATCTCGCGGATCGCGGCTGCGGCGGTGGCGACACGGGAGGAGAAACTGTTCATGGCGCCGTCACCTCTGGATCGAATGGTTCGAAGGCGAAGCCTATTGCACAATTCGCCGTTTGCAGCCACCGATGCGGCGCGGCCGCTTTGACGCGCCAGCAGGAATCCATTGGAGCCATCTTCATGCCTGTTTCGGCTGTCGCCCTGAAGACCATAGACCTTCCTGAATTCGGCGAACCAACAGTGATGCCGCTAGTTCAGCGGCGGACCTACGAAGCGCGCATCGAGGCTCTGCTGGCGCGCGGCGCCGAGGCCGGGCTCGACGCCTTTGCCGTCTATGGCGACCGCGAGCACGCGGCCAATGTCGCCTATCTCAGTGGTTACGATCCGCGTTTCGAGGAGACGCTGCTGGTCATCGTTCCCGGCAGCCAGCCAAAACTTCTCGTCGGCAATGAGGGTTGGGGCTATGCCGAAATCTGCGACGGGCCTTACCAGCGCGTCCTCTACCAGACCTTCTCGCTGCCGGCGCAGCCACGCGACCGCTCGGCCTCTCTATCCGACACGCTTGCCGCCTGCGGCCTGAAAGCCGGCCAGAAGATCGGCGCCATCAGCTGGAAGCCGTTCGGCCCCGGCGATGGCGGCTTTGGCGAGACGACGCTCGACCTGCCGTCCTTCATCGCCGATACGCTGCGCACACTGGCCGGCGACAGAGGCGCGGTGGCCAACGCCGCCAACCTGTTGATGAACCCATCCGACGGCCTACGCGCCATCAACGAGGCAGACCAATTGGCGTCCTTCGAATTCGCCGCGACCTTTTCCTCGCAGGGCCTGCGCAACGTGCTTGGGAATATTGAGCCCGGCATGAGCGAATTGCAGGCCGCGCGGCTGATGGGGATCAACGGCCTGCCCCTGTGCTGCCACCCGATGCTGTCCGCCGGCAGGCGTGCGCCCTACGGCTTGCCTAGCCCGCGCCTCGACATCATCAAGCGCGGCGATCCCGTCACCATGGCCTATGGCATCCAGGGCTCGCTCAACGCCCGCGCCGGCTTCCTGGTCGAGAGCGCGGCCGAACTGCCGCGCGAGATCGACGACTATATCGACAAGCTGGTCGCGCCCTATTTCGCCGCCGTCGTCGACTGGTACGAGACCATCGGCATCGGGGCTGCCGGCGGAGCGCTTTGGAAAGCCGTGCATGACCGCATAGGCGACCCGTTCTTCGGCGTCTCGCTCAATCCCGGCCATCTCGTCCATATGGACGAATGGATGCATTCGCCGGTGTTTTCCGGCTCGGACATCAAGCTGCAATCGGGCATGGCGCTGCAGGTCGACATCATTCCGGCGACCGGAACCAGCTATTTCACCACCAACATCGAAGACGGTATCGCGCTTGCCGATGAGTCCCTGCGCGAGGAGATCGCGGCCCGCTATCCCGAGGCATGGCGCCGCATCGAGGCGCGCCGCGCCTTCATGCGCGACGTGCTGGGCATCAGGCTCAAACCCGAGGTATTGCCCTTCTCCAACATTCCGGCGTTCCTGCCGCCATTCTGGCTTTCGCGCAACAGTGCGATGGCTGTGACCCGACGCTGACCACATTTCGGCTGGACACGACTTACTTCTGCCGCACTCTCACTGTCCGGGAGGTGTCGCGGAGGGTAGACGGGCCGAGGGTAGACAGGCCTTTGGGCCTCAAAGTGAATTCTATGTGAATTCATCTTTCGATTGGAATTTTTGACGTGCGTTTGAAGACGATTTGCATTCTTGCACTTGCCCTGTTGATCGCCGGCTGCGGCGGCCGCAAAACCGAGGAACTGCTCGGCAGCGCCGTCATGTCCACGCCGGTGACCGAAATCTCGGGCAATCACTCGATCTTCATTGCCACCACACGCAAGAAATCCGACGATCCCAACAAAGTTTTCGACGGCGAACGCTCGGCGACGCTGAACTACGCCCGCGTCACCGTCACCGTTCCCGGCACCCACCAGACCGGCCAGATCGAGCGCCGCTCGCGCGGCAAGTCGAACGACCCGGCGAAATACTTCATGGCTTCCGAGGTCGTCGGCTACGATGCGCAGCCTCAATTCTCAAGCGCGCTCAATGCCGACATTGCCGCGCGCGGCGGCCGCGTCATGGTCTTCGTGCATGGCTACAACACCGGCTTCGACGACGCGGTCTACCGCCTGACCCAGATCGTCCACGATTCCGGCTATCCCGGCACGCCGGTGCTGTTTTCCTGGGCATCCGGCGCCAGAACCACCGACTATGTCTATGACAAGGAAAGCGCCAGCGCCGCCCGCGATCAGCTGGAGGTGACATTGCGCATGCTGCAGCAGTCCGGCGCGCGGCGCATCGACATCGTCGCCCACTCGCTCGGAACCTGGGTGACCATGGAAACGCTGCGCCAGATGGCCATCACCGGCGACCGCGATCTCGGCGGCAAGCTCGGCGATGTCGTGCTGGCCTCTCCCGACATCGACGTCGACGTCTTCAAGAGCCAGATGCGCCGCTACGGCAAGCCGGACAAGCCGTTCATCCTGCTGCTCTCCGACGACGACCGGGCGCTGCGGCTCTCAGGCCTGATCGCCGGCTCGCGGCCACGCGTCGGCGACTACAAGGATGCCGCCGACCTCGCCGCTTATGGCGTCACCGTGGTCGACCTCTCCAAGGTCAAGGGAGGCGACAGCTTCAACCACACCAAATTCGCCGACAATCCCGAACTGGTGAAGATGATCGGCCAGCGGCTGCGCGAGGATGACGGCTTTGCCAGCGACCAGACGGTGACCGACCGTATCAGCGCGCTCGGACAATAAGGCTGTCGCCTTGCGGCGACCGTCGCCGCGTGAGGTCGCGAATGCCGCTCGGCCCGATCACTTTCAACTGGACCGGGCCGGTCTCTGCCTCTACGACATTGAAATCGGCGCCAATGCGCCAGCGGGAGCCCGCGTGAACGAGCGTTGGAAGACTGTCCTGGTCCTTGCGTTCGCGCTCGCTGCCGCCGGCTGCGCCGGCCCGAACACCCATGACCTGTTGAACGAGACGACGGTTTCGGTGCCTGCCTCCGACATCGCGGCCACCCACGAAATCTTCGTCGCCACCACCCGCAAGCAGGCGACCAAGGACCCACGCCAGGTGTTCGATGGCGATCGCTCGCTGACCACCAGCTACGCCCGCGTCGACGTCACCGTGCCGAAGGTCCACCAGGTCGGCGCCATCGAGCGCGCCAAGGGCTCGGCAAATTCGAACCCGGCCAAGCAATTCACCGCCACCGACGTCGTCCACTATGGCGACGCCTCGCAATTCGCCAAGGCCGTCGGCGCCAACATCACCATGAATGGCGACCGCGCGCTGGTCTTCGTCCACGGCTTCAACAACGGCTTCGACGACGGGGTCTACCGGCTGGCGCAGATCGCCCACGACACCGAATATCCCGGCACGCCGATCCTGTTTTCGTGGGCTTCGAGCGGCAAGACCACGGGCTATATCTACGACAAGGACAGCGCCAACGCCGCGCGCGACGACCTCGAGGCGACGCTCAGGATGCTCGCCAAGACAAAGGTCAAGAGCATCGACATCATCGCGCATTCGATGGGAACCTGGGTGACGATGGAAGCGCTGCGCCAGCTCGCCATCACCGGCGACCGCGATCTCGACGGCAAGCTCGGCCGTGTCGTCCTGGCATCGCCCGATATCGATGTCGACGTCTTCAAGAAGCAGATGATCCGCTACGGCAAGCCCGACAGGCCGTTCGTCATCCTGCTTTCCGCCGACGACCGTGCTCTGAGACTGTCCAGCCTGCTATCCGGCGACAAGCCGCGCGTCGGCGACTACGGCAACGCCGCCGACATTGCCAGTTACGGCGTCGTTGTGGCCGACCTCAGCCAGATCAAGGGCGGCGACCGCCTGAACCACGCCAAATTCGCCGACAACCCGTTCCTGGTGCAATTGCTCGGCGACCGTCTGCGCGCTCCAGCCGGCCTGGCATCGGACGAACCCACGCAGGGCCAGATCGACAATCTCGGCCGAGGCCTCGGCAAGGCAGTCGGATCCGTCGCCGAGATCATCATCACCACGCCATTCAAGGTGCTGACCATCGCCACCGGCGGATGAGAGCCAAGCAGCGGGCTGATCTCAGATAAAAAGATCGACCTTCTGGAACGTCGTCACGTCGATCAGGCCGACATCGGAAATCCTGAGCTCCGGAATGACGACCAGCGCCAGCAGCGAGTGCTGCATGTAGGCGTTGTTGAGCGAGCAGCCCATCTTGCGCATTGCTTCGGTGAGTTTCTCGGCCTTGGCCGCCACGATTTCGGCGCGCTCGTCCGACATCAGCCCGGCGATCGGCATTTCGACAAGCGCCAGTTCCTTGCCCTTTGAAAACAGCACCACGCCGCCACCGACCTCGCCCAGGCGGTTGACGGCCAGCGCCATGTCTTCCTTGTTGGTGCCGACGCAGATGATGTGGTGGGCATCATGTGCGACGCTCGACGCAATGGCGCAGTCGCCCATATAGCCGAAGCCTGAGACGAAGGCATTGGTGACGCCGCCGGTGCCGCGGTGGCGCTCGACCAGCGCGATCTGGCAGATGTCGTTGCGGCGGTCCATGGCGACCAGCCCGTCCTCGACCGGCAGGTCGGCCTCCAGCGCCCGCGTCGGCGCCTGGTTTTCGATCACGCCGATGACCCGCACCCGCACCTCGTTGGCGCCCTTGGGCGCCGCAATGTCGAAGTCGCCTGGCTTCAGCTTCTTGCCGAGCTTGACGGTGTTCTTCGCCGATTTGGGGTAATCATAGGCCGGGATGTCGATCTCGAGCTTGCCGCCCTTGGCCAGCCTGATACCGCGGCCATAGACCTCGTCGATGGTCATGGCGGCGAGATCGGCGACGATCAGCAGATCGGCCAGCCGTCCCGGCGCGATCGAGCCGATCTCGCGCTCCAGCTTGAAATGCTGGGCGGTATTCAGCGTCGCCATCTGGATCGCCGTCACCGGCTTCAATCCCTGTTGGATGGCGTGGCGCACCACCCGGTCCATATGGCCTTCATGCACCAGCGTGCCGGAATGGCTGTCGTCGGTGCACAGGATGAAGTTGCGCGGGTCGAGCCCGCTCTCGGTCACCGCCTTGATCTGCGAGGCAACATCGTACCAGGCCGAGCCCAGCCGCAGCATTGCCTTCATGCCCTGGCGCACGCGGGCGATCGCGTCCTCGGCGCGCGTGCCTTCATGGTCGTCCTCCGGCCCGCCGGCGACATAGCCATGGAACGGCAGGCCGAGATCGCGCGACGCATAGTGGCCGCCGACCGTCTTGCCCGCTCGCACCGTGGCGGCTATCTCGCCCGACATCACCGGATCGTTGGCCACGACACCGGGAAAATTCATCACTTCGCCGAGCCCGATGATGTTTTCCCAGGTCATCGCTTCCGCGACATCGGCGACCGTCAGTTCGGCCCCGGCATGCTCCAGCCCCGGCGCGGACGGCACGCAGGACGGCATCTGGACATGGACGTTGATCGGCATGGCGACGGCCTCGTCATGCATCAGCCGCACGCCGGGCAGACCCAGCACATTGGCGATCTCGTGCGGATCGATGAACATCGAGGTGGTGCCGTGCGGGATGACGGCGCGGCAGAACTCGGTCACCGTCACCATGCCGCTCTCGACATGCATGTGCGCGTCGCACAGGCCGGGCACGAGATAGCGACCGCCGGCGTCGACCACCTTGGTGCCCTGGCCGATGGCATGGCTGGCATTCGGCCCGCAATAGGCGAAGCGGCCGCCTGATATGGCGATGTCGGTGCCGGCTATGATTTCGCCGGAGTGCACGTTCACCCAGCGGCCGTTGCGAATGACGAGATCGGCAGGCTTGCGCCCCGTCGCGACGTCGACCAGATGCGTCGCCATCTCGGTCCAGGGCTTGGGTTTCGTCGCCGACGGCTGCTTGGCCATGAAAGACTCCTGTTTGCCAGACTGTGCCAAGCCGGCAAGGTTTTGGCCAGCGATCACGGACGAAATCCGCTCGATGATCGGCGGATGCGCTGCACCCGTTCACACCGGCGAGCGTCACGGCGGTCATTCAGTTTGGCTTGTGCCGGCACTTATGCTACTATTCTGCCGACGGTGCTGATTTGCGCCGACGACCCGCCGCGAGGCGGGTTTTTGTTGTGATGAGGCCGAAACCTCCTGAGGTGAAGTCATGACCCGGTTCCTGAAAGCACTCGCCTTCGTCACCCTGTTCCTGATCTCGGCCGGCTTTGCATCCGCCGAGGAACGTTGGCAGACCTTGCCCGAACCGGCGGCCATGCCCAAGCCTGAACAGAGCGGATATGCGCCGGTCAACGGCATTCAGATGTACTACGCCGTTTTCGGCGCCGGTGATCCGATTCTCCTGATCCATGGCGGCCTTGGCCATGGCGACATCTGGGCAAGCCAGGTGGCGACCATGTCCAAGACGCATAAGGTTATTATCGCCGACAGCCGCGGCCATGGCCGCTCTACCCGCACCGAGCAGCCTTACGGCTATGACCTCATGGCGTCGGACTATCTTGCGCTGCTCGACTATCTCAAGATCGACAAGACCGCTCTTGTCGGCTGGAGCGACGGCGGCATTATCGGCATCGACATCGCGCTGCATCATCCGGAGCGGCTGACAAGGCTCTTTGCGCAGGCCGCCAACGTCACCACCGATGGCGTCGATCCGGGTGTGCTGACCAACAAGACCTTTGCCGCCTATATCGACCGCTCGGGACGCGACTACAAGAAACTGTCGAAGACTCCCGACCAGTACGATGCCTTCGTGGCGCAGATCAGCCACATGTGGGAGTCGGAGCCGGCCTGGACCAAGGAACAGCTCGGCAAGATAACCACGCCGACTGCGATCGTTGCCGGCGACCATGACGAGGCGATCAAGCGCGAACACACCGAATACATGGCCTCCGTCATTCCGGGCGCCAAGCTCATCATCCTGCCCAACGCCAGCCATTTCGCCATGCTGCAGGCGCCGGACGAATATAGCAAGGCGGCGCTGGACTTCATCGACGCCAAATAGCGCCCCCCAAGATAGAGCACCCAGCGCAGCAACGGGTGCTTCCGATTGTTGAACAATGGGTTCCGTTTTGCGGCGAATAGGATTACCTTCCGGCAAGGCGCCTTCTGAACAGCCTTTTCGGAGAACTCGATGCGGTGTCTGACGATTGCCAGTGCCGGATTTCTGATCGCTCTGGCCGCGCCGGCATTCGCCGCCGACCCGATGGCGGTGCCGATGACCGAACCAGGCTTCGACTGGACCGGCTACTATGCCGGCCTGCAGGCCGGCTACGGCTGGGGCCAGTCCGACATATCAGTGACGGAAGGCGCGCCGTTTTCCATCTCGCCCGATATTGACGGCGGTTTCGTCGGGGGCCATGTCGCCGGCCTGTGGCAGTTCGATCAGGCGGTGCTCGGCGCCGAGGCGGAGCTCAATTATTCCGCCGTCGACGGTACGGCGGTATCAGGCCTTGGAAGCACATTCCGCACGGACATCAAGTGGTTCGGATCTGTAAACGCCAAAGCGGGCTTCGCCATGGACCGCGTGCTGGTCTACGGCGTCGGCGGCGTCGCCTTTGCCGGCATCGAAACGTCGCAAGTCGCGGGCGCGTCGTTCGCCGGCACACGCACGAATATCGGCTGGACCTTGGGCGCCGGCGTTGACTATGCGCTGACCGACAAATTCATCGTCGGCGCGCAATATCGCTATTACGATTTCGGCTCCGAGCACTATGACGTGGCGGAACCCTTCAACGATCGCGATCAGGATGTGAAGCTGAACGCGGTCGGTATCAATCTCAGCTACAAATTCTGAGCCTTCTCGGCGACTGAGATTTTGGCAACAACCAACTGTTTTGCCATCACGAACCACCTTTCATGAGTCCGACACTCGGCAAAAGATGGCTTGACGGGTTTTCGCTGGCGTCTGAAAAGGGCTGGCCTGCGGACGTGGCGGAATTGGTAGACGCAAGGGACTTAAAATCCCTCGATCTCTGATCGTACGGGTTCGATTCCCGTCGTCCGCACCAATTGAAATGCTTAGTTTTAGGATTCGTTCTGTACGAACTCACTGGCTACCATAGAAAAGGCTGACGCAGGTAGCCGCAGGGGCAGCCGGGATACAAAGCCGGGAACTGCCATGCTGGATTTTCAAGACTTGGTCGCTCATAGGGAAGCTCTGCTAAATGAGCAGTTGAGGAAAGCCTAGCTAGACTTAAAGACACCTGCGGTTGGAAAACAGGGGCCCGCTTTCACACCTCACGAACAACCAACTAAGGATGGTCGGGCGGCGTTGGCAAAAGCACTGTCAGCCTTCATCAATTCGGCCGGTGGTGTTTTGGTGTTCGGTATTGGCTGCCGTAAGAACAGTGACGGGCCGACTGCGCAACTGCGCTTGAGCCAATCCCGAACTGGAAAGTAGCCCCTTCGGTCGTAAGCTCGGCAGTTGGGGATTTACTGCATCCGAAAAACGACGGTATCCGCGTCGCTGGATTTGCATCGAATGCCGACCAAAACGCCGAGCTCATGGTCATCGACGTGCCACGGTCGGAAACGTCGACCACACCGCAGCGTCAAAAGCTATATTACAAGCGTGCTGGTAGCTCTTCATACGCTATGGAGCATGTCGACATCGAGGGTGCCTTTCGAAGGATCTCCGTACCGGAACTTACAATGAAGGCCGACATGAGAAATACGCGTCGTCCGGCCTTGACGGTCATTATGAGATCAGGATGTGGCCGCAGAACGGGAGCCGGCTGGGGCCGCAGCGGCCTCAACCCGGTGGGCATGCTCCGTCGCGATTTTAAGAAGAGTTGCAGCCGTTTCCTGTGGCGTCCAACCTTGCGCTTCTGACGCAGTCACCAAGGCCGCAAACGCGGCTTCTAATGCGACTTCACAGTTCACCTCACGGTCTGGGCTATCCTCTGGCAATATCGGGGGTTCGACGGATTGGGACATCGTGACTTCTTTCAAAGGGGAAAAACCCGCCGCCCCAGCCTTTTGCCACTCAAACATTTCAGCAAAGGATCATTCCAGCTATCAGCAGCGTGATTAGAACTGACAACGGCACGGCCAGAAGACCGACCAACTCAACATTTCTTGTGTTTTGTCGCTTGTCCATCTTCGTCGCCCGCATGTCGTTGGCTTTGGCATCTTGCCGTCAACGTGCAGCTGTTGGAACCAACCACAAGTGCCGCTGATCGGAGATTCAGTCGGTGCTGCATATTAGCAACACATTGTGGAACGATCGGGCCGCATCAGCCAATTGCTTTTGAATGCGCTTGCACTTGCTTCGTACGATTCCGTACAGTTTCCCCCATAGGGGAGGCGGCCGATGGACCATGACGAGGAAGGCTACAGCATTGACGCCTTCGATTTCGATGTGGTGTGCGAGACCTTCAGGAGATCCGTTCGGGAGTTGAACCTGGCTGAAGAGCATTGGGTAGACCACGCGAAGGCGCTGCTACGGGAATTCACCGACAGCGCACCTGATGACGACATGATTAGCCGGATCGTCGGGCGCTAGTGGCCTATACAGCGGTAGTTGGTTAGAATCGTACCCCGGTCCTGCCACGGAAACCTTTTCCAAGGTTTGCCGCGTCATAGAGGCATCACAGAAGCTCATGGAACAGATTGCCCAGCGCGGAGGGCCCTATAACGAAAAAGCTCGCCACCGTGAGGCAGCGGGCAGTTTTGGGAGAAACAGAAATGGGAACAATGGACCCCCGAATTGCCAACGGGCCATCGCCAATGCCGTCAGAGAGCCCTGCCTGGACGTGTGGCGTCCTGTCCGGCCCTCGCCATTGATTTCGTCGGCAAGCTTGTCTTTGGCCTCGTGATAGGTCTTGAAGTTGGCATCGGGATGGCAATCGCCGGCTGCCAAGGAGGCCGGCCGCTGGCCGACCCATCAGTTAGGCGTCCGTAGCCAGAGCGTTATAAAGCAGCAAACACGCCAGGATAGGAACGGCGCTGCCTAGCAGCTGGTCTGCCGTGAGGCCGGAAAAATAGACAAGATGAAACGTCACCATCGCTCTACCAATCACGGTTCGGAACACTGCCGAATTAACCGTTAGCCGACGCTAATGTTCCGCTCTGGACTCACTACCGCTTTGGAAGAATCCTGCATCAGCGCCCCGCCGACCTTGATCTCAACGTCCGTGCCACAAGGCTTTCCTTCGTTCGCATGGTTCGCAGAGATTAGCACGATCGCATACTCTCATCTCATCCGGCGTCGTCTCCCTCACAAAGCAGCGCCGGTAAGGCTCGGCGACCTTCTTGTTTGTCCGTGTGCCAAAGGAGGTCGCCGGGCCTGCCGTTGCTCATCTTTGCTGGTGGTTGCTCCTGATGGCTGCGCTTGGCGCCGTCGCCCTACTGCTACCTGCGGGGTAAGGCCGGCGAGCCCTCTTGTCAGGCAGTCCGGCATGTAGGATTATAGTCCTCGTTGCGGCGACCCCTCAATGGAGAGCGCCAATGGCCAGAACCAAACCTTCGGAACAACTTTCCCGGGCTGAAATCGAGCGCTTCCTGGCGGCAGCCGAAGCGCTGCACAAGAGCATCGTCGGGCCGCTCCTGGCGTACCACGGCGAGCACTACCAAGCTCTACGTAAGGTCCATGGACCCCTGTTGAAGTCGATCGAGACCATCACCGGCCAGAGGGCGAAGTTCATCCAGTGGAACGGGACAGGACCGGCACAGCCCCGGGACAAGCCTCCGGGCTAAGTCTCCTCCCGGAAATCCAGCAGCTTGGCATGGCGAAGCTTCTCCTCGCCCTTCAGGAACCGCACGCGGCCGACCAGGCCCGGCTTTAGCCATTCGGCCTTGTCACTCTTGAGCCCTTTCGGCGCCGGCCCGCCAATCTTGCCTTGCACGCGGTCCCATAGGCGCTGGCGCTTGTCCGCCTTGAAGGTGACGAAGGCGCCGCCGGCATAGTGGCCTTTGTCGGCCATCAGCACCATGGCAGGCTTGCCGGCCTCGCGCTGCACGCCGATGATGTCCATCTCCTTTTCGGCATAGCACTTGATCTTGCGCCAGTTCGTCGTCGGACCCGACCGATACTTGCTGCCCTTCCGCTTTGAAACGATACCTTCAAGCCCAGCCTGGTCGACCAGGTGAAAGACGGCGTCGCCAGTGCCCGGCATCGCTTCGCTGAACTGAATTCGGCCGCCTTCCGGGATCAACGCCCGGAGTATCTCGCGACGGTCTTCCACCGGCGTGTTCCGCAAGTCATGCCCGTTCAGGTGCAAGAGGTCGAATGCTAGCAGATACAGATCGCGCGAAGGCTTGCGGCTGGTCGCGGCTGATTGATGCGCATGGAAGTCGGATAGGCCAGCCTCATTGATCGTAATGGTCTCGCCGTCGATGATGAAGTCTTTCGCCTCGATCGCTTCCGCCTCACCGGCAAGTTGGATGTAGCGGCCCGTCCAATCATAACCGTTCTTGGTGATCAGCCGAATCCCGTCATCATCCTTGATGACCTGGGTGCGGTAGCCATCGAATTTGATCTCATGAATCCAATCATCGCCCATCGGCGGCGTGTCGACCAGTTCGGGTTCCATAGGCTTGATGAATTTCAGACGCATGCACTGACTCTCAGAACTGCGACTTCAATTAGCAATTGCTAAATTAGTTCCGGAACATTTTAGACGAATTGGATGTTTGAAGGGCTATGAAGATCGAAGCCGACCAATGCCGGGCAGCGCTGACGCTCATCCGGCGCACAATGGAAGAGCACTGTCCTCCTGGCGTGCTGCCGAGCGAAGAGATGGTCAATGGGCTCTATGGTCCGGAACTGATCCATGAGGCGGAAGCCATTGCCGCCGGCATCGTCGCAACCATTGACCAGCTGCAATTGCCCGTGATGAAACCGCCGTCCCCTAGTATCAAATAGAGACCGACACAGGGAAGGTCGCTTGGCCGCGCGATCGTGGGCTCGCAACGACCGGCGAGGCGATGCCGGCCTCACCAAGGGTTACAGCCCCTCGACCAGCAGCGAAGGCGGCTCGCGGCAGTGCAACGCCCGAAGTGTTTCGAGACGACAATGTCCACCGAGCGTAGCCAGCGCGCGTTGTGCTGCACAAGGACCGAGGCAGCGGCACGGCCGCCCGGGCTACTCCAAAGGCGGCTCTTCGCTCTGTGGAGCCAAAACGGTGATATCCATCCTGGCGATTGTCGATGCGGCGCGCCCCTGGGCGCCAGAATCCGTGTCGCCACTTTCTGCCGCCATTGCCTTGGCGCGATGTCCTACGCTGTCTGCGCTTTTGCCTGGCGCAAATCCTTCGCCCGGTTCTGTCTTTGCGGGTTTCGGTCGAGTTTCAGCTGCCTGCCGATGTTGGTTTCCAATCGCCGAGACCATTGATACCTCCCCTTGATGAGGCCGCGACTGTACCTGTCAAGGCTGTAGCGAGGCTGATCACTTAAGTGGTCGGGTTGCGCCCGCTCGTCGTGGCCCTCCGATCACTGGGCTCTCGATGCCTTGGCGCTCGCGGACGTCTGGCCGGGTGGGAAGTTCAAACTCAGCCGCCCTTTGCGGCACCGGCTTCGCCCGACAACTAGGAACGATTTCGCCCGCCATGTGTTACGCAATCATGAATCTCGCGGATCCCGGATCAACAATGGCAACCGATCTTTTCACGATGCAACTCGCTGATGCTCAGCAGCGCATCAAACAAACCGAGTTCGCGCTGGTACTCAGCGAGAAAATGGTGGCTGAGAACCTCGCTTTATCCAGCAGGATACGATCTGCGAGGCGGCGTGTCCTGAAGGCCGGAAGGCCTCTGGCGACAGTCGACTCAACAAGCTGAAAGATTTTGTCAAATGATCTCGACCCAGTCGGGACGTGGGAGAGCTTCCTGATACCTTAGCGGCAATCGGCCGAGTCGCCGCAGGAACCAAAGCGCTCGGCACGGTTTGGTGTTCCGAAGGGACCGCAACCCAAAAGGAAGCGCAACAATGGACCTGATGAACTTGGAACTGGCCAGAGCCCGTCAGCGCGTCGGCCGGGCAAAGTTGGATCTCGAACGAGCCGAAAACTTGCTGGACGAAGATTGCGGCGTCGCTATCGATCTCGCCTTGTGTTGCCGAATCCGATCTGCGCAAAGGCGCATGGTCGAGACCAGGCAGCGGCTCACGAAGATTGATCCCAGCAGGACGAATTGACCGCTACGGCTCAGTTGAGACGGCACTTCGAAATCACGACTCCCTGCTGAGCTATCAGTTTCCCTCGATCTCTAATCGTATGGGTTCTCCGCACCACCCTTCGCTCTTCGAGCTTCGGGTAGCACGCCACCAAGGCAGCCATCTCAAACGTCGAGATAGCCGGCGGCGACGAGCATTGCCTTGTACCGTTGGGCAAATCGGCTGGGCAAACAACTTAGGTAACCTGACGCGCCAATATCCCAATGCTCGCCCAGTTCGCGGTCGAAGGCAGCCGGGTCGAATTGCAGCAAGCCGCTGCGTGGGTAGACCGTGAATTCTCCGAAGATCGGCTCCCCCTCCTCCTCGTAGAAATCGACACGCACCATGTCGAACTCGCTGCCGAGCGCCTCGGCTGCCTCGATCATCCGCGCAAGGCTCTTGGGAGGGGGAATTTCCAGGCTCGAGTCGATCGCGCCCTGGGCAATGTTCAGCGGGCGCCAATCGCGATCCAGGTGGGCGGTATTCTTGACCGTGGAACGGAAGGCGACGACGACGATGTAGGCGACGCGGCCAGCCAGCACACAGAATTTGTAGTCGACCGGGTCATAGCCCTGGTCCTTGCCCACAAGTGCTTCGACGAAAACCCGCCGCTCTATGTGCGCATAGCTGCGCTCCAGCTTGCGGGCGCCATAGGTTTGGCCAAGGTATTCCGTCATCTCGGCAATGATCGCCTCCCGGTCGGCGTTGGCCGGATCGCGAACGATGACATTCATGGCGCAACCGTGGTTGCATTTGACGGCGTAGGGGATTTTCAGGTCATCGAAGGGGATCTGGCGCGGATCGTCGCCCTGCCACAGCACCTCAGGGATGGCGAGCCCGGGAAGCCGCTCCCTGACGATTTCCTTGGACTTGAGCTTGTCGAGAAGACCGGCAAAGCGAGGATCGTCATCGAAAATCTTGCGCCAGTGGATCTTTTCCGTGAACGTCACCGGGGCTGCAAAATTCGGCAGATGCCGCATCCGCTCCAGGAAACGCTGGGTCAACCGGCGGTAGCGGACAAGCAGCGCGGCGTTCAGCAACAGGAGAGATGCCCGCGCGCTGTTTCGCTTCAGCCATGCCTTTGCGCCACGCGCCATTCCGGTGTCCTTGCAACCTGCGCAACTTCATCCGCGAAGTGGACGTGCCACCCTGCCCGCAGCAGTGAGGCACGTCGAGCTTCGCCGAGCTAGCCCTTCATCGGGTACAGTTTCAAATGCTGGATCAGGATGATCGTCTTGGCGTCGATGATGCGGCCGTCTGAAATGCCGGCCAGCGCTTCATCAAGAGGCATTTCCAGAACCTCGATGTCCTCGCCCTCGTCGGCCGCGCCGCCGCCGGCCGAGATGCGGTCGGCGGGTGAATAGCGCGCCACAAAGAACCACAGCCGTTCAGTGACGCTGCCTGGGCTCATATAGGGGGAAAACAGCCGCTCGATGTTCTGTAAGCGATAGCCGAGCTCTTCCTCGGCCTCCTTGAGGATGGCGGTTTCGGGATCGTTTTTGTCGAGCAGGCCGGCGCAGGCCTCGATCAGCGGTTCGCGGTGGCCGGTGACGTAGGCGGGGTAGCGGAACTGCCGCACCAGAAGCACCGTCTGACGCTCGGGATCGAAAGGCAGGATCACCGCGCCGTCGCCACGATCGTAGGTCTGGCGAATCTGCGTCTCCCACTGCCCGTCGCGCCGACGGTAATCGAGAACGGTCTTCTTCAGGACCGCCCAGTCGTCGGACAGGACTTCCTCCGAGCGGATGCGGATACGATCTTCCATGATGAGCTCCAAGCTGTCGGCGCCATGGCGTAACCGCGAACGGTTTTGCGCGCAACCGAAACGGCGAAGCTTTCACCGCCACGTGTCTGGCGCCGGCAACTGCCATCGCCTAAATAGCTGCAGTCCCTCTCCGGAGTTTTTTTGATGACCGCAGCGCTTTTCCAGCCGATCGCCCTCGATGGCCTGACCTTTCCGAATCGTATCGCGGTTGCGCCGATGTGCCAGTATTCCGCCGAAGATGGCTCGGCCAGCGACTGGCATCTCTATCACTGGATGAACCTGGCGATGTCGGGCGCCGGCATGGTCACCGTCGAGATGACCGACGTCGAACGGCGCGGCCGCATCACCCATGGCTGCCTCGGCCTCTATTCCGACGACAACGAGGCGGCCGCCCGGCGCACGCTGGATGCAGCAAGGCGCGTCGCCGCGCCGGAAACGAAATTCGGCATTCAGCTTGCCCATGCCGGCCGCAAGGCCTCCAACCGAAAGCCCTGGGAAGGCGGCGGCCCATTGCAGCCGGGCGAGGATCCCTGGCAGACCGTCTCGGCCTCGGCCATCGCCTATGACACCGGCTGGAATGTGCCGCATGCGCTGGAGGAGGATGAAATCCTGCAGCTTATCGAGCGCTTCACTCAAGCCGCGAGGCGGGCCGAGCGCGCCGGCTTCGACTTCCTCGAGTTGCACGCCGCGCACGGCTATCTGATCTTTCAGTTCCTGTCGCCGCTTTCCAACCAGCGCACCGACCGCTGGGGCGGCTCGCTGGAAAACCGCATGCGTTTCCTCATCGAGATCGCCAAATCGGTGAGGAAGGCAGTTCCAAACCTGATGCTTGGCGCCCGCCTGTCGGTAAAGGACTGGGTCGATGGCGGCTTCGAGGTCGACGAGGCGATCGAGGTGGCCAAAGCCTTGAAGGCGCTTAATGTTGCCTATATCTGCTGTTCGAGCGGCGGCAATTCGCCGTTGCAGAAGCTGCCGACCGGCGCCGGCTATCAGGTGCATCTGGCCGAAGCGGTGCGCAAGGGCGCCGGCATCCCGACACGGGCTGTCGGCCTGATCGACGATCCCTCGCAGGCAGAGGCGATCGTCGCCGACGGCCGCGCCGACATGGTCGCGCTGGCCCGCGCCTTCCTCGCCGATCCGCGCTGGGGCTGGCGCGCCGCCGCCACCTTCAGCGAGAAAATCCATCCCGCGCCACAGCTCGCCCGCTCGGTGACGACGATGCAGCATTGGACGAAGGGCTGAACAGGCAGCGCCGACGGATGCGCCAAACGCATCTGCTGGACAGATTGCCGCAGCTTCGCTTTAATCCGCCCGCTATAGTCCCTGGGGGCAGGCCGCCTTGGCGGCCGGATTGGGAGCAAAGTCCATGGCATCAAGGGCAATCTATCCGGCGGCAGCCGCTCTGGTGGTCGCACTGTCGTTCGCCGCGTCGTCTCCGGTCGGCGCGCAATATTGCGAAGGCACGGTGCACGGCCTGTCCAGGCACTACGATCTGGATACCGGCAGCGGGTTTCTCGCCGTGCGCGCACGGCCGAACTCGTCGTCGCGCATGATCGGGCAATTGTTCAACGGCGACCACACGGAGATTTTCGACCGCCGGGGCAACTGGTACCAGGTCGAAATCGGCGGACGGACCGGCTGGGCCAACGCCCACTGGCTGCGCAACGACTGCGGTTACTGAGACCAACGATTGCGGTTGGTGAGACGTTTGGGCGCAGGCTGACGGCCACTTTTGCAACCATATTGGCTGCTTTGCGTTGCGGCCATCATGGATAACAAACCTTTTGAAACCCCGGTCGTGGTCGAACTCGGCCATGTCGGCAAATATCGCCAGATCCGCAGCACCCAGGAAGCGGCGGAGTGTCTGATGACGGTGTGGCCGCTCAATCGCGGCCCGCGCCATCGTGATGCTCTCGACACTTGCCTCAAAGTGCTGGAAGGTTATCGTTCGACGGCCGATGCACGCAGGGCCTTGATCGAAGCGGCCAAGGAATCGGAAGTGCTGGTTCCCGAAGACCGGCTGCCAGACGCCAAGTTGCATTGAAGCCCAAATTGCAATGAAAAACGGGCCGCATTGAGCGGACGGACGAACCGGAGGATTCATGGCGAAGCTGACTTACAAGATCGTCGAGCATGACGGGGGCTGGGCCTACAAGGTCGGTTCAACATTCTCGGAGACATTCCCGACCCACCAGGATGCGCTGCGCGCCGCCGAGATCGCCTCGGCCGAACAGCAGATCGCCGGCGCCACGGACGGCATCCAGTATGAGGATGCCGAAGGCAAGTGGCACGACGAACTGGCCGACGGCCGCGACCGGCCGCAGACCGAAGTTTCCGACTGATCCTTGCCCCTCAGCTTTCGCTGCCGGCCATGGATGCTCGCCTAAGCAATTCCCTTGGGAATTGCGTGTCAAAACAAACAGGCGGGACATCCTGCCGGTCAGTCGAAGCCGCGGCTTGATCACTTGCCGCAATATTGATCGTTCACGTTGGGCCTCACATTTCCATAGGGTCCTGACGGGTCGGAGGCGCACGGCCCCGTAGCGCCGCCATAGCCTTGGCTGCCGTCGGCATTGATGCTGCCGGTGGTGCTCTGGTCGACGGTCGATGACTGCTCGTTCCCGAACGGCCACCAACTGTGATGGTTGGAATACGTGCTGTCCGATGACTGCGCCATCGCCGATGTGGCAAGACCGATCGTCAGCACGGATGCTGCAAAAACTTTCCTGTACATTGAATTACTCCGTATCCGCCGCCTTGGGTGCGACACGGGGTAAACCGGATATCAGCCGAATGGTTCAGTGAAATTGTTGTGAGGCTGTGGTGAGGTCTTGGCCGGCGAATGTCCGCTCGGCAATGCGCTTGATGAAGGCGATGACGCGGTCCGGCTCGACGAATTGCGGCATGTGGCCGAGGCCTTCGACCGTCTCGAAATCGAGCCCTTCGATCCTGTCCTTCATCGGCTCCCCATGTATGCGCATGGCGATGACGCGATCGGCTGTCCCGAAGAAAATCCCGGCCGGCATGGCGATCTCTCCATAGCGCTCTTCGATGCGGCCAAGATCCTCTTCGACCGCCACGAAATCGGTGGAGGTCGCATGGAAATGGACAGGCCTCAGCCCGAGCCATCCGCCGCCATCGATCATGTAGTCGGCGGGAACGGCCTGCGGCGAGAAGATGAACTCCAGTGTCTGCCGCGCATATCTGAGGCTTGTCGGTATCGCGACGGTGTAGGCCATGATCCAGCGCCAAAGCCGCGAACGGATATAGAGCAGGCCCGCTTTCTCGCGGACGCCGGCTTCCAGATGGGTCAGCGGCGCCAGCAAGGCGATGCCGGAAATCGCGCCGGGATGCTCCAAGGCCAGGGTCAGCGCGACGGCGCCCCCCAGCGAGTGCCCGACCACGAGCGGCCTTTCCAGCCCGAGTGTTTCGATGAAGCGCCTGATGATCTCGGCCTGTTCAGGCAGACGGCCGGTGGCTCCTCGCGCGCGAACAGAATAGCCCGATCCCGGCCGGTCGAGTGCAATGAGGCGGTAGCCAGGGCCAAAGCGCTCAAACAGCGTGTGGCGAAACTGGTGGAGCTGCGCGCCAAGTCCGTGCACGAACAGGATCGGCCGTCCCTCGCCCGTTTCGACATAATGGATGCGGCTGCCGTCGATCTCGACGAAGTTTCCGCTGGCCGGCACCAGCCTTTCGGCCTTGGCGGCAATCCAGAGCGTAGCGGCCACCAGGCAGGCCACGATGACGAGAGCCAGCACGGACAGGCCGGCGACAAGCAGAATCGATACCAGCATGTTTCACCCGGGGAGCGGACCGGCGCGCACCATCACCCACTGACGAACGCTCGGCAAGGCAGATGGCGGCTTGTGTCGGCATTGCCGCCAGTTCGATGTCGCGCTATCTCAGGCGACCTTCTTTCTGCCTCAGGCGACCTTGTCTGCCAACGGGCCTGTTTGCCGGAGCCTTCCATGCCTGAAATCGTCACTGCCGCCATGCTTGTCATCGGCGACGAGATTCTGTCCGGCCGCACCAAGGATAAAAATATCGGCCACCTCGCCGACATCATGACGGCCATCGGCATCGACCTGAAGGAAGTGCGCATCGTTCCCGACGAGGAGGACGAGATTGTCGCTGCGGTGAATGCCGTACGCGCCCGCTACACCTATGTCTTTACCACCGGCGGCATCGGCCCGACGCATGACGACATCACCGCCGATTCCGTTTCCAAGGCTTTTGGGGTGCCGTGCGAATACGACGCCAAGGCCTATGCCATGCTGGGCGAGAGCTATGCCGCGCGCGGCATCGAATACACCGAGGCCCGCAAGCGCATGGCGCGCATGCCGCGCGGCGCCGACCATATCGACAATCCGGTCTCCGTCGCGCCCGGCTTTCGCATCGGCAACGTCCATGTCATGGCCGGCGTACCGGCGATTTTCCAGGCCATGCTCGACAATGTCGTGCCGACGCTGAAGGCCGGCACCAAGATGCTGTCGGCCACCGTCCATTGCCCGTTCGGCGAAGGCCTGATCGGTGGTCCCCTGGGCAATATCCAGAAGGCGCATCCCGACACCATCATCGGCTCGTATCCGAAATATGGCGACGGCAAGTTCTGGACGGAGCTGGTCGTCCGCGCCCGCAGCCAGGAGGCGCTGGATTCGGCACGCAAGGACGTCGAGGCGATGGTGGCCGGCTTCACCGCCGCCAATTGACCCTGGGTTCGCGGCCCATCGCCGGGCCGGAACCAAGCACCGCACTCCCACGTTTTCCCTCGGGCGCAGCACGCGCCGGCAGATTTGAGGGATTTCGCATGCGCTTCAAGACCATCGTCGCCATATTGCAGAACGAACAGGACGCCGAACGCGTGCTCGACTGCGCCATCCCGCTTGCCGACCGGTTCGAGAGCCATCTCATCGGCATCCATGCCGAAGCGCTGCCCGTTCCCTACACCTCGGCAACCGGCTTCCCCGACACCGAGTTCCTGCAGGTCTCCGCCGACATGAACCGCGAGCGCGCCGAGAAACTGCAGGCGCTTTTCGTTGGGCAGATCGAGAATTCCGGCCTTTCCTTCGAATGGCGCAGCCTCGAGAGCTTTTCCGGCGACAGCGCGCTGACGGGTATTTCCAGCGTGCGCGCCGCCGACCTGATCATCGCCGCGCAGCGCGAGACCGGCGGCGACCAGAGCGCCGATGTCGACGCGCTGGTTTACGATGCCGGCCGGCCGGTGCTGGTGGTGCCGCATGAGGGGCCGTTGGTCACCACATTCAAACATGTGCTGCTGGCCTGGAACGGCAGCAAGGAGGCGGCGCGTGCCGCCTTCGACGCGCTGCCCTTCATCATCGAGGCCGAGAAAACCGACATTCTGGTCATCGATCCGCCGGATACGCTGGATGACAACCCGGAAGCCGCCGGCGCCGAGATCGCCGCAGCACTCTCCAGGCATGGCGCAACGGTCAGCGTGTCGGTGCAGAAATCGGGCAACGCCTCGGTCGATGACGTCATCCAGACCCGGATCGCCGAGACCGGAGCCGACCTTCTGGTGCTCGGCGCCTACAGCCATTCCTGGCTGCGTCAGCTTTTGTTCGGCGGCGTCACGCGCACCGTGTTGCGCAGCGTGCCGGTGGCGGCCTTTTTGTCGCGTTAACTCCACAGACTGGCCCCGCCCTTGCCAATGCCCTGACTTTCCAGTTAATTCCGCGCGCATTCCACAATGTTGCGCGCGGAGTGCAGAATGTCCCTTCCCGAAAAAGCCTTTCCGGTCTCCTGGGACCAGTTCCACCGCGATGCCCGGGCGCTCGCCTGGCGGCTTGCCGGCGCCAACAAGGGTCAGTGGAAGGCCATCGTCTGCATCACCCGTGGCGGCCTGGTTCCCGCTGCCATCATCTCGCGCGAACTCGGCATACGCGTCATCGAGACGGTCTGCGTCGCCTCCTATCACGACTACACCAGCCAGGGGCAGTTGCAGGTGCTGAAGGAGATCACGCCGGCGCTGCTCGCCGATGATGGCGCGGGCGTGCTGATTATCGACGACCTCACCGACACCGGCAAGACGGCAGGCATCGTGCGCGCCATGATGCCCAAGGCGCATTTCGCCACCGTCTACGCCAAGCCGAAAGGCCGGCCGCTGGTCGACACCTTCATCACCGAAGTCAGCCAGGACACCTGGATCTACTTTCCCTGGGACATGGGTTTCACCTACCAGAAGCCGATCGCCGACGATCACGCCGGCTGATTCGCGCCAGCCCATTTCTGCCCAGACGGCCAAACCGGCCCCGTTTGCTATGAAAACAGGCACTGGAAGGGACAATGTTCTGTCGAATCGACAGGTGTTGGCGGATTTGACGGGTCGGTGTGATGTTTTTTACTTTTAAGACTTACACTTGTCGGTAAGATTCATACGGCGGCTAACGATTCTGAGGGCTGGGGTAGCTTTCACTGATGCTGACGACACCGGCGACACACGACCATCTGGCTGAAAGGGTCCGCAAGCTCTTCGGCACTTCGCCTTGTCGCCTGCAGGTTGCCGCTTTGCCATGGCGCAATAACGAAGACGGCGTCGAGATCATGCTGATCACCAGCCGAGACACCGGGCGTTGGGTGCTGCCGAAGGGCTGGCCCGAGGCCAGGGAGCCGCTCTGCGAGGCAGCGGCGCGCGAGGCGGGCGAGGAAGCCGGATTGCGTGGCAAGATTTCGCTCTTCGAGGCCGGTCGTTACTTCTACGCCAAGGCCCTCGCGTCCGGCGAGGAAGTCCCTTGCGAAGTGCTGGTGTTTCCGCTGCAGGTCGAGCACGTTGCCGACCGCTGGAAGGAAAAGCGCGCGCGCACCCGCAAATGGGTCAATGGGGCCGAGGCCGTACGCATGGTCAACGAGCCGGACCTCTGCCAGATCATCGCCCATTTCTGCGCCGATCCCGACAAGTTCGTCGTTAGAGCCTAGCTCACAGCCACCGCTGCATAGTCCTGCGCGCCCGCACCGGTTCTTGCCCCGATTCCGGGCTCGGTGCTTCGCTCCGCGCGCCAGCAATCCGACACTATAAATCCCTCCCCTTCAGGCCAAGCTTAGCCACAGCTTGACATGCAGGCATTTACCTGCATATTGTGTCTTCAAGATGAGTGAGACCGATGGACGCCGACAAGGTTTTCAAAGCGCTGGGCGACCCGACCCGCAGAATGCTGCTCGATCTTCTGTGTGAGAAGAACGGCCAGACGCTCGGCGAGCTTTGCGAAAATCTCGACATGGCGAGGCAATCCGCCACGCAGCACATCGATCTGCTGGAAGCGGCCAATCTGATCAGCACGGTCAAGCGTGGCCGAGAGAAGCTGCATTTCATCAACCCCGTGCCGCTGCACGAAGTCTACGAGCGGTGGGTGCGAAAATTCGAACGGCAGCGGCTGAGCCTGCTGCACGACCTGAAACAAGAACTCGAAGGAGACGACCAATGACCCGGGAAACCACCAGTTTTGTCTACGTGACCTACATCAGATCGACGCCACAAAAGGTGTTCGAAGCCATCACCAGGCCCGATATCGCCAAGCGCTACTGGGGCCACGAAAACGTCTCCGACTGGAAGCCCGGCTCGAAATGGGAACATATTCGCGCCAATGAGGAGCGCTCTGTCGAAGTCGTCGGCAAGGTGGTCGAAATCTCGCCGCCGACCCGCCTGGTCATGAGCTGGGCCAACGCCTCGCAGGCCGACGATCCCACCAAGCACAGCCGGGTGACGTTCGCCATCGAGGAATACGACACCATGGTCAAGCTGACCGTCAGCCATGACGAGCTCGAAGCCGGCAGCGGCATGGCCAAGGGCATCAGCCAGGGCTGGCCGGCCGTGCTGTCCAGCATGAAATCCTTCCTCGAAACCGGCACAGGCATCGACCTGTTCGCCAAGCCGAAATCGGCCTGAAGCAATCTGACAGCGGGAGAACGACAATGACCAGGCACTATACCGGCGGCTGCGCCTGCGGCGCGATCCGCTATGAGGCCAGCGGCGAGCCGATCTTTCAGAACCACTGCCAATGCCTCGATTGCCAAAAGCGCAGCGGTACTGGCCATTGTTCCTATGTGACCTTCGGCCGGCGCGCTGACGTAAAGATCACCGGCGAGCCGAGCACATGGCGGATGATCGCCGACAGCGGCAATGAAAAGGCCCAGGCCTTTTGCCCGACCTGCGGCACGCCGGTCTACGTAACGTTCGTCGCCGTGCCGGAGGTGACGGCGATCCAGGCCACGAGCCTCGACGATCCCGGCCAGTTCGACCCGCAGGCGGTCACCTACACCGTGCGCGGCCACGCCTGGGACACGATCGACCCAGCGCTTCAGCCATTCGAGCGAATGCCTGGATGAACTAGGCAGAGCCCTATCCCTCGGATAGGGCTCTGCGTTCAGCTCAGATCACCAGGCCCTTGGTCAGTTCCAGCGCCTGCCGCTCGAACAGGCGGCGGTAGATGCCGCCCTTCAGCCGGATCAGCTCGTCATGCGAGCCTTCCTCGACGATCTTGCCACGGTCGAACACGAGCAGCCTGTCCAGCGCCCGCACCGTCGACAGACGGTGTGCGATGACCAGCGTCGTGCGGCCGACCATCAGCCGCTCCATCGCCTGCTGGATCAGCACTTCCGATTCCGAATCGAGGCTCGATGTCGCCTCGTCCAGGATCAGGATGCGCGCATCCGCCAGGAAGGCGCGTGCGATCGCCACGCGCTGGCGCTCGCCGCCCGACAGCTTCACGCCGCGTTCACCGACCAGCGTGCCGTAGCCCTTCGGCAGGCTGGTGATGAAGTCGTGCGCGCTGGCGAGCTTGGCGGCATGCTCGATCTCGGCCTGCGTGGCGTCCGGACGGGCATAGGCGATGTTTTCCGCCAGCGAGCGGTGGAACAGGATGGGCTCCTGCTGGACGATGGCAATCTGCGCGCGCAGCGACGCCTGTGCAACCTGGGAGATGTCTTGGCCATCGATCAGGATCCTGCCGCCGCTGACATCATAGAGACGCTGGATCAGCTTCACGAAGGTCGTCTTGCCCGAGCCGGAATGGCCGACCAGTCCGACCCGCTCGCCCGCCGTTATCTCCGCCGAAAAGTCGCGGTAGAGCGGCAAGCGATGGCTACCATAGTGGAAGGTGACGTTATCGAAGGCGATGTGGCCATGCGTGATCCGGATCGGCTTGGCGCCGGGCCGGTCCTCGACGCCGAGCGGTTGCGACTGGAAATCGACCAGTTCCTCCATGTCGTTGACCGAACGCTGCAAATTGCGGATATGCGTGCCGATGTCCCTGAGGTAGCCCTGCAGCACGAAGAACGAGGTCAGCACGAAGGCGACATCGCCCGCACTTGCCTGGCCCCAGGCCCACAGCATCAGCGACAGGCCGATTACTGCCGTCCGCAGCACCAGCAGCATGGCGCCTTGCGTCGTGCCGTTGATGGTGCCGCGCACCCAAGTGCGGCTGGTCCGCGCGCGCCATTTGGCGACGACCTTGGCAAGACGCGTTTCCTCGCGCGTCTCGGCGCCGAAACCCTTGACCACGGCATTGCAGCTCACCGCATCGGCAAGCGAGCCGCCAAGCCGCGTATCCCAGCTGTTGGCGAGCCGTGCCGCGGGCGCGACATAGCCGAGCGACAGCAGCGCCGTCACGGTGATGAACAGCAGCGAGCCGACTGCCACGACCAGCCCCATCAGCGGCCAGAACCAGCCGAGCAGCAACGTCGAGCCGACCAGCATGGCGACCGACGGCAGCAACGCAATCAGGATGGTGTCGTTGAGCAGGTCGAGAGCCCACATGCCGCGCGTAACCTTGCGCACCGTCGATCCGGCAAAGCTATTGGCGTGCCAGTCGGTTGAGAAGCGCTGCACGCGATAGAACGCGTCGGCGGCGATGTCGGCCATCATCTTCAGCGTCAGCTCGACAATACCCATGAAAGCCAGGTTGCGCAGCACCACGCCGGTCAGCGCCAAAGCGATGAGCGCGGAGAACGCCGCCATTGCCGCATTCCACGCGACATCGTCAGCCAACGCACTGCTGGCTACGGCGTCGACCAGCCGGCCGGAATAGAGCGGCGTCAAGACATCGGCCAGGGTCGACAGCAGGAAGCTGCCCATGATCAGCGAAAGCCGCCACGGCTGGCGCCGCCAGTGGCTGAGCGTGAAGCCAAGAACGCTGCGAAAGGCGCTTGCACGCAGATCGATTCGAAAACGAGGCATGATGTCCTCCGGGCGCAAAAATGCCCGGTCCCGGTAAGGTCGAAAAATTGAAAACCGCGCTGGGCAATTCGCCCTGATATGCGGAGGTTCGGCATAGGTGGCGGCGCGCCCTAGATATCGGGTGGCGACCGGCATCGGCAAAAGCCTGTACTCGACCCGGCATCGGCGCGAAGGACAAGCCTTCGCCGGACGCCAGGTGAGACCTAAGCTTCGCGGCCTCGCATTACCATGTGAAATACTGCCATTCGGACCTCCCGCAAGGCAATTGCGGAGCGGTCCTTATAGAGACGCCTCGGCGGATCGCCAAGAGCGAGCGAGCGGCAATGCGTATCTGGTCCAACCACTGAGGTTATTTTGCAACAACTGGCGGGCGAGCCCGCACGGCGCATCGCTCAATCAGGGTTGCGATCGAGGCGCATATAGCGGCCATCGGTCGATGCCTTGAAGCCCAGCTTCTCATAGACGCCATGCGCGTCGCTGGTCGACAGGCTCCAGTGCGAGACCGTGCTGAGCTCAGGGTGATCGATGAGCGCCCTCACCAGTTGCAAGCCAATGCCCCGGCCGCGCTGCTGCGGCCAGATGATGATGTCGGCGAGATAGGCAAACACCGTACGGTCGGTGATGGCCCGGCCAAAACCGACTTGATTCCCATCCAGATAGGCGCTGGCGCAAAGCGAGTTGGCAAAGGCGCGGCGATGAAACTCATCGCTGCGACCGTCGCCCCAATAGCTGGCCATCAACAGGTCGGAGGTCGCCCGGAAATCGATCCGTGACATGTCGAAGCTGATTTCACAGTCGGGCATGGTGCATCGCAAAGAATGGCGGGCGGCCGAATTCAGTCCGGCCGGTGATTTGGCTGCCCACGTGGCGCGTTTATGGCACCACGAGATAGGCCTTCTGGTCGGCGATCGCGATGGTCACGTCGGTGCCGGAATTGAACTCGACGAAATCGAGCTCCATCCCGTCGCTGAAGATGACGCCGCCCCTGCTCTGCCGCGAAGAAACCACCAGCGGCCGGTCGCGGGTGATGACGCCATGCACAAGCGACACGCCGGTCGTGTTGCTCGGAAACGGTTCGCGCACCGAAAAGAACAGCTGTTCGCCTTCGCGATCGTAGCCTTGCGGCGGCACGGTCGGCACGGAGTTGTCACCATAGGCCGCGGCCAGTCCCGCGGCGCCCGCCATCACCGAGCGCAGCCAGCCGGTGGAGCCGGCGCCCGTGGAGATGATAATGCCGCTCGACGACTGGCGCTCGGTCCTGCCGCCATAGGTCAACTCGTAGCGCGCCGAGACATGCGTCGAGGCGCCGACGTACAGATCGTTGAAGGCGATCAGCCGGCGTCCGTCATTGGAGCGCGCTTCGGCCATCACCACCGCCTGGCGCTTCGCCTTGCCGGCGATCGTCAGGCCGAGGACCTTTTCGGTATCGTCGGCATTCCACGGCAGCAACACGCCGTCGAAAAGCGCCGGGTTCGGGTTGATGCCGATCAGCGGCTGGTACGGGAGGTACTTCGCGGTGTTGGACACCAGCCCGTCCTGACCGAGCGCGATCACCGCGTCGGAGCCGAATTCGAACTGCGGTACCAGTTCGCGGTCGAGCCGCAACTGTTTGAGGCCTTGGGGAAGCGAACCCATCACCCGGTCGAGCGCCTGGTGATAGACGTCATGCGCCGCCTTGACCGGGTCGAAATTCATGCCGGCCTGCCGGAGATAAAAGCGCGCCTGTCCCTGCGTGTTGAAGCGCGTCGTCAGCTCCTCCAGCTCGGTCTTGCGGGTGACGACGATCACCCGGTCGATCGGCCTGCCGCTCTGGTCGCTTGCCACCCGTGCTTGCCTTTCAGGACCCGGCTTTCGGCGTGGAAAGCTGGCTGAGCGCGCTGGTGAGCATGTCAGGCGTGATCGACAGATTGCCGACCGAACCGCCCTTTTCCGCCCAGGCCTTGAAGGCCATCGCCGTCAGCACGTGGGCGGGCGCCGACGAATAGACGGTCAGTTCCAGCTGCTGCGCCTTGGCTTGCGCCTCGGCAAGCGTCAGCTTGTTGCGCGCTTCGGTGTCGACCAGCAGCTTGTTGCGTTCGGCAAGCTCGATTTCGGTCGCCAGTTCGCTCTGCTTGATCTCGCGCTCCTTCTCCACGCCCCAGGCACGGCGCCCATAGATCGCCGCATCGGCCTGGCGCTGCAGCGCCTCGCGATATTCGGTCTGGAGCGCCTTGCGGATCTCCGGCGTCGGCTGGACCGAGGTGATGTGGACCTCCTCGATCGACAGGCCGGCGGTTGCCGCAATCGGATCGTTGCGCAGGAGTTCGGCGAGATTGCCGCCGAGCTTGGTCACCTCGGCCAGCGCCTGTTCCAGCGTCATGCTCGAAACCACCGCGCGGGCGCGGCTCTGTATCGCAAGCACCAGGCGCTCGGCGATCTTCTCCCGGCCGTCGCCGACGACGTCGGCACGGCTGAGCTTGGCGCTGAAATCAAAACCTTCGGCTGCCTTGAGTGGATCGATGATGCGGTAGCTGACCGACCCCTGGATTGCCAGATCCTGGAAATTCGCCGTCGTCTCGGTGAAGATGAAAGGGTTGTCGAGCGACGTCACCGGCACCATGGCGATGGTGGTGCCGAACGTCCCGTACCAGAAGGAGATGCCGCGCCCCTGCTCACGGACCTTGCCGTTCTTGAAGCGCAGGATGTGATATTCAGGCGTTCCCTTGAAATAGCTGAAAAACATGAAAGCCCCAAGGTTCTCTAATTAAACGAAGTTCAGCCGCGATCCCTGAAACGGTTGGTGATGGGATAGCGGCGGTCGCGGCCAAAATTCTTCCGGGTGATCTTCACACCCGGCGCCGCTTGCCGGCGTTTGTACTCGGCAATGTAGAGCAAATGTTCGACGCGCGTCACCGTCGCCCGGTCGTGGCCGCGCGCGACGATGTCGTCGACGCCCATTTCGTTCTCGACCAGGCATTCCAGAATGTCGTCCAGCACCGGATAGGGCGGCAGCGAATCCTGGTCGGTCTGGTTCTCGCGCAATTCCGCCGACGGCGCCTTGTCGATGATATTCCTGGGGATCACCTCGCCTGAGGGACCGAGCGCGCCCGGCGGCACATGGCTGTTGCGCCAGCGCGACAGCGCATAGACCTGCATCTTGTAGAGGTCTTTTATCGGGTTGAAGCCGCCATTCATGTCGCCATAAAGCGTGGCGTAGCCCACCGACATCTCGCTCTTGTTGCCCGTGGTGACGACCATCGAGCCGAACTTGTTGGAAATCGCCATCAGGATCGTGCCGCGCGCGCGGCTCTGTAGATTCTCTTCGGTGATGCCTTCCTTGGTGCCTTCAAAAAGCTGCGCCAGCGTGTGTAGGAAACCCTCGACCGGTTCGAAGATCGGCACGATGTCATAGCGGCAGCCAAGCGCACGGGCGCAATCCTCGGCATCCTTCAGCGAATCCTCCGAGGTATAGCGGTAGGGCATCATCACCGCCCGCAGCCGCTCCTCGCCGAGCGCATCGACGGCCAATGCCGCGCAGATCGCCGAATCGATGCCGCCGGAGAGACCCAGCACGACGTTCTTGAAGCCGTTCTTGTTGACGTAGTCGCGCAGGCCCAGCATGCAGGCACGGTAGTCCGCCTCTTCGCGCTCGGGGATTTTCGACATCGGCCCTTCCGAGCAGACCCAGCCGCCAGAGTTATCTGCATTTTGCGCGCCTGCGGCGACACGGCTGCGCTTCCAGGTGGTGACATCGACAGTTTCCTCGAACTGGCTCATCTGGAAGGCGAGCGTCTTGTCGGCGCCGATGGCAAAAGAGGCGCCGTCGAAGATCAGCTCATCCTGGCCGCCAATCTGATTGGCATAGATCATCGGCAAACCGGTCTCGATGACCTGGCGGATAACGACCTGATGGCGCACGTCCATCTTGGCGCGGTAGTAGGGCGAGCCGTTCGGCACTAGCAGGATTTCCGCGCCGCTCTCGGCCAGGGTTTCACAGATGCCAACGTCGCCCCAGATGTCCTCGCAGATCGGAATTCCGATGCGCACACCACGGAAGTTGACGGGTCCCTGAGCCTCGGGCCCGGCCTGGAAGACGCGCTTCTCGTCGAACTCGCCATAGTTTGGCAAATCGAGCTTGTAGCGCTCGGCGAGGATCTTGCCGCCATCGGCGACGATGATCGAATTGTGGGTGCCGCTCTTGCGCTTCAGCGGCGTGCCGATGATGACGCCCGGCCCGCCATCGGAGGTATCCGCGGCGAAATCCTGAGCGGCCTTCTCGCAAACCTTGAGGAAGGCCGGCTTCAGCACCAGATCCTCCGGCGGATAACCGGCAAGGAAAAGCTCGGTGTAGAGCACGATGTCGGCGCCCTGGCGGGCGGCATCCGCCCTCGCCTCGCGCGCCTTGGCAAGGTTGCCGGCGACATCGCCGACCGTCGGGTTGAGCTGGGCAACGGCGATGCGCAGAATATCGGGTGCGGTCTTCTGGGTCATCTGTGCGGTTTAGCGCGGCAAATTTGCCCGAGCAATGGCGTTCGTTTGGACCAATTCGGTGATCAGTCGTCGCCCATATATTCGCGCAGCGATTGCGGCGAATGGTTCTCTCCGATCGACATCGCCAGAATGCGCGAAATGTGCCGGCGCGGCAGGCCGGTTTCCTGCGCCCATTTGTTGATCTGCGCCTGAATCCTGTCGAGATCCCTCTTCGACGTCGGACTTTCGGCGATGTCGAGGCCGGCGTCACGCAAAGCCGCGACCATATCGGCCGAGATGACGAAGGCGTCCCATTGCAGCCAGCGCAGGAAATACTGGCCGCCAAGCCGGCTGCCATGCTTGCCGAGATACGCCATCAGCCCGACCTGGTCGTCGTCAGGCCACTCCGCGAGGAATTTGCCGAAACCGCCATGTTCCTTCGACACACGCTCAACGAAGGCGGCGTTGTCGCGGACGGATTTGATCTTCTGCGGGTTGCGCACAATGCGTTGATCAGCCGTCAGGTCGTGCCAGAAGTCATCAGGCTGAAACAACAGCCGTTTCAGCTCGAAATGGAGAAACGCGTCCTCGAACCCAGGCCATTTCTGTTCGATAACGCGCCAGACGAAGCCGGCGGCAAACACCCGCTCGGCCATCGTCGACAGGATGCGATCGTCCGTAATGTCGGCAACGGCAGCATTGTCAGGCGCCGGCCCGAGCAGCGAGGTCAGCACCGCGTCGCCGCCTTTGCGCTTTGCTGCACGGGCGCGAATCTTCGCGAAATCGGGCATCCTGCATTCTCGCGCCGCGCTTTTGACGAAACGCCATCTTCCTATATGCAAACGAGGCTGCCAAGCCGACGCTTTTCCTATGGAGACATCCATGCACAAGACCGTGCCAGAACTGGCCAACCGCTGGCTGAAGCGAACGCCGGAGGGCCTCAGCGAGCTCGAGCGGCGGGTGTTGCAGAGCACTGTCGACCGCAAGCCCATCTCGCAGGATATCAACGACAGCCTCACCGGCCTTCAGGGCGCCGGCGACCGGATCGCCGATGCCATTGCCCGCATCGGCGGCTCGTGGACGTTCATCCTGTCCTTCATTGCTTTCCTAGTGCTGTGGATCGGCGCCAATTGGTGGCTGCTCGGGCGAGACTCGTTCGACCCCTACCCCTTCATCTTCCTCAACCTGGTGCTGTCGATGATCGCCGCCTTGCAGGCGCCGGTGATCATGATGTCGCAGAACCGACAGGCCGTGCGCGACCGCATCGACGCCGCGCATGACTATGAGGTCAACCTCAAGGCCGAGATCGAGATCATGGCTCTGCATGAAAAGCTGGACGAACTGCGCCACAGCCAGATCATCGGCGTGCGCGAGGACATCGCGCGCCTGGCCGAACAGGTGAACCGCATAGACGAAAAACTGTCGGGCCGGCAAACCTCTCAATGACCTGGATCGTCCATCACCTCATCGAGCAATATGGGTTGATCGCGGTTTTCCTGGGCTGTGTCGCCGAAGGCGAAAGTGCGGCCATCCTCGGCGGCTTCTTCGCCCATCAGCATGTCTTCATCCTCTGGAAGGCTTTCCTCGCGGCCGCCATTGGCGCCTTCGTCGGCGACACGTTTTTCTTCATTCTCGGCCGCAGCTTTGCCGACCATCCCAGGGTGCTGAAACTGAAGGCGAGGCCCGGCTTCAACCACGCCTACCGTCTCGTCTCGTCCCATCCCAACATCTTCGTCCTGTCCAACCGCTACATCTATGGCCTGCGCCTGGTCGGCGGCATCGCGGCCGGTTTCGCCAGCATTTCGGTAGCGCGCTTCGTTATCCTCAACGCGGTGTCGTCGCTGGTCTGGGCGGCTTTGTTCTGCGGCGTCGGCTACGTCTTCGGCCTCGGGGCCGAGCAGATGATCGGCAAGGCACTGCTCCATCACGAACGGCTGCTGATCGCGCTTGCCATAGGTCTGGCTTTCGCCATCCTTGCCTGGCTCATCGCCCGCACCGTCGCCGGCAAGGAGCGCGCCAAGGACGCCCGCGACAGCGAAACCACATCGTAAGGTTCAGTCGTCGTCCTCGACCAGAGCCCGGTCGCCGCGATCGAGGATCAGCGGGATGATGAGATCTTCCTCGTCGGCCAGATGCCGCTTCAGCGTGGCGATCAGCCGGCTGTTCTCGTCCGCATAGGCGTCGGCGGCGAAGCGCTGCCTGTCCTCGCTCTCCTCGAGCGTGCGGATGAAGGCGTTCGCCGTCTCGGCGTTGCGCTCCAGCCCCTAATGAATGGTGTGATGGTCGGCATCGAGGATTTCGAAGCCGCGCTTCAGGCGCGGCTCCGCCTTGGCGAAAGCCGGGAAATATTGGTAGTCCTCGACATTGTGGTGGCCGTCGAGATTGCCGAGAAAGTGGTTCAGCCGCGGCGCGAACCAGCGCGCGAAATCCGGCGCCGTCAGCCTGCCTTCGCGATAGTCGCCAATGCCGTTGGTGAGCATGCCGCCCAGCTCTCGGAACATGTCGTGCCGCTGCAGCCACATGTTTGCCATGCCGTGGATGTTGGCGTGGCCCTGCCATGTCTCGCGCGGATATTTTTCCGCCAGCCAGCGCAGGTCTTCCGGCAGGCCGGCTCTTTCAAGCAGCAGAAAATTGGCTTCCACGACGTCAGTCTCCTTTGGTGACTAACATATGGGAGCGTTCAGATCAGATCGGTAGTCCCGTGATGCGCTCGATGAGGGCGATTCCCCAGACGCCGGCGACGATAATAACCGAAATCAGCACCGCCAGCGAGCCGCAGTCCTTGGCGAGCTGGATGTCGACGTTGAACTCGCGACTGAAGGCATCGCAGGCTGCCTCGATGCCGGTGTTCAGCACTTCGACCATGATGAGCAGCAGCACCGCGCCGATCAACAGCGCGTAGCCGCGCCACGAGACCGAGACGAACCAGCCGAGCGGCAGCGCCAGCACCAGCAGCATCAGTTCCTGCTGAAATGCCCTTTCGCTGGCGGCGAGCTTGCGAAAGGCTCGCACAGAATTGAAGTAAGCACCGATCAGCCGCTGCATGCCGCATCCCCTTCGAATCACCGGCAGGGGATATCGCAATGGCTGGATCAAGGGAATAAGGCAGCCGCCAAAAATCACTCCTCCGCAACCTTGATCGTCGGCGTCGACTTCTCGAACTGCGGCAGTCCATCGTCGATCGTATAGTAATCGCCCTTGTCGCCGACAAAGATGTGGCATTGGCCTTCGAGCCCGGTCGGGTTGTCGAACGATCCGGCCAGAACTGAGACATAGGCATCCTGACCCGGCTTCCAGAACAGCACCGAGCCGCAGATCTTGCAAAAGCCGCGCTTGGCAAAGGAAGACGATTCGTACCAGCTGATGTTGTCGGCGCCGGTTATCGTGATGTCGCCGTCGGCGACGTTGGTCGCGGCGTAAAAATGCCCGCTCTGATTGCGGCACTGCGAACAGTGGCAATAAATGACGCCGCGCAACGGCCCTCGCGTCTGGAAACGCACGGCTCCACACAGGCAAGATCCGCTGTGGTTGTTGCTCATCCCTACCTCCACCAGCCATCGTCCACGGCTTCGCCGCTGGCCGAGAGGATTTCAGTTTTGCCGCAGCCGGGCACCGGCAAATGCGACATGGGGTGGGCGTGTTCGGACCTGACCTCAGGATCTTTGCAAACCATTTCTGCAGCCTGCGGTAGAACGGACGCGTTACCTGGCGGCACATTAAGGAAACTTTAGCGCCGGCGCATCTATGGTCGTTGCCAAGCGAATGTCGCGATTGGGGACGTGTCTTTCGCAGGATGATCCGAAATACGGCTGGCACTCTCCGGTCGGCGGCATCTCGCACGGTCTGCGATGGTTCCCAGAGGCAGAGTGAACAGAACATGCAGCCGGCAGCCGTCCAGACCGACCGAAACAGCGACATTGCAACAGCCGTTGTGGCGGCCATGCGTCAGCTCGGCGTGCTTGGCCTGCCGCGCAATTACGAAATCTTCTACGAAGCACTGAAAGGCACCAATCGCGAACTCGGCCTGGCCGTCGTCGCGCTGGGCAACCAGCCGACGCAGGACGATCTCGACCGCATCGGCCGCGCTTTCTTTGCCCAGCATCACGGTCCCGGCATTGTCGAGCAGGCGCGCGACGTGCTGGCCAGGGAACTCGAGGACATCGCCTTGCTGCTGCGCAGCGAACGTAGCCATATCGAGAAATACGGCAAGATCCTCGATGAGACATCGAGTGGCCTCGCCAACCGCAGCCTGCTTTCGCAGGATCTGCTGCAGAAGGTCGCCAGCGCCATGGCGGCGGCCACCAACTCGACCCTCGACCACGGCAAGCAGGTTGCAACCACGCTGAGCGACAAGACGGCGGAACTGGAGAGCGTCAAGTCGAAGCTTGAGGAGTACAAGCGGCTCGCCGACACCGACCCCTTGACCCATATCTGGAACCGCCGCGCCTTCGACAAGCAAATCACGGCGATTTACACCTCCAACAAGGGGATCCTGTTCAACGCCCTGATCCTTGCCGACATCGACCATTTCAAGGGTGTCAACGATCGCTACGGCCACCCGGTCGGCGACAAGATCATCCAGATCGTCGCTGAAATCTTCCAGACCAGCATCCGTGAAGACATGTTCGTTGCCCGCACCGGCGGGGAGGAATTCGCGCTGATCGTCGAGGGCGCCAGCGAGGATACCACTTACGAGATCGCCGAACGCATCCGCGTGCTGATCGAACAGACGCCGTTCACCAGCAGCCAGACCGGCGCCAATTACGGCACGGTGACCGTTTCCATGGGCATCTGCATGGCTTCCGAAGCGGAAAGCCCGGAGGATCTTTACACCAAGGCGGACCGGGCGCTCTACCGCTCCAAGGTTGGCGGGCGCAACCGCGTCACCCGGCACTCGACAATGGCCGGCCGCACGGGCAAGAACTGGCTGCTATACAAGAAAGACTGACGCTTCGGCGTGCAGCCAATTCCCGGGCACAGGCAAATTTGTCGGATCCCGCCTCTTTCCATATGAATTTCCGTGAACTATATTTTCCATGGAAAGAGAGAGGCCATGTCTGTTACACAACCCAATGCTGCCGCCCCTGATCTGACCGCGAAGGCGGCCGAAAACGCGGTTCTGACCAGGGCCACGCTGCGCGCCGCCGAACTCTTGGATATAACCGCCAGGGTGCTTGCGTCGATCATCGGCGTCTCGGAAGCCACGGTTTCACGCATGCGCAGGCAGGAATTCCTGCTGGAGCGCGGCACCAAGCCATTCGAACTCGCGGTGCTGTTCGTGCGGCTGTTCCGTTCGCTCGACGCCATTGTCGGCGGTGACGAGACGATAGCCCGGGCATGGCTGAAGAACGCCAATACCGCGTTCGATGGCAGCCCGCTTGAAAAGATCCTCACCATTACCGGGCTTGTCGATGTCATTGCCTATCTGGACTCCCGACGCGCTCTCGTCTGAAGCCGTCCGGCTCGACGGCAAATACTGGCGCATGGTCGAGGCGCAGCACCGCGTCTCGACGCTGAAGATCGTCGACACGCTGGACGAACAGGCGCTGCTCGAGGATCTGATCGAGGAGACCAAGCCGCAAATCCCCATGGAATGCCGGCATCTCCACTATCTCCTGGCGACGCCCTTCCGCTACGGCTCGATCTATCCCTACGGCTCGCGCTTCCGCCGCGCTGGCCGCACCCTGGGTGTCTACTATGCCGCGGAGACGATCATGACGGCGGTCGCCGAAATGGCCTTCTACCGCCTGTTGTTCTTCGCCGATTCGCCCGACACGCCATGGCCGCACGACGCCGCCGAATACACCGCCTTCGCCGCCGCGATCCGCACCGACAAAGCCATCGACCTGACGCGGCCGCCACTCGACCGCGATCAGGCTGAGTGGACGCATCCGACCGACTACGCCGCCAGCCAGGCGATTGCCGATGTCGCGCGTGAGGCTGGGTTGGAGGCGATCCGCTACCGTTCGGCGCGCGACCCGAAGGGCGCCAACATAGCGCTGCTGGCATGTCGCGGCTTTACCAAGGCCAAGCCGCTGGAGCCGCACACATGGCGCATCCGGCTGGGCTCGTTCGGTGTCCAGGCGATCTGCGAGTTTCCGGAAAGGCGCCTCGAGTTTTCCAGAGCCGCCTTTGCCAACGATCCCCGGCTTAACGGCCTGCGATGGGAACGCGGGCGTTGATCTAAACGAAAAAGCGCCGGATTTCTCCGGCGCTTTCCACTTCAATCTGAAAACGGGTTCAGCCGTTCACCGCCTGCTTGTGCTGCACCGGATGGGTCTTCTTCAAGAGGTCGGACACCAGGAACGCCAGCTCGATCGCCTGGTCGGCGTTGAGGCGCGGGTCGCAATGGGTGTGGTAGCGATCCTGCAGTTCCTCTGCGGTGATGGCGCGGGCGCCGCCGGTGCATTCGGTGACGTTCTTGCCGGTCATTTCGACATGGATGCCGCCGGGATGCGTGCCTTCGGCGCGATGCACCTCGAAGAAGGTCTGGACTTCCTTGAGGATGCGGTCGAATGGCCGCGTCTTGTAGCCGGCTGCCTCGATGGTGTTGCCGTGCATCGGGTCGGACGACCACACGACGCTGCGGCCTTCCTTCTGCACCGCGCGCACCAGCTTCGGCAGATGGTCGGCGACCTTGTCGGAGCCGAAGCGGGCGATCAGCGTCAGCCGGCCCGGCTCGTTCTCCGGATTGAGCAGGTCGATGAGCTCCAGCAAACCATCCGGCGTCAGCGACGGACCGCATTTGAGGCCGAGCGGGTTCTTGATGCCGCGGCAATATTCGACATGCGCATGGTCGGGCTGGCGGGTTCGGTCGCCGATCCAGATCATGTGGCCGGAGGTTGCATACCAGTCGCCCGACGTCGAATCGACGCGGGTCAGCGCCTCTTCATAGCCGAGCAACAGCGCTTCGTGGCTGGTGTAGAAATCGGTCTCGCGCAAGGCGTAGTTGGTTTCCGAGGTGATGCCGACGGCCTTCATGAAGTCCATCGTCTCGGTGATGCGGTTCGCGAGCTTGCCGTATTTCTCGCCCTGCGGGCTGTCGGAGACGAAACCCAGCATCCAGCTATGCACGTTCTCCAGGCTGGCATAGCCGCCCTGGGCGAAGGCGCGCAACAGGTTGAGCGTCGCCGCCGACTGGCGGTAGGCCATCTCCTGACGGGCAGGATCGGGAATGCGCGACTTCGGGTCGAACTCGATGCCGTTGATGATATCGCCGCGGTAGCTCGGCAGCGTCACTTCGCCCTTGGTCTCATTGTCGGACGAGCGCGGTTTGGCGAACTGGCCGGCAACGCGGCCGACCTTCACCACCGGCTGTGCGCCGGCAAAGGTCAGCACCACCGACATCTGCAGGAAGACGCGGAAGAAGTCGCGGATGTTGTCCGCGCCATGCTCGGCGAAACTCTCGGCGCAATCGCCACCCTGGAGAAGGAATGCGTCACCGGCAGCGACAGCCGCAAGCTGCTTCGTCAGCTTGCGCGCCTCACCTGCAAAAACCAGCGGCGGAAAGGTGGAAAGCTGGGCTTCCGTGTTCTTCAGCGCGGCAAGATCCGGATAGGTGGGAACCTGCTTGATCGGCTTTGCTCTCCAAGAATTCGGCGACCATTTCGTCATCGCTGCACCCAAACGCTCTTTCCAGCAGGTCTTTTGCCCGCCATTCCCGCCCCCATATGGGGATCGCGGCTCCATACACGAAGCCGATTTCCTATTCTAGACCGGAATTCAAGCGCTGGCGAATGATGGGGAGCGCCATGCCGCGACCCACTTTGGCTTCTTATCTTCGCGGCGGCTGTGCAATATCGCTTGGTGCCAGAATCGATCCTCACCGATCTAGTCGCGCCGGTCATCGTCCGCTGCGCAACAATTCTCCATGGAGTCCCTATGTCCGTGTCCGCCTACCTTGACCGCGTGCGCCGCGAGCAAGGCCTGTTTACGATCGAAGAGGTGGTTGGCCTGTCCGAGCGCGGCAACGTGATCTACGACCCCTACTCCACGCTGATTTCCGCAGGCGCCGTCATCGGGCGAGGCAACGTCTTCTTCCCCGGCGTCTACCTGTTCTGCACCGACGGTGGCGCGCTGGAGATCGGCGACGCCAACATTTTCCACGCCAACACACTGTTCGAAGCATCCGCCGGCGCAATCCGCGTCGGCTCACGCAACCAGTTTGGCGAAGGCGGTTTTACTGCAAAGGCCAACAGGCCGGGAGCCTCGATCGTGATCGGCGATCGAGGCCGCTATCTCAACGGCGCGGCGGTCTTCGGCGAAACGGTGCTGGGTTCAGGCAGCCAGCTTCTCGGTGCAATCACAGTCGACAGTTGCCGGCTGGAACCGGGCGGCAGTTTTCGTGAGCCCGACCCCGACCGCCGGGCCGGATTGCTGAAAGGCGCCGGCGCCGCGCGCGGCTTCACCGTGCCTGCCGGGCACGTCATCGTCGGCGCCGGCACGTTCTCGGCATCCGACCTGCAGTTGCAGTCGAATTTCCATCCGAAAGTCTAGGCGGCCACCAGCCGCGCCAGCTGGGTCATGACGACAGCCGAGCCCGCCAGACGCTTCTCGGCTGTCGGCCAGTCGCGGATGAAGACCACGCTGTGGTCGGCCCTGATCTTGGCCAGCGAGCCCTGTTCGCCGATGTACTTGACCAGCCCGACCGGGTTGGAAAACTCGCGCTTGCGGAAATGGATGACGACGCCCTTGGGGCCGGCATCGAGCTTTTCGACATTGGCCCTGCGGCAGAGTGCCTTGATGAAGACGATCTTGAGCAGATGCTTCACTTCCTCCGGCAGCGGGCCGAAGCGGTCGATCAGCTCGGCGCCGAAAGCATCGATCTCCTCGGTGTTTTCGAGATCGCCAAGGCGGCGGTAGAGCGCCAGCCTGAGCTGAAGGTCCGGCACGTAGCTTTCCGGGATCATGACAGCCGTGCCGACAGCGATCTGCGGCGACCAGCCGCCGTCCTGGACCTCGCCGGAGTCCTTCACCTCGGCCACCGCCTCTTCCAGCATCTGCTGGTAAAGCTCGAAGCCGACCTCCTTGATGTGTCCGGATTGTTCTTCGCCGAGTAGATTGCCGGCGCCCCTGATGTCGAGGTCGTGGCTCGCGAGCTGGAACCCGGCGCCAAGCGTGTCCAGCGACTGCAGCACCTTCAGCCGGCGCTCGGCCGTGTCGGTGAGCTTGCGGTTGGCCGGCAGCGTGAACAACGCATATGCCCGCACCTTGGAACGGCCGACGCGGCCGCGCAGCTGGTAGAGCTGCGACAGGCCGAACATATCGGCGCGATGGATGATCAGCGTGTTGGCGGTCGGAATGTCGAGCCCGGATTCGACGATGGTGGTCGACAACAGCACGTCGTACTGGCCGTCATAGAAGGCGTTCATGATGTCGTCGAGTTCGCCCGGCGGCATCTGGCCATGGGCCACCGCCACCTTCAGCTCGGGGACGGATTCGCGCAGGAAATCATGGATTTCGGCGAGATCGCTGATACGCGGCACGACATAGAAGGAATGGCCGCCGCGATAGCGTTCGCGCAGCAGCGTCTCGCGGATGACCAGCGGGTCGAAAGGCGAGATGAAGGTGCGCACCGCCATGCGGTCGACCGGCGGCGTGGCGATCAGCGACAGTTCGCGAACGCCGGTCAAGGCAAGCTGCAGCGTGCGCGGGATCGGCGTCGCCGACAGCGTCAGCACATGGACGTCGGTCTTGAGGTCCTTCAGCCGTTCCTTGTGCTTGACGCCAAAATGCTGCTCCTCGTCGATGATCAGCAGGCCGAGATTCTTGAACGAGATCGCCGACCCGAGCAGTGCATGGGTGCCGATGACGATGTCGACCTGCCCCTCGGCGATGGCTTTCTTGGTTTCCGCCAGTTCCTTGGCGCCGACCAGCCGCGAGGCCTGGCCGACGCGGATCGGCAGGCCGGAGAAGCGCTGCGAAAAAGTCTTGAAATGCTGGCGCGACAACAGCGTCGTCGGCACCACGACCGCGACCTGGAACCCTTCCATCGCCGCGATGAAGGCGGCGCGCAACGCCACTTCGGTCTTGCCGAAGCCGACATCGCCGCAGATCAGCCGGTCCATCGGCTTGCCGGCGCCGAGATCGTCCACGACGGCATCGATCGCGCCCTGCTGGTCGTCGGTCTCCTCATAGGGAAAGCGCGCCGAGAATTCGCCGTAAAGCCCTTCCGCCGGCACCATGGGCGGCGCGGTACGCATCTGGCGCTCGGCGGCAATGCGGATCAACTGTCCGGCCATGTCGAGCAGGCGCTTCTTCAGCCGCGCCTTGCGCGACTGCCAGGCGCCGCCGCCGAGCTTGTCCAGCGTCGCCTCGGCTGTGTCAGAGCCGTAGCGCGACAGAAGCTCGATGTTTTCCACCGGCAGGAACAGCCGGTCGTCGCCGGCATAGTGGATTTCCAGGCAGTCATGCGGCGCGCCGACCGCCTCGATGGTGCGCAGGCCGATGAAGCGGCCAATGCCGTGATCGGCGTGGACGACGATGTCGCCGGCCGACAGCGACGAGGCCTCGGCGATGAAATCCGACGCGCGCTTCTTGCGCTTCGAGCGGCGGATCAGCCGGTCGCCCAGAATGTCCTGCTCGGCGACGACGACCAGCTGTTCGGTCTCGAAGCCGGATTCCAGCGGCAGCACGGCGAGTGCCGCCTGCCCCGGCTCGAGCTTTTCCGCCTCGGCCAGCGTCGCCACCGGCACGAGATTGCCGAGATGGTGCTCGGCCAGGATCTGGCCCAACCGGTCGAGCGAGCCTTCGGTCCAGCCGGCGACGATGACCCGGCGGCGCGCCGCGCGCTCGTCAGCGATGTGTTTTACGACGACATCGAAGACGTTGATGTTTGGGTCAGCCCGTTCCTCGGCAAAGCTGCGGCCATGGCGCGAGCCGCCATGGAAGACCTTCTTGGCCCCGACATCGGGCGCGTCGAAGGCGGTGAAGTCGATGGCTTCGCGCGGTCCGAGCGACGCCACGAGGTTTTCCGGTGAGAGATAGAGCAGGTCCGGCGCCACCGGCTTGTAGGGCACGGCGTCCTTCAACGCGGCGTCGGCCTGTTTGCGGCGCGCTTCGTAGTGGTCGAGGATCAGCGTGTGACGCTCAGCCAGCGCTTCGTGCGCCAGATGGTCGAAGATGACAGGCGCATCCGGCAGATAATCAAACACTGTCTCCAGCCGCTCGTAGAACAGCGGCAGCCAGTGCTCCATGCCGGCAAAGCGCCGCCCTTCGCTCACCGCCGCATAAAGGCCGTCGTCGCGCTGCGGCGCGCCAAAGGCTTCGATATAGGAGCGGCGGAAGCGGCTGATGGTTTCGGGGGTCAGCGCCACTTCACTCATCGCCTGCAGCGCCATCGACTTGCGCTGGCCGGTGGTGCGCTGCGTGGCGGCGTCGAAGACGCGGATCGATTCCAGCGTGTCGCCGAAGAAATCGAGCCGCAGTGCTTCCGTCCAGCCGGGTGCGTAGAGGTCGAGGATGCCGCCGCGCACGGCGAATTCGCCGATACCGCGCACCGTCGGCACCCGCTCGAAGCCGGAAATCTCCAGCCGGGACACCAGCGCGTTCATGTCGATCTGGTTGCCGGGCTTTGCGTGGAAAGTCTGCGCTTCGACCAGATCGGCCGGCGGAATGCGCTGCAGCAGCGCATTGGCAGTGGTCAGGATGACCGCGCGATGCGGCTTTTTTGCCAGCGCGATCATCGCCGTCAGGGCGTCGAGCCGCTTGGCAGCGGCATCGGAGCCTGGCGAAACGCGGTCATAGGGCAGGCAATCCCAGGCCGGCAACTCCAGCACCGGCAGGCCGGGGGCGGCAAAGGTCAGCGCCTCGATGATCGACGGCAGGCGCTGGCCGTCGCGCGCCACGAACAGCACCGGTTTGTCAGGCGCAATCTCATGGATCGCCTGCACCAGCGCAAAGGCTTCGTAGCCATCGGCAACGCCGTCGACGATGAACTGGCCGGCACGGCCTTTCGGCAGACCGATTTTGGGAATGAGGCTCATGGTTGCACGTTTAAAATGTCATGGTCCGGCGCGATGCCAGGATCTTTTGCAGGACGGCACAGTCGATATTCCTGGGAACCGGGCGTTCGCCGGTGACCATGGGCAGGAATTCGGTGTCGGGAATGTCGAGCAGCCTTTCATATTGGTCGATTTCATCGCCGGTCAAGGCGCCGATCTCGTTGTCGGCAAACGTACCGAGGATAAGGTCCATCTCGCGCATCCCGCGATGCCAGGAGCGGAACAACAGCTTGCGGCGCCTGATATCCAGCCCCTCGCTTGATCGTTTCGTCCCGGTCATCGTGCCGCATCCTTGCTTGGTGCGGCGCATATAGCGTGGATAGAGGGCGGTGTCAGCCTTGCAACGCACGGGTGGGCGGCTAAACATCCCGGGTGTGAAGAACACTCCTGACAACGCTGGTGCCGGACACCGCCCGCACTTCACCCTCCCCCTTGTGGGGAGGGTCGGCGAGCACGCTTCGCAAAGCGAAGCGAGTGAGACGGGGTGGGGGTGCGGCGCTGACCTACCGACTTCCTCGAAAGTTAGACGCGCACCTACCCCCACCCCGCTCCGCTTCGCGGATCGACCCTCCCCACAGGGGGGAGGGTAAAGGCATGCGCCCCTCCCTCCTCGACCCTCTCTTCGTCCCCATCACTTCGCTTGCCGGCGTCGGCCCCAAGGTTGGCGCTCTGATCGAGAAGGTGGTGGCGGCCGATCTCGGCGAACGGCCGGCGCGCGCGGGCGACCTGTTGTTCGTGCTGCCGCACACCGTCATCGACCGCCGCAATCGTCCCGGCATCGCGCTTGCGCCGGCCGGCGCCATCGTCACGCTCGACGTGCGCATCGACCGCCACCAGCCGCCGCCGCGCGGCAACCGGTCGGTGCCTTACCGCGTCTATGCCCATGACGACACCGGCGAGATCGGCCTGATCTTCTTCCACGCCCATGCCGCCTATCTCGAAAAGGCGATGCCGGTGGGCGAGCATGTCGTCGTCTCCGGTCGCATGGAGTGGTTCAACGGCCGCCCGACCATGGTCCATCCCGACCATATCGCTTTGGCAGGTGACACTGAGAGCCTGCCGCTCGTCGAACCGGTCTATCCGCTCACTGCGGGCCTGTCCGGAAAAGTGCTGCGCCGCGCCGTCGGCCAGGCGCTCGGGCGGCTGCCGGAATTGCCGGAGTGGCAAGACGACGCCTTCATGCGCAAGCAGACCTTTCCGGCCTTTGCCGGCGCGCTCGCCCGCATCCACTATCCCGCGGACCCGATCGATGTCGCCATCGAGGGGGTGGCATGGCGCCGCCTTGCCTATGACGAGCTTCTCGCCGGCCAGGTCTCGCTGGCGCTGGTGCGGGCAAAGGTGCGCCGGCTGTCGGGCCGGCCGCTCATCGGCGACGGTCGCATCGTCGAGAAACTGCGCGCAGCCCTGCCCTATTCATTGACCGGCAGCCAGGAATTCGCGCTCGCCGAAATCAATGCCGATCTCGCCGACCCCGAGCGCATGCTGCGCCTGCTGCAAGGCGATGTCGGCTCCGGCAAGACGGTGGTGGCGCTGCTCGCCATGGCGCGCGCCGTGGAGGCCGGCGGCCAGGCGGCCTTGATGGCGCCGACCGAAATCCTGGCGCGCCAGCATCTGGCGACAATCACGCCGCTGGCCGAACAGGCCGGCCTGCGCGTCGCTATCCTGACCGGCCGCGAAAAGGGCCGCGAACGCACTGAAACGCTATCAGGTCTCGCCAGCGGCGAGATCGACATCGTCGTCGGCACCCATGCGCTGTTCCAGGAAACGGTGACCTATCACGACCTCGTCTTTGCCGTGGTCGACGAGCAACACCGCTTCGGCGTCCACCAGCGGCTTGCCATCACCGCCAAGGGCGACGCCCCCGACATGCTGGTGATGACGGCGACGCCGATCCCGCGCACTCTGGTGCTGACCGCCTTCGGCGACATGGACGTCTCCAAGCTGACGGAAAAGCCGGTTGGCCGCCAGCCGATCCGCACCGTCACGCTGCCGCTGGAACGGCTGGACGAGCTGGTCGGGCGCATGCTTGATGCCGTTGCCGACGGCCAGAAGATCTACTGGATCTGCCCGCTGATCGAGGAATCCGAAGAGATCAAGCTGATGTCGGCCGAGGACCGTTTTGCCTCGCTGCAGCCCTTGTTCGGCGATCGCATCGGCCTCGTCCATGGCCGCATGAGGGGCGCCGAAAAGGACGAGGCGATGCGCGCCTTCAAAGCCGGCGAAACCCGCATCCTGATCGCCACCACCGTCATCGAGGTCGGCGTCGACGTGCCGGACGCCACGATCATGGTCATCGAGCATGCCGAGCGTTTTGGCCTGGCGCAACTGCACCAGCTGCGCGGCCGCGTCGGCCGCGGCGACAAGCCTTCTTCCTGCGTGCTGCTTTACAAGGACCCGCTCGGCGAGACGGCAAAGCGCCGGCTGTCGGTGATGCGCGAGACCGAGGACGGTTTCCTGATCGCCGAAGAGGATCTGAAGCTGCGCGGCGAAGGCGAATTGCTCGGCACCCGCCAGTCCGGCACGCCGGGCTTCCAGGTGGCGCGCATCGAGGTGCACGCCGACTTGCTCGAAGCAGCCCGCGACGATGCAAGGCTGATCCTGTCGCGCGACCCGGAACTACAGTCTGAGCGCGGCGAGGCGCTGCGCCTGCTGCTCTATTTGTTCGGCCGCGACGAGGCCGTACGGCTCTTGCGCGCCGGCTGAGCGCCCTCGGCGATCAGCCCGCCAAGCGGCGGGTTGGCGAGATCTCCGTCGATCGGCTGGCCGTTCATAGTCACCATTTTCGGCTTGACTTCGGGCGCCACCAGCCCGGCCGAGACGATCAGCCTGGCGCCGTCCTCGATTGTCATGTCGAGCAGCACGATGTCGGATTTCGGCACGTACATCAGGAAACCGGTGGTAGGGTTCGGCGTGCACGGCATGAACACGGCGATCGTCGGGTCGCCTGCATGGTCGAGCTTCTGGTTGATCTCGGTTTCCTTTTCACTGGCGACGAACACCAGCGACCAGACGCCTTTTCGCGGATATTCGACCAGCCCGACCTGGCGGAACATATCACCCTTGTTCGAAAGCACCGTCTGGAATATCTGCTTCAGCGAACCGTAGATGCCGCGCACCAGCGGCATACGGCCAAGCAGCCGTTCGCCGAAATTGACGATCGCGCGGCCGACGATGTTGGCGGTCATGAAGCCGATCAGCGTGATCAGCACGAGCGCCACGATCAGGCCGAAGCCGGGCACCGGAAACGGCAAATAGGTGTCGGGGCTGTAGCGCGCCGGAATGTACGGCTTCACCCAGGAATCGACCCAGCCGACGAACGACCAGGCGATATAGGCGGTGATCGCCAGCGGCGCGCAGACGATAAAGCCTGTGAGGAAATAGTTCCTCAGCCGGGTCATGCCGGAAGTTCTGGGAGCATCAGACATGGTTCACCGGGGACGCGGGTTGCAGGGCCACACTAGTGAAGCGAACGGCGCTTTGGAACCGCGAAGTTTTTAAGACCGCCGATGAGCGCCGACTACTCCACGGTCACCGATTTCGCTAGATTGCGCGGCTGGTCGACGTCGGTGCCCATGAAGACGGCGGCGTAGTAGGCCAGCATCTGGATCGGCAGCGCGTAGATGATCGGCGAGATGATTTCCGGCACGTCGGGCAGGATGATCGTCTCCATCGTCTTGACGCTGACCTGCGCCGCGCCCTTGGCGTCGGTGATCAGGATGATCTTGCCGCCGCGCGCCGCCACTTCCTGCATGTTCGACACCGTCTTTTCGAAGATGCGATCATGCGGCGCGATGACGATGACCGGCATGTTCTCGTCGATCAGCGCGATCGGCCCGTGCTTCAGTTCGCCCGCGGCATAACCCTCGGCATGGATGTAGGAGATTTCCTTGAGTTTCAGCGCGCCTTCCATGGCCAGCGGGAAATTGGTGTCGCGGCCGAGATAGAGCACGTCCTTGTAGCGCGAGATTTCGCGGGCGATGCGCTCGATCTGCTCTTCGAGCTTGAGCACCTGGTTGGCATAGCGCGGCGCTTCCGAAAGCGCGCGCACCAGCGTCTTTTCCTCGTCCTTCGAGATCGTCCCGCGCGCCACACCCGCACGCACCGCCAGCGAGGCCAGCACCGAAAGCTGGCAGGTGAAAGCCTTGGTCGAGGCGACGCCGATCTCCGGCCCGGCCAACGTCGGCAGCACGACGTCGGATTCGCGCGCCATGGTCGATTCGCGCACATTGACGATGGCGCCGATCTTCATGCCCGCCTTGCGGCAATAGCGCAGCGACGCCAGCGTGTCGGCGGTTTCGCCCGACTGCGAGATGAAGAAGGCCGCGTCATCAGCCGATAGCGGCATTTCGCGGTAGCGGAACTCCGAGGCGACATCGATGTCGACCGGCAGCCGCGCATAGCGCTCGAACCAGTATTTGCTGATCAACCCCGCGAGATAGGCGGTGCCGCAGGCCGAGATCGCCAGCCGGCCGATCTTGGCAAAGTCGAACGGCAGTTCCAGCGGCTTCGACACGCCAGAGACGAAATCGACATAGTGCGCCAGCGTATGCGAGATCACCTCGGGCTGTTCATGGATTTCCTTTTCCATGAAATGGCGGCGGTTGCCCTTGTCGACCATGAAACTGGTCGATAGTGATTGCTGGCGCTTGCGGGCAACCTCTTTGCCGTCGATGTCGAAGATGGTGACGCCATCGCGGCGCACCACCGCCCAGTCGCCGTCTTCAAGGTAGGTGATGGAATTGGTGAAGGGCGCCAGCGCGATGGCGTCGGAGCCCAGAAACATCTCGCCATCGCCATGGCCGACGGCCAGCGGAGGGCCATTGCGGGCGCCGACGATGAGGTCCTCGTCGCCGGTGAACATGATGGCCAGAGCAAAGGCGCCTTCCAGTCGCTTCAGCGCCTGATGCGCCGCCTCGATCGGCTTCAACCCTTTGGCGAGTTCGCGCGCCACCAGGTGCGCCACGACCTCGGTGTCGGTCTGTGACGAGAAGGAATAGCCGTCGCGGATCAGTTCGTCGCGCAGTTCGGCGAAATTCTCGATGATGCCGTTGTGGACGATGGCGACGCCGTCGGAAAAATGCGGATGGGCGTTGGTCTCGTTGGGCACGCCATGCGTGGCCCAGCGCGTGTGGCCGATGCCGATCGTGCCATTGAGCGGCTCGTCCTTCAGCCGGCGTTCGAGGTTGATCAGCTTGCCTTCGGCGCGGCGGCGGCCAAGCCGGCCATGCTCGACCGTGGCGACACCGGCCGAGTCATAGCCGCGATATTCCAGCCGCTTCAGCGCATCGACGATGAGCGGCGCGACCTGGCTCTGGCCGACAATTCCGACGATACCGCACATATGCCTGCCCCCAATTCCCGCTGGAAAACCAGTCCCGATGGAAAACCAGCGCTATCTAGGGATTGCCGGCCCGCCGCGAAAGTCACTTTGCGTTTCGTCTGCTGTAACGGAACGCTTCTCAACCCGATGCACTATGACACACCGCTCTTGCAATCCGGTTACCGCAATTCCTCGGTTGTTCAATTGCTTCGGCGGTTAATGGTCGGTGCCGGCCTTTTTCTTCGCCGCTGCGGCAGACGCGAAGCGCTCGCGCAATTCCTTGCCCTTGCCGGGAATGGTCTTCTGGCGGGCGCGGCCGAAGGCCAGCGCATCGTCCGGCACGCTTTCGGTTATGACGCTACCCGAGGCGATGTAGCCGCCCTTGCCGATCGTAACCGGCGCCACCAGCGACGAGTTCGAACCGATGAAGGCGCCCTCGCCGATGTCGGTGAAAAACTTCGAGTAGCCGTCATAGTTGCAGGTAATGGTGCCGGCGCCGATATTGGCCCCCGCGCCCACACGGGCATCGCCGATATAAGTCAGATGATTGACCTTGGCGCCTTCCTCGATGACCGCCTGCTTGACCTCGCAGAAATTGCCGACCTTCGCCTTGTTGCGAAGATCGGCACCCGGCCGCAGCCGCGCGAACGGCCCGACAACGCAGTTGGAGGCAATGGTGGCGCCTTCGATGTGGCTGAAAGCGTGGATCTTGGCGCCGGTTGCAATTTTCACGCCCGGTCCGAACCAGACATTGGGCTCGACGATCGTGTCGGCGCCGATTTCGGTGTCGTGCGAGAAATACACGGTCTCCGGCGTGATCAGCGTTACGCCCGACAGCATCGCCTCGTGCCGGCGACGCGTCTGCCAGATGTTTTCCGCCTGCGCCAGTTCGGCTCGGTTGTTGATGCCGAGCGCACTCTCGAAGCTGGTTTCGGTGGCAACGACATCGAGCCCTTTCGCACTGGCGATCTCGACGATGTCGGTGAGATAGAACTCGCCCTTGGCGTTCTTGTTGCCAACCTGGTCGAGCAGGTCGAGCGCATGCTTGCCCGCCACCGCCATCATGCCGGCATTACAGAAGCCGATCTTCTTTTCCTCGGCGGAGCAGTCCTTCTCCTCGCGGATGGCGGTGAGCTTGCCGCCCTTTTCGATCAGCCGGCCATAGCCGGTCGGGCTGGGCGGGCGGAAGCCGATCACCACAACAGCCGCGCCATCGGCAAGCTTTTGCCGCGCGGTCACCAGGGCTTCAGCGTCGATCAGCGGCGTGTCGCCGAACATCACGAGAATATCGTCATAACCCTTTGATATCGCATCGCCCGCAGCCAGCACGGCATGCGCAGTGCCGAGCCGCTTCTCCTGCACGAAGGTCTCGGCCTTGGGCGCGAACTTCGCGGCCGCCTTGCGCATATCATCGGCGCCATGGCCGATCACCAGCGCCTGGCTGGCAGCACCGGCTGCCTCGGCCGCTTTCACCACATGGGCGACCATCGGCAGTCCGGCGATCTGGTGCAGCACCTTCGGCATCGCGCTCTTCATGCGCGTGCCTTCACCGGCGGCGAGAATGACGGACAAGCAGGATCTGGTTTGCATGTTGGGAGTTTCCGAGGACCGAGATTCGTTGCAGTCTTAGCACCGGAGGCATCGCGGTCCAATGCGGCTGAATTTCGGTAGAAACCTAACAAAGACCCTTGGCGGTCGTCAGGTAAGTATGGTCATCCGCAGGAGACAGAAAGTGCTTTGGGGATGAATACCCAGATTTCGTTCCCGCGAGCTGTCAGTTGGGCCTTTCGGTCCGATTTCGACAAACGGCGGCGATTTGAGTTGGAGAATTCGCCTGCTTTTGACGAGATTGTAGAGCGAATATGCAAGGAAGCCGCTTCAAGAAAGATAGATGCGTCTGTAAGGCCCGGGAACCGAGCCGAATTATTCGGGTGTTATCGCGCTGGGTTTTGTTTACGGGTTAAGCCAACGACCTTTGACATTTTCTTTAATAGCCCCACGGGTTTGCGAGCTCAGTATCTAGTTCATCCTGATCTTGGACAGGCGGCAAACTGCGTGTTGATCGCGGCTCTCAGATTGCAGTTGCTTGATGCCTATAAGAAGGAATCGCTACCGATTGCGCATAAAAATTGGTCAATCGACAACTCCATCGACGCAACATCGGCAAGGATATGGCGATACGAGTTCGTCTCTACCGCACCCAAACACGATCTTAACATCCCAGGGTGGGACGGACATGGATCGTCCGCCCCAATGGGAGAATGCTTAGTTGTAAATGGTGCGTGGATCGACTCGGATGGCCAGGAGGTAGTCATTCCGGAGAAGATCGGACGGCGATTTGAAGTGCACAGAAGCGGATATTCCTAGGGTCAAGCCCAGCACCTACCCCAGCCGGCCCAGCACCGGAAAATTCTCCAGCAGCCAGTAGGACACCGTCTGCACGCCGCCGGTGAGAAAGAACACCCCGGCGATGACCAGCAGCGCGCCGATCGCCTTTTCGACGCGACCGAGATGGACGCGGAACCTGCCGAGGAAGCGCATGAAGGCGCCGGAGAACAGGGCAGCGATCAGGAACGGAATGCCGAGGCCAAGCGAATAGGCGGCGAGCAGCAGCGCCCCCTCGCCCACCGTCTCGCGGCCGCCGGCCAAGGTCAGGATCGGCCCCAGCACCGGGCCGATGCACGGCGTCCAGCCAAAGGCGAAGGCCAGCCCCATGACATAGGCGGCGACCATGCTGGCAGGCTTGCCCTGCGACTGAAAGCGCGCCTCGCGCGACAGAAGTGGTATGCGCAGGATGCCGAGGAAATTCAGCCCCATCAGGATGATCAGCACCCCGGCCGCCATCGCCAGCGGCTCCTGCCAGACGCGCAGCCAGTGGCCGATGGTCGAGGCGCCGGCGCCAAGCGCCACGAACACGGTGGAGAAACCGAGTACGAAGGCGAGCGAGGAATAGATGAGCGCGCCGCGGGCGCCGGCCTTGGCCGTGACGCCGGCATCGTCACCGCGAAAATCGTCGACCGACACGCCGGCCATGTAGCAGAGATAGGGAGGCACCAGCGGCAGCACGCAAGGCGACAGGAACGAGATCGCCCCCGCTCCGACCGCGCTGACATAGCCGATGTCCAATGGCATTCCAGAACTCCAGATTCCTTGGCGCCGGTATAGCGGTGCAAAACCGTGTTCGCCAATCACCATCGTGTGGCATTTGGCTACACATACGGTCCGGCCGGACGAATTGTTACCGACCAATCCCAAGTTGACCAAGTCGGGGAAGAAATGCCCCTCGCCGAGCGTTCACACAGCGAAGCCGCGATTTCTGCGCGCTTCGTCGGATCACCAGGGAGATTTCCATGAAAAGCATCACTGTCGGCCTGGCCGCCCTTCTGCTCAGCACCGCCGCATCCTTCGCCGCCGAAGCGTGGAAGGAAGCCGATGTCGGTGGCACCAAGATCTACACCGATGCCAATGGCATGACGCTCTATACCTATGACAAGGACGAGAAGGGCAAGACCAACTGCTACGACAAATGCGCCACCAACTGGCCGCCGCTGAAGGCCGAGGACGGCGCCAAGGCGGACGACGAATGGACCATCGTCGACCGCACCGACGGCACCAAGATGTGGGCCTATGACGGCAAGCCGGTCTACACCTTCATCAAGGACAAGAAGGCCGGTGACATCACCGGCGACGGCGTCGGCGAAGTCTGGCACATCGTCAAGGCCGACTGATCGTCCGAACCTCTATCCCGCACCCCATCGGCGGGACTCGGCTGGCCGCCGGCTCCAAGCGACCCGGCGACCAGTTCGGGATTTACGCGCAGCACGAACTAGTCGCGGCGCCTTTCCCGGTGGCTCAAAACACGAACCGTCCCAGACAGAAATTTTGTGATCTTCTCCATACACTCTAAGAGTGTATTGCGGCACACGCCTCCGCATTTTGGCCGCTTGCCCTTGACCGATCGCAAAAGCGCGGCCATGTGAGCGACCAATTGAATGCGTCACGCAGCGGAATTCTTCTGCCGCCCCACAGCTGATATGAGACCTCATGGACGTCGTCGTCGTCGAATCGCCGGCCAAGGCAAAGACAATCAACAAGTATCTCGGCAAGAACTTCAAGGTTCTGGCCTCGTTCGGCCATGTCCGCGATCTGCCGGCCAAGGATGGTTCGGTGCGTCCCGACGAGGATTTCGCCATGTCCTGGGCGGTCGACACCGCGTCCGGAAAGCGTCTCACCGACATCGCCAACGCGGTCAAGGATGCCGATGGCCTGATCCTCGCCACGGATCCGGATCGCGAGGGCGAAGCCATTTCCTGGCACGTGCTGGAGGTGCTCAAGCAGAAGCGCGTGTTGAAGGACAAGCCGGTCAGCCGCGTCGTCTTCAATGCCATAACCAAGTCGTCGGTGCTGGAAGCGATGGCCAATCCGCGCCAGATCGATGCACCATTGGTCGATGCCTATCTGGCTCGCCGCGCACTCGATTATCTCGTCGGCTTCACGCTGTCGCCGGTGCTGTGGCGCAAATTGCCGGGCGCCCGTTCGGCCGGCCGCGTCCAGTCGGTGGCGCTGCGCCTGGTCTGCGACCGCGAATCCGAGATCGAGCGCTTCATCCGCGAGGAATACTGGCAGATCGCTGCCCTCCTCGGCACGCCACGTAACGACAGCTTCGAGGCGCGGCTGACCGCGTTCGAGCGCAAGAAGCTGCAGAAGCTCGACATCGCCAGCAAGGCGCAGGGCGACGATATCAAGGGCATGCTCGAAGGCGCGACCTTCAAGGCTCTGTCGGTGGAAGCCAAACCGACAAGGCGCAATCCTGGCCCGCCCTTCACCACTTCGACGCTGCAGCAGGCGGCATCGTCGGGCCTCGGCTTTTCGGCGACGCGCACCATGCAGGTGGCGCAGCGCCTCTATGAAGGCATGGAGATCGGCGGCGAGACCACCGGCCTGATCACCTATATGCGAACCGACGGCGTGCAGATGGCGCCGGAGGCGATCGACGCCGCCCGCGACACCATCGCCAAGGAATTCGGCCCACGATACCTCCCGGAAAAGCCGCGCCAGTACACAGCCAAGGCTAAGAATGCCCAGGAAGCGCACGAGGCGGTCCGCCCGACCGATTTCATGCGCACGCCGGCTTCGGTCAGGCAGTATCTCGATTCCGACCAGCTGCGGCTTTACGAATTGATCTGGAAGCGCGCCATCGCCAGCCAGATGCAGTCGGCCGAGATCGAGCGTACCACGGTCGAAATCGAGGCGGTCAATGGCGCTCGCACCGCGGAGCTTCGCGCCGTCGGTTCCGTCGTTCGCTTCGACGGCTTCATCGCCGCCTACACCGACCAGAAGGACGACGACGCCGAAGACGAGGAAAACCGTCGTCTGCCCGAGATCCGTGCCGGCGAGCAGCTGGCCCGTCAGGCGATCAATGCCACCCAGCACACCACCGAGCCGCCGCCGCGCTACTCCGAGGCGTCGCTGATCAAGAAGCTGGAAGAGCTCGGCATCGGCCGTCCGTCGACCTACACCGCGATCCTGAAGACGTTGGAAGACCGTGACTACGTCACCATCGACAAGCGCCGGCTGGTGCCGCAGGCCAAGGGCCGGCTGCTGTCGGCTTTCCTCGAAAGCTTCTTCGAGCGCTATGTCGAATATGACTTCACGGCCTCACTCGAGGAAAAGCTTGACGAGATTTCCGACGGCAAGCTCGCCTGGAAGGACGTGCTGCGCGACTTCTGGAAAGATTTTTCCGGCGCCGTCGCCGACATCAAGGAACTGCGCGTCACCGACGTGCTCGATGCGCTGAACGAGGAACTGGCGCCGCTGGTGTTCCCCGCGCGGGAGGATGGCTCGAATCCCCGCATCTGCCCGAAATGCGGCTCCGGCAATCTGTCGCTGAAACTCGGCAAGTTCGGCGCCTTCGTCGGCTGCTCCAACTATCCGGAATGTTCCTTTACCCGCCAACTCGGCGACGCAGCCAACCCGAATGGCGAGAATGGCGGGGGCGAGGACGGCACCAAGGTGCTCGGCAAGGACCCCTACACGGCAGAGGAAATCACGCTGCGCTCAGGCCGCTTCGGTCCTTATATCCAGCGCGGCGACGGCAAGGAAGCCAAGCGCTCCAGCCTGCCCAAGGGCTGGACGCCTGATTCCATCGACCATGAGAAGGCCCTGGCGCTGCTGTCGCTGCCGCGCGACATCGGCAAGCATCCCGAGTCCGGCAAGATGATCTCCGCCGGGCTTGGCCGCTATGGTCCGTTCGTTTTGCACGATGGCACCTACGCCAATGTCGACAGCATCGAGGATGTGTTCTCGATCGGCCTCAACCGCGCTGTCACTGTGATCGCCGAGAAGCAGCTGAAGGGCAAGGGCGGCCGCAATGGCGGCACTGCTGCCGCGCTGAAGGAACTCGGCGACCATCCCGATGGCGGCGGCAAGATCGTCGTGCGCGATGGCAAATATGGGCCCTATGTCAACTACGGCAAGGTCAACGCGACGCTGCCCAAGGGCAAGGATCCGCAGTCGGTGACGGTCGAAGACGCGCTGGCGCTGATCGCCGAGAAGGAAGCCAAGGGCGGCGGCGGCAAGAAGCCGTTCCGCAAGGCGGCAGCCGCCAAGGTCCCCGCAGCCAAGACAACCACTGGCAAGACAACCACTGGCAAGAAAACCACAGCCAAGAAGTCGGCGACCAAGAAGCCGGCGGCGAAGAAAAAGGGATAGCAGCGTGGCGCGCAGGATCACCGGTAGAAGCCACGGCGATCCGCGCACCGCCGACACGAGGGCCAAGGTCAAGGACGACTACAGGCCCTCGCGTGACGAAATCCTGCGCTACATCGCCGAGAACCCCGACCGCGCGGGAAAACGCGACATCGCCAAGGCGTTTGCCTTGCGCGGCGACGACCGCATCTGGCTGAAGGACATTCTTCGCGACCTGCAGGACGAAGGCATCCTGACCAAGGAGCGCAAGCGGCTGGCCCGTGTCGGCGCCCTGCCCCATGTCGCCGTGCTCGACATTTTCGGCCGCGACGGCGACGGTATTCTGCTGGCGCATCCGGCGGAGGCCGTCGGCACCGGCGAACCGCCGGTGATCTCGATCCGCGTCTCCCGCGGCGGCAATGGCCCGCAGCCGGGCATTGGCGACCGAGTGCTGGCCAAGACCTTCCCGACCGACGAGGCGACCGGGCCTGCCTATACGGGCCGCGTAATGAAGATTTTCGAGAAGCGGACAGATGCCGTGCTGGGCGTCTTCCGTATCCTGAGGGACGGCACCTTCCGAATCGAGCCGGTCGAACGTCGCCAGCCCGAACTGATCGTCGACAAGGAATTCCAGAACGGCGCCAGGAACGGCGACCTTGTCGAGGTCGAGCCGGCGCGGGCCTCCCGGTATGGTTTGCCGCGCGCAAAAGTGCTGGCTGTGCTGGGCTCGCTGACCAGCGAAAAGGCGGTCTCGATGATCGCCATCCACGCGCACGACATTCCGCATATCTTTCCGGCCGACGTCATCGCCGAATCCGAGGCGGTAAAACCGGCGACGCTTGCTCACCGCGAGGACTGGCGCGACCTGCCGCTGGTGACCATCGACCCGGCCGACGCCAAGGACCATGACGACGCCGTCTTCGCCACGCCCGACCTCGACGAGAAGAACCCCGGCGGCGTGATCGCCACGGTGGCGATCGCCGATGTTGCAGCCTATGTCCGCTATGGCACCGCACTCGATCGCGAGGCGCTGAAACGCGGCAATTCTGTCTATTTCCCCGACCGCGTCGTGCCGATGCTGCCAGAGCGCATCTCCAACGACCTGTGCTCGCTGCGCGAAGGCCAGGACCGTCCCGCGCTTGCCGTGCGCATGATTTTTGCCGCCGATGGCCGCAAGCTGCGTCACACCTTCCACCGCGTCATGATGAAATCGGCGGCAAAGCTCGCCTATCCGCAGGCCCAGGCCGCGATAGACGGCCTTCCTGACGACAAGACCGGCCCGATCCTCGATACGGTGCTGAAGCCGCTGTGGGACGCCTACGCCATCCTCAAGCGCGGCCGCGATGGCCGCCAGCCGCTCGAGCTTGATCTGCCCGAGCGCAAGATCCTGCTCAAGCCGGACGGCACCGTCGACCGCGTCGTCGTCCCGGAGCGGCTCGACGCCCACAAGCTGATCGAAGAATTCATGATCCAGGCCAATGTCGCCGCCGCCGAAACGCTGGAAGCGAAGAAGCAGGCGCTGGTCTACCGCGTCCACGATGCGCCGTCGCTGGCCAAGCAGGAATCGCTGCGCGAGTTCCTGCAGACGGTCGGCCTGTCGCTGGCGCGTGGCGCGCAGATGCGGCCCGCCCAGTTCAACGGCATTCTCGAGCGCGTGCGTGGCGCCGACAATGAGGGGCTGGTCAACGAAGTGGTGCTGCGCTCGCAGAGTCAGGCCGAATATTCGCCCAAGAACATCGGCCATTTCGGCCTCAACCTGAAGCGCTACGCGCATTTCACCTCGCCGATCCGCCGCTATGCCGATCTGATCGTGCATCGCGGGCTGATTGCCGCACTTGGGCTCGGCCCTGGCGGGCTGACGCAGGACGAAGCGACGCGGCTGGAAGACTTCGCGGTGCTGATCTCCGGCACCGAGCGCCGCGCCATGGCGGCCGAGCGCGACACCGTCGACCGGCTGATCGCTGCCTACCTCGCCGAGCGCATCGACGACCGCTTCGACGCCCGCATTTCGGGCGTCACCAAATCGGGACTATTTGTCCAATTGCCGCAGTTTGGCGCAGATGGCTTCATCCCGGTGTCAAGTCTGGATGGCGATTACTATATATATGACGAAACCGCGCGATCGCTGTTCGGAGAACGCACCGGCAAGGGCTATCAGCTTGCCGACCGCGTCGAGGTTCGCCTGATCGAGGTGGCGCCTATGGCCGGCGCGATGCGTTTCGAGATGCTGACCGACCCGAAGCCCCTGCCCGGCTCCAAACGGTCGTTTCACAAGGCAAAAGGCCGCGCCCGCGCGTCGCAATCGCGCCCGGGGTCGCGCGGCAGGAGACGATAATGGCAAGCGAAATGGGAATCCAGAAGCAGGTTTTCGGCGGCGAACATCATTCGGGCCGAGTCGCCCGCCCGCTGTGGACGGCGATGAAGCGCGGCGCCCTTGGCCGCTGCCCGCATTGCGGCGAAGGCAGGTTGTTCGCCGGCTTCACCAAAAGTGTCGACAAATGCGCCGTGTGCGGTGAGGAGTTCCCCCACCACCGCGCCGACGACCTGCCCGCTTATCTCGTCATCGTCATTGTCGGCCACATCGTTCTCGGCGCCTTCATGGGCGTTGAGGCGACCTCGACGCTCTCCATGTGGCAGCACATCGCCATTTGGGTGCCGCTGACCATCGTGTTGTCGGTCGCTCTGCTGCAACCGGTCAAGGGCGCCGTCATCGGACTGCAATGGGCGCTCTATATGCACGGCTTCGGCGGCGAAAAAGACGGCACCGAGCCGCATCCCGGAACCTAGTTTGCGTCAGGGCAATGTCGCCTGGCGCAACATGCCGACCGTGAAAGGCCACTTTCGTTTGCCAGAAGTTTCCGCTAGGTCCTGCGCATGGAAGGTATGACCAAGGCGGAAGTCAGCAGGATGGACCGTGGCGCAGCCGCCCACAGCGGCCTGCCCATACGCCCGCGCGATGCCGCCACCCTGATCCTGCTCGACCGCGAGGGCGACGAGATTCTGGTGCTGATGGGCCGGCGCCATGCAGGCCACGCCTTCATGCCCGGCAAGTTCGTCTTTCCCGGCGGCCGCACCGATTCGGCCGACAGCCGCATTGCCGTTGCCACCCCATTGCTCCCGGAGGAAGAAGCCAGGCTGACCGCCGGCGTCGGCCGCATCAGCCCGTCGCGGGCCCGTGCCATCGCGCTCTCGGCCATCCGCGAGACTTATGAGGAAGCCGGCCTGCTCATCGGCAGCAAAGGCTCGTTCGCAACCGACAAACGCGACTGGCAGGGCTTTGTCGAGCACGGCGTCCAGCCTTCGCTGGCGCCTCTGCGCTTCATCGCCCGCGCCATCACCCCGCCCAATCGCGTGCGTCGTTTCGACACCCGCTTCTTCAGCGCCTGGCGCAGCGATGTCGCCGTGGAACTGCCGGGTGGCGGCCCGACCAATGAGCTGGAAGAACTGGTCTGGCTGCCGCTTGCCAAGGCCAGAGAGGCCGATATCCCCGACATCACCCGAACGATCTTGCAGGAGCTGGAGACGCGGCTTGCCGACGATCCGCGCCTGCGACCCGGTGGGTCCGTGCCGTTCTACCGGCTTTTCCGCAACCGCTTCGTTCGCGAAATTCTTTAGAGCAATTCCAGGAAAAGTGTGACGCGGTTTTCCGTCCGGAATTACGCAATATCAAACAAACAGAGTATTCAGGCATCACATGACGGTCGATACCCAGCAAGAGGGCGACGAGCGCGTACATTGGCTACCTATGATCGCCGCGATCTCGTCGATCAGCGTCGTGGGCATCGCCATAGGCCTCGGCATGCCGCTGCTCAGCGTTATTCTCGAGAGCCGCGGCCACTCGGCATCGATGATCGGCCTCAACACCGCGGTCGCCGGCCTCGCCTCGATCGCCGGCGCCCCGCTGGCCACGCCGCTGGCGATGCGCTTCGGCGTCGCCTGGACGATGATCGCCATGATCGCCGCCGGCGCGCTCGCCTTTGTCGGCTTCCACTTCGCGCCGGACTTCTGGATGTGGTTCCCACTACGCGTCGTGCTGCACATCGCGCTGACGGTGCTGTTCATCCTGTCGGAATTCTGGATCAGCACCTCGGCGCCGCCGCGCCGGCGCGGCCTGGTGCTCGGCATCTACGCCACAGTGCTGTCGCTCGGCTTCGCCGCCGGGCCATGGATCTTCGCCCATATCGGCAGCACCGGCTTCTTGCCGTTTGGCGTCATCATCGTCCTGGTCGCGCTGGCCGCAATCCCGGTGCTGGCCGCACGGAATGAAAGTCCCACAATCGTGGTTGACGGCGAAACCAGCAACTTCCTGCGCTACATCTGGCTGGTGCCGACAGCGACCGCCGCCGTGCTGGTGTTCGGCGCCGTCGAGACCGGCGGCTTTGCGCTGTTCCCCGTCTATGGCAACCGCATCGGCTATTCCGAGGCGGATGCAGCCCTCCTGCTCACCATGATCGGCCTCGGCAACGTGCTGTTGCAGATCCCTATGGGCATGATCAGCGACCGCGTCTCAGACCGCCGCTATCTACTTTTGGCCTGTGCCACGGTCGGACTTGCCGGCACCATCTTCATGCCGTTCTTCGCCGGCAATTGGCACCTGATGGCGGCGCTTCTGTTTGTCTGGGGCGGCGTGGTGGCCGCCATGTACACGATCGGCCTTGCCCATCTGGGCTCGCAGCTCTCCGGCCATGAACTGGCCTCGGCCAATGCCGCCTTCGTGCTCTGCTACGGCGTCGGCATGGTGCTTGGCCCGCAGGCGATCGGCATCGGCATGGATGCCTTCGGGCCCTCCGGCTTCGGCTGGTCGCTCGGCCTGTTCTTTGCCGCCTATATCGCCTTGGTCAGCGCCAGGCTGGTCCGCAAGATCTGGTAGCCTGTCCGTCGCCAGCCTGCGCAATCCTGACGGGATGTCGCCGCTGCTGACAGAACCGTGTCAGGAGACCTCAGCTAAAAGAGTGTCCCAAAAACCCGAGTTTGAGGATACGGCGATGATCGACAGCGGCTTTGAAACCACATCTCTGCGCATGACGCTTCTGCTGCTTGTCAGCTTCCAGGCCCCGGCAGCCGATGTCGACCGCATCATGGACGCCGTGGTCGCGATCGCGCCGCTGGCAATGGGCAAATACGACCGCAACGCCTATCAAACGGCGCACGGCATCGAACGCTACCGACCGCTGGAAGGTGCAGCCGCCGGCGTCGAAACCGAACTGCGCCGCCGCCCCGGCACCGTCGAGGTCTCGTTCGAGTTGCCCGACGACCAGGTGCTCGCCGCCCGCGTCGTCGAGGCGATTTTCCAGGCGCATTCCTACCAGGAGCCGGTGATCCGCATCCAGCCGATCCTCGCCAGCCGCTCCAAGGGCCTGGACGACCGCGCCAATCCGAATCGCTGGTGGAACACCACCGGGGACTGGAAGAAAGCACTTCCAGTTAAGGAAGAAGCCTAGAAATTCGGCCCCGCTGAGGGGAAGCACCGGCCTTACCTTCTCCGTTGTGAGGTGAGAAGCGGTCCGTAGCGGACGAAAAGCCAATTGCGTGGTTTTTCGAGATTCGAATGCCCTGAGCCTGCGAAGAGTTGGGCGCGGGTGACCAATCCACCCTGCCGAACCAGCGCCGCTTCGCAGCGTCGCGGCATTCGCCGGCCTATAGCCATGCTGTCCGTCTCATCCTCAGCCTCCATCGGGCCGATGATAAAACCGGACAACTCATGTGCTACCTAATCCGGACAACTCATGTGCTTACGACACAGGCAAGGCGTCGGGCTTGACTTTCCGGGCACGTTCTTTATGTGTCGCGCCAAGTTTCCCGCGTCCGGGTGTTTTCCCCCGCTCCAGCGGCCAAAACCCCACGAAAATAACGGACTGATACAATGGCCAAAGCCGCAAACATCAAGATCAAGCTTCTGTCGACCGCCGACACCGGTTTCTTCTACGTGACCAGCAAGAACAGCCGTACCAAGACCGACAAGCTGTCGTTCCGCAAATACGACCCGGTCGCCAAGAAGCATGTCGAGTTCAAGGAAACCAAGATCAAGTAATCTGGTTTTCATACGCTCTGTCAAAAGCGCCGCCCCTTCGGGCGGCGTTTTTGATTCAAGGCCCCGAAAAGCCAGAACCCTCCGCTGTTTGGCGCGAAGTGCTCATCTCATGTTTTGGCAAAAAAGGGGGCCGGTCGGCGTATGGCAGCGGTACGAGGAGGCCACTATGTGCCAGCGCCGGCCGGCCGACCCCACGGACCCAGGAGATGCGGCGGACCTGAGCATCATGGGGTATTCGGCGAAGCGATGCGGCTGTCTACCCTCGTGCCCGCATCGCCCTTGTTCTTGCACCGCACATTTGCGCAACAATGTTTGAAAATCAATAGTTTCTTAACCAAGCCTGCCGAATCGCTTGGATTAAGGTAAATTCCTAACCCTGTCCGATTGACTGCATAATCGGTGGTCTAGCCTACGCTGCCTTGGCGACGACCCGGTTGCGGCCGCCACTTTTGGCTTCGTAGAGCGCCACGTCGGCACGTTTCATCAACGCTGCGGCCGTGTCCGCGCCCTTCAGAACCGATGACACGCCGACGCTGACCGTGACTTCGATCGCCTTGCCGTCAGGACCGATGGCAAACGGCAGCTGGGCGATTTCGGCGCGAATGCGCTCGGCAACCTTCTCCGCCACCGTGCCGTCCGTGTCCGGCATCACAACGACGAATTCCTCGCCGCCGAAGCGGCAGGCAAGGTCGATGCCCCTGACGTTCTTGCGCAGCCGCCTTGCGAACTCGCGCAGCACATCGTCGCCGCCATCATGGCCATGCGAGTCATTGACGGTCTTGAAGCGGTCGAGATCGGTGATCATCACCGACAGAGGCCGCCGCCGCGCCACGGCGCGGTCGAACAGCGTCTGCAAATGGCTGTCGAGGTAGCGGCGGTTGTGCAGCCCGGTCAACGCGTCGGTCACCGCCATCTCGATGGTCTGGGTGACACTGGCGCGCAGCTGGTCGTTGTAGCGCTTGCGGCGCACCTGCGTGCGCAGCCGCGCCGTCAGCTCCTGCTGGTCGATCGGCCGCATCAGATAGTCGTTGATGCCGAGCTCGAGCCCGCGAATGATGCGCCCCTCCTCGCCGTCATCGGCAATCAGGATGATCGGCAGGAAGCGGGTGCGGTCAAGCGAACGCAATTGCGAACACAACCGCAGCGGATCGAAATCGGTAAAACCGGTCGAGATCAGCACGCACTCATAGGGCGCCTCGGCGGCTTGGAAGAAGCCGGCATGCGGATCGGTGGCAATGTCGAGCTCGGCGCTGCCGCGCAGCATGTTCTGGATGCGCTCGAACGACGATTTGCGCTCGTCGATCAACAGCACCTTCGGCGTGGCGTCCTCCGACGCGAAGCTGCGGCTCAACAGCGCCTCGATGCCGATGTTGCGGGTGGTCGATGCGCGCAGCCGCAGCTCGTCGGTCAGCGACTTCAGCCTGACCAGGCTCTTCACCCGCGTCATCAGTTGCAGATCGTTGACCGGCTTCGTGAGAAAGTCGTCGGCGCCTGCCTCGAGGCCGCGCACCCGGTCGGCAACATGGCCCAGCGCGGTCACCATGACCACCGGTATATGCGCGGTCGCCGGATCGCTTTTCAGCCGCTTGCAGACCTCGAACCCGTCCATGCCGGGCATCATCACGTCGAGCAGCACGACATCGACCTTGCCGTTTTCGCAGGTCTCGATCGCGTCCGGCCCGTTGGAGGCCGTCAACACCTCGAAATATTCGGCCAGCAGCCGAACCTCGAGAAGTTTGACATTGGCAGGGATGTCGTCGACGACGAGGATCCGCGCGGTCATGTCACAAGGGCTCCGGCTGAAGGCATCAGGCATCACCGAGATAGGATTTGATGGTCTCGATGAAACGCGGCACCGAGATCGGCTTGGAGATGTAGGCCTCGCAACCGCCCTGGCGAATGCGTTCCTCGTCGCCCTTCATGGCGAAGGCGGTGACGGCGATGACCGGAATGGAATGGAGGTCGTCGTCCTCCTTCAGCCATTTCGTCACTTCCAGCCCCGACACTTCGGGTAGCTGGATGTCCATCAGGATCAGGTCGGGCCTGTGCTGGTGCGCCAGATCGAGCGCCTCGAGCCCGTTGCGCGTGCGCACCGTTTCATAACCGCTGGCTTCGATGAGGTCGCGAAAGAGCTTCATATTGAGCTCGTTGTCCTCGACGATCATGACCTTCTTAGGCATCGATTTCCCATCCCGGCCAGGCTTCTGCCCGAAGCCCTGCCGCTATGCGCCCTTGTCGAAGCACACCAAACCCTCGCCCACTCTTAAGGCAATATGATTGACGAAATGGAAACCCGAAGCGGCAAAAGCCATTCGGATTCCACCTCGAAAACCACATTGGATCGGGGCTGTGGCTTGCCGCAGGCGACGCTTGCGATTACTGCGGAAAAGAGACTCATTTCCGCAACGAGAAAGTAGTGATGGCAAACGCAGCGTCAATGCGCGAGGAAGCGGAAACCATTGCCGTGAAGGCACTGGGCTTCGTCGCCGCCGACCCCGAACTCCTGCCGCGCTTCCTGGCCATCACCGGCATCGAGGCGTCCGCCATCCGCCGCGCCGCGGCCGAACCGGGATTCCTTGCCGGCGTGCTGCAGTTCATCCTCGCCCACGAGCCGACCTTGCTGCGCTTTGCCGAGGAAACCGGCGCCCCGCCTGCCTCAGTCGGCAAGGCTTTGCGCGCGCTGCCTCTTGGCGGCGACGACCATGAGCATTCGATATGAGCGACGATCCCGAGACGGCACGCCAGATCGCCGAACTTGCAGCCGACAACCGGCCTCTGCTGATCCTCGATGTCGACGATGTCGTGCTCGAATTCATCCGGCCGTTTCCGCATTTCCTGAAATCGCGCGGCTTCGGCCTGACGCTGGCCTCGTTCCGTCTCACCGGCAACATTGCCGAAACGGCGAGCGGCCGGCTGATCGAACAGCCGGAGGTGACGGCACTTCTCGGAGATTTCTTCGATACGCAGGCCGACTGGCAGAGCGTCACCGATGGTGCCGAACAAGCGCTTGCCAGCCTTGGCGACCGCGCCGAGATCGTCCTTTTGACCGCCATGCCGCACCGGCATCGCGCTGCACGCCGCGCCCATCTCGATGCGCTCGGGCTGCCCTATCCGCTGTTGACCACCGAGATGGCCAAGGGACCGGCGGTGGCGAAACTCCGCGGCAAGAACGGCCGGCCGGTGGCCTTTGTCGACGACCAGCCCGCCAATCTTATCTCGGCGCGCAATTCCGTCGCCGACGCGCATCTCTTCCACCTGATGGCCGACAATTCGCTGCGCGCCTTCATGCCGCCGGTGCCCGACGACATCATCTCCGTCGAGGACTGGCGCGATGCCGCGCCGAAGATCGCGAGCGCGCTCGGGCTTTAAGCCCAAGCGCCTCCAAGCTTGGCGATCAAGGCTGCAGCTTCGCCCCTGCTCCGCCATTGTTGCCCTCGCCAGGGATCGCATCCTGATCGGTGTTGTCTTCCACGACCGGATCCGGCCCCTTCAGCATGGCGCCGTTGACCGTCACCGACCCATCGTGCCTGGCGTTGATCACCCATTCGATACGGCCGTCCGGCAGCGTCTTGGCGAATCCCTTAATCGCAAGCGCCCCTGTGAAAGCCTGCGAGGCCTCCGGGTCAGATTTAGCCGCCGCCTGCAAGGTTTCAACGATCTTGTCGTAGCCGGTTACGTTGACGGTCACGCTCGCATCCGGCTTCTTGCCGGGGAACGTCATTTCGCCCTCCATGGCGACCTCGATGTCGCCGTTCTTCACCGTGCTGTGCCCGAGAACGAATTTTGGTATCTTGGCCAGGAAATTGGCGGAAATCTCGTCGCCGAAATCTGGCGGCAGCGGTGGATCCTTGCTGAAATCGAGGGTGTCGATGGTTTTCCTGGCCATACTGTCGAGATCGATGTTGGCGCCGCCGAAATTCAGGTCGAGATCCGTCGGCAGCAACGCAACGGTCCAACTGGGCAGCATCTGCTGCGGTATTGTCAGGCCGGAAACCTTGAATGCGTAGCTGATCTTGCCGTCCTTGCTGATGCCGTCCATGCCGACAACGGTGTTCAGCTGCGCCGCGCCGAAATTGCCGGCATATGTTTCAATGGCAAGGTTTTTGAATGCGTAGGTCCCATCGATCCGTTCCCATAGCGGCAGCGCACCGAGCAGAAGCGTTTTGAACTCTGCTTGATCGGCCTTCAGCCGGGCCTCGTCCTCATGGGCGACGGCGAACGCCAAAAGATCCAGAAGCGGCTTGGTCTGAATGGCCTTAGCGGTCACGTTCACAGCGAGCTCCGGTGCCCGGAGCGCTGCGATTGACCGGTCATCGATTTTGACCGTTTCGACGAAGTCCGCCATCGCCTGTGTGAAATTAAGATCGACGCCGCCGTTGGCCGACTTCCTGGCGTCAAATTTGGAAGAGCCCAGCCCCACGCTCAAATCGGTCAATTGACTGACTTGGCGCGACGTCATCGTCATGCCCGCAATCGAACTGGTGCCGCTGGTAAATGCCGCCAGTTCCGGGTCATAGGCGCCCGTGAACTTGCCATCCTTGACAACGATTTGCCCGGTGTTCAGGCCATTTGGGCCATTTACCTCGATGGACCCAGTCGTAGAGAAATCCGAGGCGACATCCCAGCCTCCGTCGCTGCGCGGTTTGACCCGCAGCGTGACGGGCGGGAAATCGAACCGCTTCAGATCCTGCTTCGGCATCTTCGCCACAAGCGCCTTCACATCGAAGGTGATCTTGTAGGCACCCTCCTCGGCTGAGATCTTCAAAATGCCTTCATTGAGCGCCTGTTTGCCGACATAGCGAGAGAGCTCATCGGAAAGTTGCTTGGCACCTTGGGCATCGACAGCCTGGCCAAAGGCAGGAGCGCTGAGGGCGAGAAGGAAAGCAAGCGGCAAGACACGGTTCACATAATTCTCCATTTGACCAAAAAGGAACGCTTCGTTCGTCTGCTATGACACCAACCTACAGCTTCCACAGGACATCAACAAACGCCGACGGGTAATTGACTACAACACCAGCCGCATCAGCGGCCGTCCGGCCTTGCGTTCGACAAGCCGCTCGAAGCCGGCCTTTTCAAACACACGCGACGAGCCGACGAACAGCCCGATCGAACGCGAATCGCGCGACACGTCGATCGGACACGCCTCGACCAGCCGCGCCTTGTTCTGGCGGGCAAAAGCGATGCCGCCCTCGACCAGGCGGTGGCTGACGCCCCGGCCGCGCGCGCTGGCGCGGATGAAGAAGCAGGAGATGGCCCAGACGCCGGGATCTACGGCGTCGGTTGGATCGACCGGCGCCGAGCCCCGGCCCCGATTGTTCCATTCGGGCACGTCGGCGCGTGGACCGATCTGCATCCAGCCGACCGCCTGGCCGTCCTCGAAGGCCAAAAGCCCCGGCGGCGGCCCGGCCTCGATACGCGCCTTGATATGATCCTTGTTGCGCTGCTTGTCGCTGGCCCGTCGGACCGCCGGCGCCATCCGGAAATGCGTGCACCAGCAGCCGTAACAGGCGCCCTGCTTGCCGAAAAGATCCTCGAAATCCGCCCACAGGTCAGGCGCCAGCGGCGCTATGGTGGTGCTCATGAGTTCTCTCCCGGCTAACCGCTTGTGGCGGCTTCCGTCCTGACGTACCATTGCATCTGTTCTCTTTATGTTCGCAGCGATGGCGGCCCCTGTCAACAATCCCGAGCACGGTTTTTGCCGCGACTGCCTGACCTTTCAGCGCAGCGATACCAGGCGCTGTGAGCGTTGCGGCAGCCCTCGACTCACCCGCCATCCCGAGCTCTACCAGCTGCATCTGGCGCATATCGATTGCGACGCCTTCTATGCGGCGATCGAAAAGCGCGACAATCCGGCGCTGAAGGACAAGCCGCTGATCATCGGCGGCGGCAAGCGCGGCGTCGTCTCCACCGCCTGCTACATCGCCCGCATCAAGGGGGTGCGCTCGGCAATGCCGATGTTCAAGGCGCTCGAAGCCTGTCCGGAAGCGGTCGTCATCCCGCCCAATATGGAGAAATACGTCCGCGTCGGCCGCGATGTCCGCGCCTTGATGCAGGCGCTCACGCCGCTGGTCGAACCGCTCTCCATCGATGAGGCGTTTCTCGACCTTGCCGGCACCGAGCGCCTGCACGGCATGCCGCCGGCGGTGGTGCTGGCGCGCTTTGCGCAGACCGTCGAAAAGGAAATCGGCATCACCGTTTCGGCCGGCCTTTCCTACTGCAAGTTCCTGGCCAAGGTTGCCTCCGATTTCCGCAAGCCGCGCGGCTTTTCGGTGATCGGCGAAGCCGAGGCGCTGGGTTTCCTGGCCGAACAGCCAGTGACGCTGATCTGGGGCGTCGGCAAGGCTTTTGCCGCAACGCTCGAACGCGACGGCATCCGCAGCATCGCCCAGTTGCAGCGCATGGAGCGGGCCGATCTTATGCGCCGCTATGGCGTGATGGGCACCCGGCTCTACCATCTCTCGCGCGGCCAGGACGACCGCCGTGTCGATCCCGACCAGGATGCGAAAAGTGTGTCGGCCGAAACCACTTTCGACACCGACATAGCTGAAATGGGCGAACTGGTTCCAGTGCTGAGGGGATTGTCGGAAAAGGTCTCGGCGCGGCTGAAGAAGTCAGGCATTGCCGGGCGCACCGTGGTGCTGAAGCTGAAGACGCAGGATTTCAAGCTGCGTACCCGCAACCGCCAGCTCGGCGACCCGACCCGGCTGGCCGACCGCATTTTCCAGACCGGGCTCGAGCTGTTGCGCAAGGAGGCGGACGGGACAAAGTACCGGCTGCTTGGCATCGGTGTCAGCGATCTCTCGGGTGACGAGAAGGCCGATCCGCCCGATCTCGTCGACGTCGGCTCGCGCAAGCGCGCCATGGCCGAAAGCGCCATCGATACGCTACGCGACAAGTTCGGCAAGAAGGCGGTGGAAACCGGCTACACCTTCGGTAAAGGCCGCAACGCCAACCCGCCGGAGCCGATCGAGGAGTGAGACGGCTTAGATACGCTTGAGATCGATGCGGCTCGTCACCACGTTCTTGCCGGTTTTCGGATCGACGTCGGTAACGGTCAACCGCATTCCGTCGCCGCTGGTTTTCTCCACCGTCAACCGCGCCTTGCGATCGCCATTGACCTCCGCCGCCCAGCGAATGCCGAGACTGAACGCGTTCCCAGAACGGCTGCCGGCGAGCTGTGCCGGCCCGGTGCGCGACCCGACATAGACGCCAGTATACTTCGCCCCGCGGGCCTTCAGATTGGCGCTGATGGCGCGCGTCACCACGACAAGACCACGGCAATTGCCGTCAAGCGACAATGAACTCGAGGTCGCGTCGGAATTGAAGGTGCAGGACACATTCACCGTCGGTGCGTCGGTGGTGACCTTGACTGTCCCCTTGCCGGAGAAATTCCCTTGCAAGGAGCTGAGAAAATTCGCCTCGTCGGCATCGGCCGTGGCGCTTGCAGGTAGCAGGCAGCCGGCTAGCAGAAACCGCGCGAATGATCTCATCGGAATCTCTCCCCCGTTGATGTTGAAGAACGATGCGTCCAGCAATTGGCCAATACCGGAACCAACGCCTGCCGTTGCGTCAGGTTCCACTTCCGGCATGGCTGTTTTTGCAACGGTCTGGCCCAGTCGAATGCGTCGCCTAACGGTTGCGATAGAAGTCCCGGCTTGCGACATAGCGCCTATGGCACCTTCCCCATCGATCCCGAAAGCCGCGTTCTGGATGGCGCTGTCGATCGCCTCGTTTCTGGCGATGTCAGTCGCTGGCCGCGCAACCACCGCCGAGCTCAACGTCTTCCAGGTGCTGGAACTGCGCTCGGTGATCGGCTTCTTCATTCTGTTGCCGCTGGTGACGATGAGCGGCGGATTCGCCGCAATGCGCACGCAGCGCCCGTTGGCCCATATCGCTCGCAATGTCATCCACTATACGGGCCAGGCGGCATGGCTCTATGCGCTGACGCTGATCCCGCTTGCGGTGCTCATATCGATCGAATTCACCACGCCGATCTGGACCGCGATCCTGGCGGTGGCGTTTCTTGGCGAAAGGCTCTCCCGCCCGAAAATTGCGGCGGTCGTGCTTGGCCTGATCGGCGTGGTGGTCATCGTTCGCCCCGGCGTCGGCTCCATGGATCCGGGTCACCTCGTCGTTCTCGGCGCGGCCGTGTGCTTTGGCGTATCGGTGGTGTTGGTCAAGTCGCTGACCCGCACGGACAGTGTCGTGCGCATCATCTTCTGGATGCTGATCATCCAGTCGGTGGTCGGCCTGATCCCGGCGCTTTATGAATGGCGCAACCCACCGCTCGAACTCTGGCCATGGATCCTGCTGATTGCCTTCACCGGCATGTCGTCGCATTTCTGCATGGCGCGTGCCCTCACCTATGCCGACGCTACGGTGATTTCACCGATGGATTTCCTGCGCGTGCCACTGTCGGCGCTGATCGGCTGGCTGCTCTACAGCGAACAGATCGACATCTTTACAGCCGGCGGCGCCCTGCTGATCCTGATGGGCAACCTGCTCAACCTGCAGCGCAAGGCGCCAAAGCCGGCCGAGGTCGCGGCCTCGTAGCGGTCGGTCAATTCCCCTCATCCGGTATGTTGAGAAGATGCCCGCAGGCCTTGCAGTGCACGGCGTCCGGCTCATGCCGTTGCAGTCCGCACTGCGGACAGGGAAAGAACACCTTCGCGGGTCGAAAAATCGCCGTCGCCAGTCTGACGAACAGCGAGATGCCGATGATCATGGTGGCGATCGCGGTCAGCTTGCCGGCGATCCCCGGCAGCACGATGTCGCCGAAACCGGTCGTCGTCACCGTGGCAACGGTGAAATACAGCGCATCAATGTAGTTTTCGAGGCCGGCGCCGGTGCGGAAGAAGAAGGTGTAGACGAAGCCGGTGATGACGAACAGGAACGTCAACAGGTTGATGACCGCGTGGCTCGCCTCGCGCCAGGGCCTCAAGCCACGCATTTCGAAATGCCGCCACAGCGACCCGCTGCGCGACAGCGACCATAGCCGCAGGATGCGCAGGAACGCCAGATTTGCCAGCGCCGTCGGCATCAGCAGCGTCAAAAGGATGAAGACATCGACCCAGGATGTCGGCTGTTTCATCAGCCGCAACATGTCGTTGGAGGCTAACAGTCGGGCAATCAGGTCGGCGGCGACCAGCGCCGCGACGGTATAGTCGAGCCACAGGAATGACGGCTTGTCCTGGAGCACCGGCGTGGCAACGAAGAAGGCGATGATGGCGAGGTCGATGATGACCGCCACCAGTTGAAACCGGAACGCCGCCGGCGTGCGTCCGTGATAGAGCTTGCGCAGCCTGTCACGCAGCCGCGCCATCGCTGAGCTTTGCTGCAATCCGTCCTTCTCGGCTGCTTTCATCACCAAGTGCGTAACGGTCCCAGCCGGGGTCGTCTAGAGCATGATCCCAAAAAGTGGGTGCCGGTTTGCGGAAAAGATCATGCTCCAACAAAGGGTTAGATCATGATGAGATTTCAACCAAATCTCATCATGATCTAGTGGCCCCGGTGATCGTCAGCCCTCCACCACCTTGCCGTCCGGCCCCACGAGGCGCCAGGCCGAGGCGGTGTCGTAGACGAACCGCTCCTCCGCAATCCGGTCACCACGCCAGCGCTGCAGGGCCACCTCTTCCAGCCGGCGCACGGTGCCGGCCTTGTCGATACGGTCGAAGGTCCAGCGGATGGCGACATTGTCGCCATCGACCAGGAATGTCTGGACAGGATGGGTGTGCATCTTCTCGATCCGGTCGAGTGCTGCCTGCTCATGCGCCATCAGTGTTTCCTTGCCGCGCCGCGGGACGCCGAGATTTTCCTGCATGGTGGCATCGTCATGGTAGAAGTCGGCGATCGCTTTGACGTGGCTGCCTTCGACCACCTCCTTGAGGAAGGCTTCGACGCGTTCGCGGCTGGGCATGATTGTGCGTTCCTGTGAAGTTTCTGCTCAACGCATGTGGTTCAAAGGAAGGTCAGGTCAACCACGCCCCGCACGCTGGCCCTATCGGCTGCAATGTCAGGCCCAGAGCATCTTTATGCCGTCATGCACTGGCCGACGTCGATGGGATTGCCGTGTATATCAGCGCAGCCTAGACGAGCTCGACTTCGACCACACCCGGCACCGCGCGCATGGCCGACGCGATCTGCGGCGAGATGCGGTAGCGATTGGGCAATTCGATCTCGATCTCACCTTGCCCGGCCTCCTTGATCAGCACGAAGCTGACCTGGCCCTCGCCCTTCACCGCAAGCTGGCCGGCCAGCATGCCGATCGGAGCCGCATCGCGCACGAAGATGCGCAGCGCCTTCTGGATACGGCTGGCCTCATCCTCCAGCGACTGCACCGTCTGGATGCGCAGATTGACCCCTTCGGGCCTATCCTCGGCCGAAACGGTGATCACCACCGAACGTCCGGGCTCGAGCAGATCGCGATACTGCGCCAACCCTTCCGAAAACAGCACGGCTTCATATTGGCCAGATGTGTCGGAAAAGGCGATGACGCCCATCTTGTTGCCGGTTCGGGTCTTGCGCTCCTGCTTGGTGGTGACGGTGCCGGCGAGCCGGCCCGCGGCGGCACCGCGTTTGACCGCAGCCGAGAACTCGCCCCAGTTTTGCACCCGCATCTTCTGCAGGGCCGCCTTGTACTCGTCGAGCGGATGCGCCGAAAGATAGAAGCCGACGACCTGGAATTCGCGGTGCAGCCGGTCGGCGGCAAGCCACGGATCGGTCTGCGGCAAATTGAGCGCCTGCTGCTGCGCGCCGAGCGACGCGCCGAAAATGTCGTGCTGGCCCGAAATGGCATTCTGCTGCGCCAGCGAAGCCAGCCCCATCATCCGTTCGACGCCGGCCATCATCTGGGCGCGGTCGTGGCCGAAGCAGTCGAGCGCGCCGGCCATGATCAAGCTTTCGAAGACGCGCTTGCCGACGATCTTGGGATCGACCCTTTCACAGAAATCGGCGAGATTCTTGAACGGCTTTTCGCCGCGCATGGCGACGATGTGCTCGACCGCAGCGTCGCCGACGCCCTTGAGGGCCGCCAGCGAATAGTAAATGCGGTTCTCGCCGACCTCGAAATTGCGGAAGCTGGTCATCACCGACGGCGCCACCACCTCGATGCCGAGACGCAGCGCATCCTGGCGGAAATCGGCGAGTTTGTCGGTGTTGCCCATGTCGAGCGTCATCGACGCCGCCAGGAACTCGACGGGGTAGTGCGCCTTGAGATAGGCGGTCTGGTAGGACACGACGGCGTAGGCGGCCGCGTGCGATTTGTTGAAGCCGTAGTCGGCGAACTTGGCCAGAAGGTCGAAGATGAAGTCGGCCTGCGGCTTGCCGACACCGCGTTCGACCGCACCGGTGACGAAGCGCTCGCGCTGCTTGTCCATTTCGGCGCGGATCTTCTTGCCCATGGCGCGGCGCAGCAGGTCGGCTTCGCCAAGCGAATAGCCCGACAGCTCCTGCGCGATTTGCATCACCTGTTCCTGGTAGACGATGACGCCTTGCGTCTCCTTCACCAGATGGTCGATCTTGGGATGGATCGATGCCATCTCCTCTTCGCCATGTTTTCTGGCATTGTAGGTCGGGATGTTCTCCATCGGGCCGGGACGGTAGAGCGCCACCAGCGCGATGATGTCCTCGATGCAGTCGGGCCGCATGCCGATCAGCGCCTTGCGCATGCCGGCACTTTCCACCTGGAACACACCGACCACTTCGCCGCGCGACAGCATGGCGTAGGTTTCAGGATCGTCGAGCGGGATCGTCGCCAGGTCGATCTCGATGCCGCGCCGGCGGATCAGCTTCACCGCCGTCTCCAGCACCGTCAGCGTCTTCAGGCCGAGGAAGTCGAATTTTACCAGCCCGGCCTGCTCGACATATTTCATGTTGAACTGGGTGACCGGCATGTCGGAGCGCGGATCGCGGTACATCGGCACCAGTTCCGACAAGGGCCGGTCGCCGATGACGATGCCGGCGGCGTGCGTCGAAGCGTGGCGGTAGAGCCCTTCCAGCTTTTGCGCCATATCGAGCAGCGTCTGCACGATTGGCTCCTTCTCGGCCTCCTCGGCAAAGCGCGGCTCGTTGGCGATGGCATCCGCCAGCTTGACCGGATTGGCGGGGTTCTGCGGCACCATTTTGGAGAGCTTGTCGACTTGGCCGTAAGGCATTTGCAGCACGCGGCCGACGTCGCGCAGCACCGCGCGCGCCTGCAGCGTACCGAAGGTGATGATTTGTCCCACCTGGTCGCGGCCATATTTCTGCTGGACGTAGCGGATGACCTCTTCGCGCCGATCCTGGCAGAAGTCGATGTCGAAGTCGGGCATCGACACGCGGTCCGGATTGAGGAAGCGCTCGAACAGCAGCGAGAAGCGCAGCGGATCGATATCGGTGATGGTGGTGGAATAAGCGACCAGTGATCCGGCGCCCGAACCACGGCCCGGCCCGACCGGAATGCCTTGCGCCTTCGCCCATTTGATGAAGTCGGCCACGATGAGGAAGTAGCCGGGAAACTTCATCTTCTCGATGATGGAGAGCTCGAAATCGAGCCGCTCGCGGTATTGTTCGACCGTGTAGCCGGCGGTGGGCCCATGCGCCGCCAGCCGGGCGTCGAGACCTTCATGGGCCTGCCGGCGCAGTTCATCGGCCTCGGCCTTCAGCGCCACCTCATTGTCGGCGACATCGCCGCCGGTAAAGCGTGGCAGGATCGGATTGCGGTTCTTGGGATAGTAGGAACAGCGCAGCGCGATCTCGACGGTGTTGTCGATCGCTTCCGGCAGGTCGGCGAACAGCCGCGCCATATCCGCCTGGCTGCGCAGGAAATTGTCCGATGTCAGGCGGCGGCGGTTGTCGGCGGCAACGACCGACCCTTCGGCAATGGCGATCAGCGCATCATGCGCGTCATAGTCGTCGCGGGCGGCGAAGAACGCCTCATTGGTGGCGACCAGCGGCAGATCATGGGTATAGGCAAGATCGACCGATGATTTCTCGATGGCGCGGTCATAGCCGGAAACGCGGTCCAGTTCGACATAGAGCCGGTCGCCGAACAGCGCCTTGAGTGCCAGAAGCCGCGTCTCGGCAAGATCTCGGCGATCCTCCTTCAGCGCCCGGCCGATCGGGCCGCGCGGCCCGCCGCTGAGGCAGATCAGGCCATCGCTATGGCCTTCCAGCATTGCTGACGTCAGATGCACGGGCTCGCCCGGCGGCGTCTCCAGATAGACCTGGCTGACAAGCCTGACGAGGTTGCTATAGCCAACCTCGGTGGCGGCGAGCAGCACCACGGCGTTCATCTCCGGCCCGTGGCGGCGGCGGTCGCGCTGTGCGTCGCTGGTCTCGCCGGAAAAGGCGAGATCTATCTGGCAGCCGATGATCGGCTGGATGCCTTCCTTCACTGCCTTCTGGGCAAATTCCAGCGCGCCGAACAGATTGTTGGTGTCGGTGACGGCGATTGCCGGGCACTCGTCCTTGACGGCATGGGCGACGACAGCGGCGACCTGCAAGGCGCCCTCGAGCAGCGAATACGCCGAATGCACGCGCAGATGGATGAACGGCCGCGCCGGCGCCTCCGGGCGCGCAGCAGCGAGCGCTGCTTCGCGCCTCAGGGGATCGCGTGGAAGTTTGTCATCCGCCATGATGTTTCAAATTGCTCGAAAGGCTTTGAGTCGATGGAGATGTATTGTCCCGGACCGGGCGATGCCAGTCCAGCACAAATGACCGCCGACCACAGGCTTCCGTACCCCGCCGCACGGCTCAGAGATTGTTTCGAAATTCGCTCTGGCGAGTCATATGATGGCGGTTCGAGAACCGGAGCGCAGCGGCCATTGGTCCGTGAGCACGGGAAGCGCAGAAACCACCTTCAGATGGCCGCCGGAGTAGAATTCCAAACAATCTCTAGGCGAACTCCATGATCACCGCCTCCACAGCCAGGCTGTCACCCGGCTTGGCGTTGAGCTTCGACACGACAAGATCGCGGTCGGCGCGCAGCACGTTTTCCATCTTCATCGCCTCGACCACGGCCAGCGTCTCGCCGGCCTTGACCTCCTGCCCCTCGGCAACCGCGATCGACACGACCAGGCCCGGCATCGGGCAAAGCAGCATCTTGGACGTGTTCGGCGCCACCTTCTCCGGCATCAGCCTTTCCAGTTCAGCCGTGCGCGGCAGCATGGCGCGCGCCGTCACCGACATGCCTTTCCAGGCAATGCGCAGGCCGTTCGGCGCCGGCCTGATCTGCGCCGTGACCTTGCGGGCACCGACAGTGCCGCGCCAGATGAGGTCGCCCGGCCGCCAGTCGGACGCCACCGTCAGCGCTTTGCCGCCATCGACCGACAGATCGATTTCCATCGGAATGGAGATCATGCCCTCGATGATCGAAGCCTGGAGATAGTCGTCGCCGAGCTTCACCACCCAATCGCGCTTGAGTGCGCCCGAATGCGGCGCCAGCCGCCCGCCCAGCCGGTCGAGTCGGTCGCGGCGCAGAAGCTCGACCGCGGTGGCGATCGCCGCCAGCACTGCCTTTTCATCGCCATTGGGCACGATCGGCGCGAAGCCGTCAGGATATTCCTCGGCGATGAAGCCCGTCGATATCCGCCCCTCGCGCCAGCGCGGATGCTGCATCAGCGCCGCCAGGAACGGGATGTTGTGCTCGATGCCGTCGACGACGAAACTGTCCAGCGCTTCCGACATGGCATCGATGGCCTCGATACGCGTGGGCGCCCAGGTGCAGAGTTTTGCCACCATCGGATCATAGAACATCGGAATCTCGGAGCCTTCGGTGACGCCGGTGTCGTTGCGGATGACGACATCGCCGAACGTGCCCTCCTCCGGCGGCCGGTAGCGCGTCAACCGGCCGATCGAGGGCAGGAAATTGCGATAGGGATCCTCGGCATAGAGCCGGCTTTCCACCGCCCAGCCGTTCAGCGTGACGTCGCTCTGCTTGATGCCGAGCTTTTCGCCGGCGGCGACGCGGATCATCTGCTCGACCAGGTCGATGCCGGTAACAAGCTCCGTCACCGGATGCTCGACCTGCAATCGTGTATTCATTTCAAGGAAATAGAAGTTCTTTTCAGCATCGACGATGAACTCGACGGTGCCGGCGCTCTGGTAGTCGACCGCCTTGGCCAGCGCCACGGCCTGCTCGCCCATCGCCTCGCGCGTCCTGGCATCGAGGAATGGCGACGGCGCCTCTTCCGCCACCTTCTGGTTCCGACGCTGGATCGAGCATTCGCGCTCGCCGAGATAGAGGGCGGTGCCATGCGCGTCGGCCAGCACCTGGATTTCGATATGACGCGGATCGACGACGAACTTTTCGATGAAGACGCGGTCGTCGCCGAACGAGCTTTTCGCCTCCGAGCGCGCCCGGTCGAAGCCGTCGCGCACTTCCGACTGGCTCCAGGCAATGCGCATGCCTTTACCGCCGCCGCCGGCCGAGGCCTTGATCATCACGGGATAACCGATCTCGCCGGCGATCTTTTCGGCATGGTCGGCATTTTCGATGACACCAAGCCAGCCGGGAACCGTCGACACCTCAGCGGCCTTGGCGAACTTCTTCGATTCGATCTTGTCGCCCATCGCCTTGATAGCCTTGGGTTTCGGACCGATGAAGACAATGCCCTCAGCCTCAAGCGCTTCGCAGAAGGCGGCCCGCTCCGACAGAAAACCGTAGCCGGGATGCACGGCCTGCGCGCCCGTCTCCTTGCAGGCAGCGATGATCTTTTCAGGCAGAAGATAGCTTTGCGCGGCAGGCGATGGCCCGATATGCACGGCTTCGTCGGCCATTTCGACGTGCACGGCGTCGCGATCGGCGTCGGAATAGACCGCTACGGTGGCAATCCCCATCCTGCGCGCCGTCTTGATGACGCGGCAAGCAATCTCGCCGCGATTGGCGATCAGGATTTTCGTGAACATCGAAGGCGTTTCCTCGGTCTTTCGTCCTTCTTATGGGCTTCGGCAGCCGGGCTCAAGCACCGCCGGCAGCGCACCCATCAAGACACTCCCTGCCCGCCAGGCCCGTGCCGAGGGGCGAAGGTTGGGCTCGCCGACGACTGGGCCAAGATTTGCGCCATATTTGGTCGCCAAATCGGGTTGAAACAGTATAAAAACCCTGAAAGCCTGAAGACCAATCGCCTTGGGAGGAATTGCCTGATGAAAACCCGCGCCGCTGTCGCTGTCGCCGCCGGAAAGCCGTTGGAAATCATGGAGGTCGACCTCGACGGACCGCGCGAAGGCGAGGTGCTGGTCGAGATCAAGGCGACCGGCATCTGCCACACCGACGAGTTCACCCTGTCGGGCGCCGATCCCGAAGGCCTGTTTCCGGCAATCCTCGGCCATGAAGGCGCTGGCGTTGTCGTCGATGTCGGCAAGGGCGTCACCTCGGTCAAGAAGGGCGACCACGTCATCCCGCTCTACACGCCGGAATGCCGGCAGTGCCCATCCTGCCTGTCGCGCAAGACCAATTTGTGCACCGCCATCCGCGCCACGCAGGGCCAAGGCTTGATGCCCGATGGCTCCTCGCGCTTCTCGATCGGCAAGGACAAGATCTTCCACTATATGGGCTGCTCGACCTTCTCCAATTTCACCGTTTTGCCCGAGATCGCCGTCGCCAAGGTCAACCCGGACGCGCCCTTCGACAAAATCTGCTACATTGGTTGCGGCGTCACCACCGGCATCGGCGCGGTCATCAACACCGCGAAGGTCGAGCAAGGCGCGACTGCTGTCGTCTTTGGTCTCGGTGGCATCGGCCTCAACGTCATCCAGGGCCTGAAGCTCGCCGGCGCTGACATGATCATCGGTGTCGACCTCAACAACGACAAGAAGGCATGGGGCGAGCGCTTCGGCATGACGCATTTCGTCAATCCGAAGGAGATCGACGGCGACATCGTTCCTCACCTCGTCAACTTGACCAAGCGCGGCGCCGACCAGATCGGCGGCGCCGACTACACATTCGACTGCACCGGCAACACCAAGGTGATGCGCCAGGCGCTGGAAGCCTCGCATCGCGGCTGGGGCAAGTCGGTCGTCATCGGCGTGGCCGGCGCCGGCCAGGAGATTTCGACCCGGCCGTTCCAGCTGGTCACCGGCCGCACCTGGATGGGCACCGCCTTTGGCGGCGCACGCGGCCGCACTGACGTGCCGAAAATCGTCGACTGGTACATGGACGGCAAGATCCAGATCGACCCGATGATCACCCATTTGCTGAAGCTTGAGGACATCAACAAGGGTTTTGATCTCATGCATGAGGGCAAGTCGATCAGGAGCGTCGTCGTTTACTAAGTGCGATCAGCAAAAGTGGCGCCCGGTTTTGCGTCCGATCGCACACCAAACGGAGGAAGAACAAGCCGCCGACCGAAGGGCCAGCGACTGAAGTTGCACAGGTTCAACAAGGGAGGAAGACAATGCCTGAGAAACTGCATCCCAAAATCGACAATGGCTTGCCAAAGGAGAGCGCAAGCTTTGCCGGCGGCACGCTGGTCTGCGCCTGCACCAGCAAGCCGGTGAAGGTGACGGTCAAGGGCCAGATCGCCCACAACCATGCCTGCGGCTGCACCAAATGCTGGAAGCCTGACGGCGCGGTGTTCTCGGTCGTGGCCGTAGCCGGCACCGGCGATGTCACAGTCACCGAAAACGGCGACAAGCTGAAAGTGGTCGACCCCTCGGCACTTATCCAGCGTCACGCCTGCACCGGCTGCGGTGTCCATATGCACGGACCGGTCGAGCGCGACCATCCGTTCAAAGGTCTGTCCTTCATCCATCCCGAGCGCTTCCAGGAAGACGGCTGGTCACCGCCGGGCTTCACCGCTTTCGTTTCGTCGATCATCGAATCCGGTGTCGACCCCAAGCGCATGGACGGCATCCGCGGCCAGTTGAAGTCGATGGGCCTCGAGCCCTATGACTGTCTCAACCCCGGCCTGATGGATTACATTGCCACCTGGACGGCGAAGAAGTCGGGCGCGCGGCCGGCCTGACAGTACGAGATTTCTGGCATGGGGCCGGGTAACATGCCGGCCCCATGTCCGTTTTGGAGAGATAATGCCGGCACCCGCCATCTACGTCGACGCCGACGCCTGCCCGGTGAAAGCCGAGGTCGAGAAGGTCGCCGAGCGCCATGGCGTGGTCGTCACCTACGTCTCCAATGGCGGGCTGCGTCCGTCGCGCGATCCGATGATTCGCAACATCGTGGTGTCCAAGAGCGCCGACGCCGCCGACGACTGGATCGTCGACAATGCCAAGGCCAACGACATCGTGATCACAGCCGACATCCCGCTTGCCGCTCGCACCGTGGCGCTCGGCGCGCATGTGCTTGGGCCAACCGGCCGGCCGTTCACGCCGGAGACCATCGGCATGGCGGTTGCAATGCGCGATTTGAAGCAGCATCTGCGCGAAACCGGCGAGAGCAAGGGCTACAATGCCAGCTTTGCGCCACAGGATCGCTCGCGTTTCCTGGGTGAGCTCGACCGTATCTTGCGGCGGGCTCTGAAATCCGTCACACCCGACCAGACGTGAAGCATCATCCGAGGTCGGGCTATGGCCGACACATCGCCGAATAACCCCTTGCAGCGGCACAAGCAGTTCTTTGTGTCGCTAGCCGTCGGTCTGGTCGTATTTGCCGCGGTATTGCCTTTGATTGGATCGCTCCCCGTCTCCACGCGGCTTGCTTATTCGATCTCGATTGCCGCCGATTCCTTCTTCGTCGTCTTCATCGCGCTCGTCATCGCCAAGATGCCGCTGCTGTCCGGCCGCTATCTCAGCAAGAACGCGCGCGAACTGGACCTCCCAGTGCTGGGCATCTTTGCCATCACGCTCGGCATCGTCGCCATGGCCATTGTCCTGCTGTTCCTTTTGATCAATCACAAGGATCGCGACCCCATCGAACTCGGCTTCGCCATGCTGTCGATCCCGCTTGGCTGGTTCACCATCCATGCCATGGCCGCCCTCCACTATGCGCATGTCTACTGGATGGACGGCGACGCGATCGATGCCGAAACCAAGAAGAAGATACCGGTCGGCGGCCTCGATTTTCCCGGCAGCAAACGGCCGGACGGTTGGGACTTTCTCTATTTCGCGACGGTGATCGGCATGACCGCGCAGACCGCCGACACCGCGATCACGACCTCGCATATGCGCCGCGTGGTGCTTGTCCATTCGATCCTGTCGTTCTTCTTCAACGCCGTCATCGTCGCCGCCGTCGTCAATCTCGCGGTGAGCCTCGGCAATTGAGTATCCGTGCCCGCGATAAACCCGTGCCCGTAATAAAAACGTGACCGCATGAAACATCGCTTTCGATAGCGACGTATTGGGAGGACAAGGACGAGCGCGGACCATCCCAGGATCGCGCAGCCGGAGGCGAGGAAAAGATGGAAACCATTACCATGAGTCAGCCCGGCGCAGGCGTCGATGCCGCCTCAACGAAGGATGCGACGCTGATCTACCGGCAATCGCGCTGGACCCGCCTGACGCACTGGCTGTGGGCGATCTCGCTGTTCTTCTTGCTTTTATCCGGCCTGCAGATCTTCAATGCCCGGCCGCAGCTCTACATCGGCAAGCAATCCGGCTTCGAGTACAACAACACCGTCTTTGCCATCGGCGCCGAAAACACCGCCACCGGCCCGCGCGGCTATACCGAAATCTTCGGCCATCGCTTCGACACCACAGGCGTGCTCGGCTGGTCGGGCCCGGCCCGGCAGCAAACGTCGCGTGCCTTCCCGTCCTGGGCGACAATCCCGTCCTATTACGATCTCGGCACCGCCCGCGTTGTGCATTTCTTCTTCGCCTGGATACTGACAACCACCTTGGTCGTCTGGCTGGTCGCCAGCCTGGTCAACGGCCATCTGCGCCGCGATCTGGCGCCGCGCCTTGACGATCTCAAGCGGCTGCCGCAGGACATCATCGAGCACGCCAAGCTCAGGTTCCACCACACACGCGAATACAACACGCTGCAGAAAATGGCCTATGGCGGCGTACTGTTCGTGCTGTTGCCACTCATGATCATCACCGGCCTTGCCATGTCGCCGAGCATGAACTCGGTGCTGCCCTGGCTCAACGAACTGCTCGGCGGAAGGCAGACGGCGCGCACCATCCATTTCACGGTGATGGTGCTGCTGGTCGGCTTTTTCATCGTCCATATGATGATGATCCTCGCCGCCGGCCCGATCAACGAACTGCGCTCGATCATCACCGGCTGGTACCGCACCGATCCGCCAAGGCATGGCGACACCGAGAGGAGTGCGTGAGATGGCCAAATTCCAGATCAGCCGCCGAAAGTTCCTGACGGGCGCCGGCCTCGGCGTTTCCGGCATCATGTTGTCGGGCTGCGATGCCTTCGACAGCCAGCTCGGCATGGGCGACGGCCTGCGCAGTTTCCTCGAAAACGCCAATGGCCTGACCTACCGCGCGCAACGCTGGCTTGCCGGCCGCGATGCTCTGGCGCCGGAATTCACCGAGGCCGACATCCGCCAGCCGCAGCGGCCGAACGGCGTCACCGCGCCCGACGATGACACCTACAAGGGCCTGCTCGCCAACAATTTCGCCGACTGGCGGCTGGAGGTAACGGGCCTGGTCGAAAAGCCGCTGTCGCTCAGCCGCGAGCAGTTGGAGAACATGCCGAGCCGCACGCAGATCACCCGCCACGACTGTGTCGAAGGCTGGAGCTGCATCGCCAAATGGACCGGCACCCCGCTGTCGCTGGTGCTCGACCAGGCTGTGGTCAAGCCGCAGGCCCGCTATGTCATGTTCCACTGCCTCGATACGATCGATCGCAGCCTCTCCGGGGAAATCAAATATTACGGCACCATCGACCTGATCGATGCCCGCCACCCGCAGACGATCCTCGCCTACGGCCTCAACGGCAAGCCGCTGCCGGTCGAAAACGGCGCGCCGCTGCGCGTGCGCGTCGAACGACAGCTCGGCTACAAGATGCCGAAGTATCTCTACAAGATCGAGCTCGTCGACAGTTTTGCCAATATCGGCGGCGGCCGCGGCGGCTATTGGGAAGACAATGGCTATGACTGGTATGGCGGGATTTGATGGCCTCGCATTCTGACCGAGCACGATCTGACTCCGACCGAACCGAGCTTGCCTGAGGAAGCCGGTTTCGATCGCGTGGCCGAACTTGGCGATTGGCCTGAAGACACTCCAATATCGTCCTCTGCAAAACGGTCGCAGAAAACGGCGCGGCTTAAGCAACCTTGTCGAGCAGTGGCTTGAGCGCCGGATGTATCTCCGGCGAGGCGAGTTTGATCAGCGTCAGCAGCGCGCGTTCATTGTCACGCAGCGGGCGGTCGGTGCCGATGCGATCGGCCAGCCATTTCGCCTCGCTGGCGTCGATCGTCTCGGCGCGGCGCGCGAGTGCCTCGGCGGCACGGTTCTTCGACTCCCATTCGGCCTCGATATCGCCGGGCGAACGATAGGCTTCCATGATGCCGGCCAGTCCGCCCGACACCATGCGGCTGAAGAAGCCACCAATTTCGGGCTCGACCTGGTCCAAGAAACTGTCACGACGCAGCGCCACATCGCGCGTCGGCGCTTCGTAGCCGGCCGAACACATGACGAAATTGGCGAGCGCCTTGACGAACAGGTCGTTCCAGGACGGGTCGTTGTGGGCCGCTGCGGTCTGCTCGTTGATCTGGAACAGCACCTCGGCCTCAACCCGTGTGATGGCGATGTTACCGTCGCCGCCATAGGCATGGAGAATGCGGCGCAACAGATCGACCTCTGCCTTGGCGACCAGCCCGGGAACCAGCGCGCCGCCGAGCATCAGTGGTCCCTTGCCGTCGACCACCGCGTTGGCGACCTGCTCGAGCGCATAGGCGGAGAGCCGGCCGGGCGATGATTTCGCCCTTTCCAGCACATGCACCAGCAGCTCCAGTTCGGTCACACTGTCGACCATTCCGTCGCGCGAGATGGTCTGGATCAGCCAACCGGCATTGTCTTCAGAGATATAGCCTGCCGGCTTTTCCTGGTGGACGATGTAGTCGGTAACGGCCTCGACGAAGAATTCAGGCCATTGCGGGCATTTGTCCGTCGCCGTCGCATCGAGCGCGAACAGTGCTTCAGCCTCGCCGCGCGTCACCACGCCGTCGGCGAACACTTCGCGACGCAGCATGACGACATCTTCCGCCGTGATGCGGTCCTTCGAGGCCAGCCCCGCCACCGGCGCGCTCCCGATCCGTTCGCCCATCTGTCAATCCCCATCCGCCGTGCCCAACGCAATTGCCGGCCAAACCGTCAGCCCAGAATATCGCCATTGTCTTGAAAAACCGGCAAACGGCGTGGTTAGCGAAGACTGTAAAGACGACGCGCTTTACGTGTCGCTGGCAGGTGACAAGGTGTCGCCGACAAGCTATGGATGGCGCGTCGAGGGCTCAAGTTTTGAGTCCTACCTGTTTGCGGGAGAGAGCAGCGCGAGCTGCCGCCGAAGGGGAAATCGCCCGAAATCTCTCAGGCAAAAGAACCGTAGACGGGAAAGACACTCTGGAAAGTCGGGGCTTGCCCCCGCGCCGAAGGTGTAAGCGTCGCCGACAGAGTTCCGGTTGCGCGAGTCTCTCAGGCTTCAGACAGAGGGGCACGGACTGGTCGCCAGCAGCGGCCGATTGCGTGCGACTCTGGAGATGACATGACGGGCGACGACACCAAACACCTTCCTCTCGAAGATCTGCACACCGCCGCCGGCGCACGCTTTGGCGCCTTTGCGGGCTGGTCGATGCCGCTGACCTATCCGGCCGGCGTGATGAAGGAGCACCTTCACACCCGCGAACATGCCGGCCTGTTCGACATTTCGCATATGAAGCTGTTCGAGATCAGCGGACCGGGCGCTGCGGCACTGCTCAACCGCGCCAGTCCGCTCGATGCCGGCGCGCTTGAGATTTCACAGTCCAAATATACCTTCTTCCTCAACGAGGCCGCCGGGATCATCGACGATCTGATCGTCACCCGGCTCGGCGCCGAGCGCTTCATGGTGGTCGCCAACGCCGGGAATGCGGTCGAGGACGAGAAGCATTTGCGTGCGCTGGCGACCGATTTCGACGTGAAGGTCGATGCGCTCGATCGCGTCTTCCTGGCGATCCAGGGGCCCGAAGCCTGGGCTGCCTTGTCCCGCGCCGGCATCGAGACCGGCTCGCTCTTGTTCATGCATGGCATCGAGCCGAAGCAAAACTGGTTCATGAGCCGCTCCGGCTACACCGGCGAGGACGGCTTCGAGATCGGCCTGCCGGAGGCGGATGCGCGCGCTCTGGCCACGAAACTGATCGAGGACGAGCGTGTGTTGTGGATCGGCCTTGCTGCCCGCGACTCGCTGCGGTTGGAGGCCGGCCTGTGCCTGCACGGCCAGGACATCACGCCGGAGATCGATCCGGCGAGTGCCGGCCTGATGTGGGCGATCCCCAAAGATCTCCGCGCCGGCGGATCCTTCATCGGCGCCGATGCGCTGCGGTCCATCCTGGAGCGCGGGCCGTCGCAAAAGCGCGTCGGCCTGAAGCCGGACGGCCGCCAGCCGGTGCGCGCCGGCGCTGCTTTGTTCGATGCCGACGGCAATCCGGCCGGCCACGTGACATCAGGCGGCTTCGGCCCCTCGGCCGGCCATCCCGTCGCCATGGGCTATGTGTCAACGGCCTTGGCCAAGCCGGGCACGAAACTCTTCGCCGACGTTCGCGGGACGAAAATCCCGGTCGATATCAGTTCCTTGCCCTTCACTCCTCATCGCTACCGCAAAGGATAATTCCGATGGCAAAAACCTATTTCACACAAGATCACGAATGGCTGAGCGTCGAGGGAGGCATCGCCACCGTCGGGATAACCGACTATGCGCAGGAACAGCTTGGCGATCTCGTCTTCGTCGAGCTGCCTCAAATCGGCACGAAGCTCAGCAAGGGCGATACCGCCGTGGTCGTCGAATCCGTCAAGGCGGCCTCCGATGTTTATGCGCCGGTTGACGGCGAGATCACCGACGCCAACGGCGCGCTGTCCTCGGACCCGTCGCTGGTCAACTCCGCTGCGACCGGCGACGGCTGGCTGTGGAAGATGATGCTCGCCGACGAAGGCCAACTCGCAGGCCTCATGGATGAGGCCGCCTACAAAGCCCATATCGGTTGATATCAGGACCTATTGCCATGAGCGCAGCACTTACCCCCTTCTCGGCCCGCCACATCGGTCCTGATGTAAACGATGTCAGAGCCATGCTTGCCGTGATCGGCGTTCCCTCTGTCGAGACGCTGATCAGCCAGGCTGTGCCGCAGTCGATCCGCCTCGATCTGCCGCTGACCCTTCCCGCGCCGGCGAGCGAAGCCGAAGCGCTGGCCGAATTGTCGGCGATCATGGCAAAAAACACGGTGCTGAAGAGCTTCATCGGCGCCGGCTATCACGGCGTCCACGTGCCGCCGGTCATCCAGCGCAACCTGTTCGAGAACCCGGCCTGGTACACCGCCTATACGCCCTACCAGGCCGAGATCAGCCAGGGCCGCCTGGAAATGCTGTTCAACTTCCAGACCCTGGTCACCGAATTGACCGGCCTGCCGGTGGCTTCGGCTTCCCTGCTCGACGAAGCGACGGCGGTGGCCGAAGCGGTCGGCATCGCGCTGCGCCATCATCGCGACAAGCGCACCAAGGTAGCGCTGGCCGGCACGCCGCATCCGCAGACGCTGGACGTCGTGCGCACCCGCGCCGAGCCGCTCGGCATCGAGATCGATGGCGAGACCATCGACGACAACACCGCCGCCCTGCTGGTCTCCTGGCCGGACACGTTTGGCGTCTATGGCGACCACAAGGCGGCGATCGAGAAGGCTCGCGCCACCGGCGCCGTGGTCGTCTTCATCGCCGATCCGCTTGGTCTCACGCTGACCGACGCGCCGGCCAGGCTTGGCGCCGACATCGCCGTCGGCCCGATGCAGCGCTTTGGCGTGCCGATGGGCTTTGGCGGCCCGCACGCCGCCTATTGCGCCGTCTCCGACAAGCTGACCCGGCTGATGCCCGGCCGCCTCGTCGGGCAGTCGATAGACAGCAAGGGCCGTCCCGGCTATCGCCTCGCCCTGCAGACGCGCGAACAGCATATCCGCCGCGACAAGGCGACCTCCAACATCTGCACCGCGCAGGCGCTGCTTGCCAACATGGCGACCGCCTATGCGATCTGGCACGGCCCCACTGGTTTGCAGGCGATCGCAGCGCGCATCCATGAGCTCGCCAACCGCCTCGCAGCAGGCCTGAAAACCGCTGGTGTTTCCGTGCTCGGCTCAAGCCGTTTCGACACGGTGACGGCCGAAGTGAAGGGCAAGGCAGCTTCGATCGCCGCTGCCGCTGAAAAAGGTGGCCGGCTGCTGCGCGTCATCGATGCCGACCGCATCAGCATCGCCTTCGACGAAACCTCGACCGAGGCGGATCTCGAGGCTATCGCCGCCCTGTTCGGCGCCAAGTCCGGCGCTACTGAGGCCGGCGCGATGCCCGGCAAGCCGCGCGGCAAGGAGTTTCTGACCCAGCCGGTTTTCCGCGAAAACCACTCCGAGACCGACATGATGCGCCTGCTGCGCAGGCTAGCCGACAAGGATTTGGCGCTCGACCGCACCATGATCCCGCTGGGCTCCTGCACCATGAAGCTCAACGCGGCGGCCGAAATGATGCCGGTCAGCTGGCCTGTTGTCGCCAACCTCCATCCCTTCGCGCCGGCCAGCCATTCGGCCGGCTATCGCGCCATGGTCGGCGAGCTGGAAGGCTGGCTGGCGGAGATCACCGGCTTCGACGCCGTCAGCCTGCAGCCCAATGCCGGCAGCCAAGGCGAATATGCCGGCCTGCTCGCCATCCGCGCCTATCACCGTTCGCGTGGCGAAGGCCATCGCAGCATCTGCCTGATCCCCCAGTCCGCGCATGGCACCAATCCCGCGAGTGCGGCGATGGCCGGCATGAGCGTCGTCGTCGTGCGTTGCCTGGAGGACGGCAATATCGACATGGACGATATGCGGGCCAAGGCCAACGAGCATTCGAAGAATCTCGCAGCCCTGATGTTCACCTATCCCTCGACGCACGGCGTCTACGAAGAAGGCGCGCGCCACCTGTGCGCTCTCATTCACGAGCATGGCGGCCAGGTCTATTTCGACGGCGCCAACCTTAACGCGCTGGTCGCCCTGGCGCGGCCCGCCGATATCGGCGCCGATGTCTGCCACATGAACCTGCACAAGACCTTCTGCATCCCGCATGGCGGCGGCGGTCCGGGCGTCGGTCCAATTGGCGTCAGGGCGCATCTGAAACCCTATCTGCCTGGTCATGTCACCGAAGGCTCGGCGCATGCCGTGTCGGCCGCACCGTTCGGCAGCGCTTCCATCCTGCCCATCACCTGGATGTACATCCGCATGATGGGCGCCGCCGGCCTGAAGCAGGCGACGGAGACGGCGATCATCTCGGCCAACTATGTGGCGACGCGGCTCGCGCCGCACTTCCCGCTTCTCTACAAGGGCAGGCACGATCGCATCGCGCATGAATGCATCCTCGACACGCGCGTCCTCAAGGAGAGCGCCGGCATCAGCGTCGACGATATCGCCAAGCGGCTGATCGATTACGGTTTTCACGCGCCGACCATGTCGTTCCCTGTCGCCGGCACGCTGATGGTCGAGCCGACCGAATCCGAGCCCAAGCGCGAACTCGACCGGTTCTGCGAGGCGATGATTGCCATCGCCGGCGAGGCAGCGAAAGTGGCGAAGGGCGAATGGCCGCTCGAGGACAACCCGCTGGTCAATGCCCCGCACACGGCGGCCGAAACCCTTGCCGGCCAGTGGACTCACCCCTATTCGAGGCTGGATGCGGCCTACCCCGCCGGCGATGTCGATACAGCGGCCAAATACTGGCCGCCGGTCTCGCGCATCGACAATGTCGCCGGCGACCGCAACCTCGTCTGCTCCTGCCCGCCGTTGTCGGAATATCTCGGCGCCGCCGAATAACACTCTGGCCTGTCAGGCTGAACGCAAGGCCGGCCCATAGGCCTTGCCGTTGAGGACAAGCACGCGATTTCGCCCGTCGTTCTTGGCCGCGTAGAGCGCCCGGTCGGCCTCGGCCAGCACTTCATCCAGGCTGCTGCCGTCTTCCTTGCCAAAGCCAATGCCGCCGCTGACGCTGCTGCGCAACGGCCCGCGCGGCGTCGGCACCACTTCCGTGCCGAAGGCGACGCCGATCCTGCTGGCGAGATCGTAGGCCTTGTCTTCGGTCATCCGAGACATGACCAACGCGAACTCCTCGCCGCCCAGCCGGAAGGCGTCGACGCCAACCCTGTCATACTTCTTGATGACTGCGGCGAAACGGCAGAGCACCCGGTCGCCGACGGGATGGCCATAGATGTCGTTGGTCCGCTTGAAGTGGTCGAGGTCGAACATGGCGACCGACATGAACGGGCCGAAGACGCGCTCGCCATAAAGCGAGTTCAAAGCCCGCCGGTTCATGAGACCGGTCAACGGGTCGGTCAAGGTCTCGGCCTTCAGTTCGATCTGTGCCTGCAGATGATGCAGCGAGAGCGTCAGCGCGCCGAGCGCCGTCATGCAGGCGACTGCCACGACCGAATTCAACCGCTCGGCCCAATTGTCGGGCGCGACGCCGAGCACCCACTGGCCCTTGACCAGAAGCACAGCGCCGCAGAGCCCGAAGGATACGCCGCAGACGCCGCTTAGCGCCGAAACGACCAGCAGAATGCCGCGATCATGACCGCCCTTGATCCAGAACATCACCCCGGTCGAGGCGAGCAGCACTGTTACCGTCGTATAGGTGAGGATGAAGCCGACACCATCGAAACCGAGATAGGTCACGCCGGCGCAGACAGCGATCGCGAGCATGGCCGGCAGGACAGCGCGACTGTAGTTGCGCACACCGAGATATTGCATGGCCGAAAGTGAAAGCGCCAGGAAACCGAGGCTGAGCAGCGCCAACGCTGCCTGACAAAGCAACGGAGTGGGCTCCCTCGTGTAGCGCCAGAAGACGATGACGTGGGCGACAAGGACGAGAATGCCGCACGCCACGGTCAGCACGAAGCGTGCACGCGGCGCCGTGAACCAGATCACAAACATGGTGACGCTCAGGCATGTGCCCGACAGCGCAGCCGCCAGCAATAGCGAACTGAAATCCAGCATGGATGAGCGGCAACCTTTGGGATCTTCGATTTGTGGCGCATCATAGGCATGCAACCGGCCGGAGATACCGTTTTCGGCCGGTTTTCAAAGCAACCTACCGACAGGGTTTACAAAGCGTCGACTGCCGTCCCCGCGAAGAGTCTCAGCCCTTGTTGAGCAGCGCCAGATTGGCGTTGATCACGCTCGGGTCGGCCATTCCGGCCCTTGCTTCCATGAGCAGCGCCCTCGCCTTCTTCTTGTTGCCGCGCAGCAGCTGCGAATAGCCCATATTGTTGACAATCTGCGGCTTGCGCCCGGCAACCTTCAAAAGCTGGTCGTAGGCGCGGTCGGCGAAGTCGAAGCGGCCGAGTTCGTCATAGGAGGCGGCAAGCCCCATCCATCCCTCGGCACTGTCGGCCTTCAGTTCCACGGCCTTGCGGAAATGCTGTTCGGCAAGGCCGTAATTGGCCTCGCGGAACTGCGCCTTGCCTTGCGCAAGGTCGGAGGTGCTGACGTCTTTTGCCACCGGTTGGATCGACGTGGTCTTGGTCTTATCGACGTTCTCAGTCGTACAGCCGCTGACCATCAAGACGGCCGCTAGCGCGGCCATTGCCGTGAAAATTCTGTGACGCATGCCCCTGGCCCCAATCGCCCGATTTACCGGGTCGTTCTTCAGGAGGCAGACTACAACAGGGCAATTAAACTTCAGTGCTGAAACGCCCCTAAAATTTGGTTTCGGGCACACCAGCCATTAACCAGCCGAGGGCTAGTCCGGCTCCATCGACTTGAGCCCCGCCGGAAACTGATAGCGGCTGCCGTCATAGCGCAGCCGGTAGGTTCGTTTCATGGACCTTCCGGGATGGGACTGGCACTCGCCATTCTTGTCGACAAACGGATTGTCGGTGTCCAACCGCTCGAACACTGTGATGTCGTGATAGCCGTGATGTCTCGCCGGGCTCATCGCCAGGCTGACCCGGCTGGATTGAAAGGATCCTGCGCAATTGGTGTCGCCTTCGCCGCCAAAGCCGGCCACGATGATGCCGTCGAGCACCAGGCGCAGATCACCGCCGTCAAGGGCATAGAGCCGCAGGTCGGTTTCGCTGAAGGGATTGGGCCGCGAATGGCTCGCCATTTGGATGCGCAGGCCAAAGCCGGTGACACCGGGCGCCAGGCCATAGCGGCCGGTATCGAATTCGACCTTGTTGATGGCGATGGCATCATCGGTCATCAGCCCGGGCTGGAGCAGGCGCTGGCGCACCTGCCGGGTCTTCCTGTCGACGACCAGAAGGTCGACATCGCCGACATGCCCGTCGTCGCTGGATTGGCTGCTGTCGATGAGCGGCACCGCGACCAGCAACAGATCGTCATGGGCAGGCCATATCTTGCAGACGAGGCCAAACGGCGTATCCGGGAGCGTCACGGCGATGCTGGTATGGGGTTCGAGCGTGAACGAGGCGCCGTCTGCGCTCTTTTGGGCCCTGGGATAGGCCTGTTGCACCAGGGCGGCAGCATCGCCGCAATCGTCGGCCGCGGCCGAGGCCGGCGACAGACTGGTGGCGGCCAGGCCGAGGAAAGCGGTGCACAAGACTATTCGCATGGACGGCTCACTCATTTTGCTTTGCGGATTTTGCCGAAGGAGAGCGACCAAACCGGCCGGGTTTCGACATCCAGATGAAGCGTAGTTGGAGTGAGTAACCGCAAGAAGCCGCCGGGCAATCCCCTAGGTATCTACTGAACCGCCGTCATTTTGACGATGATCGGGATGACGGCGATCATCAGCACCACCGGCAGGATGCACACCACCACCGGCACCGACATCTTGGCCGGCAAGGCATGTGCCTTCTCCTCGGCCAGCGACATGCGCTTGTGGCGCATTTCGTCGGAGAACACGCGCAGCGCCCCGGCAAGGCTGGTGCCGAGTTCCTTCGACTGCTGCAAAAGCGTGGCGAAGGAGCGCACCTCGTCCAAGCTGAGGCGGTCGGCGAGCGCCTTCAAGGCATCGTCGAGGCTGCGGCCGGCCCTGAGTTCCAGCGACACCAGCTGCAGGTTTTGGCTCAGCGACGGATAGGTCTTGGCCAGTTCCTTCGAGACCCGCTCGATGCCTGCCTCCATGCTCATGCCCGCATCGGAGCAGACGATCATCAAATCCATGAAGTCGGGAAAGCCGTTACGGTATTCGCGCATCTTTTCCCGCACCTTCTGGCTGAGCACCAGGCCGGGCACGAAATAGCCGGCGGCTCCCGACAGGATGATGAAGGTCCAGCGGCTGGTCGCGGTGGAATCGGCGCTGCCCATCCACTGGTTGACCAGGAACGCGCCGATCGTTGCGCCCACCAGGCAGGCGAAGCGGATCAGGAAGAATGTGCCGATCGCGCGCGGCTCCATATAGCCCGCCTGGATCAGCTTCATACGCAACCGGGCGACATTTTCCGGATCGCTCTTGGCGTAGAATTCCTGCGCCCGCTTCACCGCCTTCTCGCGCACGACGCTCTGGTTCTTCTTCGGCGCCGCCTCGGCCTGTTGGGGAGTCTTGCTGTCGTCGATCTTGAGCCGGCGCTTGAGATCGTTGCGGTCGCCTTTGGCTACCACGAGCGGCCATGCCACCGCGCTGCCACCCAACACCAGCAGCAGCGCGGCTACCGGCATCAGCGACGTCGGCGCCAGCGATGCAAGAAACTGGATCATCTGCTCCATCTCAGAACCGGAAGTTCGACATCTTGAACATGATGATGTTGCCCAGCATCAGCCATGTCACGGAACCGCCCAGCAGATACCACGTCTTCGGTACATCCCAGACGCTCTGATAGAATTGCGGCATCATCACCATGATGGTGGCGAACAGCAGTGCCGGCACCGCCGTCAGGATATAGGCCGACATACGACCCTCAGTCGAAATGGCGCGCACCTTGCGGCGCAGCTTGCCGCGTTCGCGGATCGTCGTCGACAGCCCGTCGAGGATCTCGCGCAGATTGCCGCCCGAACTCGTCTGGATGGAAACCGCGGTGACGAACAGCGGCAGATCCTCCTGGCCGACGCGGTCGAACAGTGAATTCAGCGCAGAAACCAGGTCGGAACCATAAGTCACCTCGTCGGAGATAACGCCGAATTCGGTGCCGATCGGATCGGACATCTCGCGCGACACCATCGAGATCGCCACCGGAACCGGATGCCCGGCCTTCAAGCCGCGCGTGATCAATTCCAGCGCCTCCGGCAACTGCACGCCGAAACGCTTCACCCGCCGGGCACGCTTGGAACGCAGCACAATTACCGGCAGCAGCGCTGTCAGCACCACAAACAGCAAAATGGCGAGCAACAGCGGCAGCCCGTACCAGAGCGCGACGAGCATCATCGCCAGCGCCACGCCCGTCGTCATCGTCAGGAATTTCGGCAACGGCATCACCATGCCAGACTGCGTGCGCAGCGCGCGAAAACGGTCGGGCGAGAAGAATGACGTGCCGGAATCGAGGCCGCGTTCCTTGCGCAGCTGAATCAGCACCTGTTCCTGGCTGATCTTGTTTTCCTGCAGCCTCATGCGCCGGTTGATGGCCAGGCGCTTGTCGCTGCGGCCGGCATAGAGCAGATAGCAGCCTTCGGCGATCATGATGCCGGTCAGCGCTGCCGCGGCATAAACGACATAGATCGGGCTGAAATTCTCGAACACCCGGCTACTCCTGCGGCCGGCCGGGTTCGAAATATTTGCCGGGGAATTCAATGCCCATATTGCGCAGGTCCTCGAGGAAACGCGGGCGAATGCCGGTCGCCTCGTAGTGACCGAGGATCTTGCCGTCGGCCTCCATGCCAGTGCGCACGAAGCGGAATATCTCCTGCATCTGGATGACGTCCCCTTCCATGCCGGTCACCTCGGCGACGCTGGTCACCTTGCGCTTGCCGTCCGACAGTCGCGTCAGCTGGACGATAAGGTCGAGCGCGCTGGCGATCTGACTGCGGATCGACTGCACCGTCATCGGCATGCCGGTCATGCCCAGCATCTGCTCGAGGCGTGAAATGGCGTCGCGCGGCGTGTTGGCGTGGATGGTCGCCATCGAGCCTTCATGTCCGGTGTTCATCGCCTGCAGCATGTCGAAGGCCTCCTCGCCGCGGCACTCGCCGAGGATGACGCGGTCGGGGCGCATGCGCAGCGCGTTCTTGACCAGGTCGCGCTGCTTCAGCTCGCCATGACCTTCGATGTTGGCGGGGCGCGTTTCCATGCGCGCGACATGCGGCTGCTGCAGCTGCAGTTCGGCCGCGTCCTCGATGGTGATCAGCCGTTCGTCTTCCGGAATGAAGGCCGACAATGCGTTGAGCATCGTCGTCTTGCCGGTTCCGGTGCCGCCCGAGATGATGGTCGTCTTGCGGGCGTGGACTGCAGCCGCCAGCACCTCGGCCATGTTCTGGGTGATGGCGCCGAACTCGACCAGCTTGTGCAGGCCGAGCTTGTTCTTTGAAAACTTGCGGATCGACACCAGCGGCCCGTCGACGGCGACCGGGCGAATGGCGGCGTTGAAGCGCGAGCCGTCGAGCATGCGGGCATCGACCATCGGCTGCGATTCGTCGACCCGGCGGCCGACGGCGGCGACGATCTTGTTGACGATGCGCAACAGGTGCGCCTCGTCCTTGAACGGGATATGGACCTGCTGCAGCTTGCCCCGTTTTTCAACGAAGCAGTTCTGGTGGCCGTTGATCAGGATGTCGTTGATGTCGGGGTCCTTGAGCAGCGGTTCCAGCGGGCCGAGGCCGACCATCTCATCGACGATGTCATCGACCAGCGCTTCAAGTTCGACGGTGTTGATCGCCATACGCTCCTGGCGGGTCTTTTCCGACACGAACTCCTGCACCTGCCGGCGCATCTCATCCTTGGGCAGGCGCTCCAGCGCGACCAGGTTGATTTCCTCGAGCAGCAGCCGGTGGATGCGCACGCGGGCATCGAGCACCTTGTTGGCGCTTTTTCCCGGTGTTGTCTCCGGCTTCGGCGGCAAGGCCTTGCGGTTCGTCGGGATGACCACGGCGTGATGCGCGACCGGCGCCGCCTCGGCCGGCTTCAGCGCGCGGACGTCACGGTTCTGCAGGGTCGAGAAGCGGCTGGTCATCCGGCTTTCCTCTTCAGGAGGCCCCTGCCGATGCCGAACAGCGAGCGCGATTTCTCCGGCGTCACCACGGCTTCTTCCGGCAGGATGATCCTCTTCAGATCGTTGACGACATTGGCGTTCGGGTCGATCTCATGCAGCGGCACGCCGCGGTCGACCGCTTCACGCACAAGCCGGTAATTGTTGGAGATGCCGCCGACGAAATGCTCGCCCAGGATTTCCTGGACATCGGCCTGCTTGATGCCGTTGTCGAACATCTTCTGCTCGAAACGGTTGACGATCACGTTCGGCTTCACTTCCTTGCCTGCCGTCTCGTAGACCGCCTGGATCAGCCGCTGCGTGTGGCGGAGGCATGGCACCGTCATTTCGGCGACGATGTAGAGCTTGTTGGAGCCGAGCAGCACCGTCTCCGTCCACGGAAACCAGGTGCGCGGCATGTCGATGACGACGTTATCGAAATAGGCCGAGACGAGATCGAGCATGCGCACCACGACATCGGTCTTGAACGAGCGCATTTCCGACGGATGCGTTGGCGCCGCCAGCACGCAGAGCCCGCTCGCATGCTTGGACAGCATCACGTCCAGCAGCTGACGGTCGAGGCGCTCGGGCTGGTTCTCGATTTCGGTGATGTCGAAGCGGGGCTCGAGGTCGAGATATTCGGCGCAGGCGCCTTGCTGGAAGTTGAGGTCGACCACGCAGGTCGACGCGCCGCGCGTCACCGAATGATGCAGCTGGAAAGCGGTCTGCAGCGCCAGCGTCGTGGTGCCGACGCCGCCGGCGGCCGGCATGAAGGTATAGATCTGCGACTCGGTGTTTTCCTCGCGCCCCGGCCCTTGCAGCGCGCGCACGACAGACCGCACCAGATCGGCGGTGGTGATCGGCTTGACCAGGAAATCGGCGACCTGGAGCTGCACCAGGATACGCACTGCGGCTGCGTTGAATTCCTGGGTGACGACGACCACCGGAACGCGGCCTTCAAGCCGGCGCATGATGCGCTGCAGCGACTCGATCTCTTCCAGCTTTGCCGCATCCATGTCGACGATGAGCGCGCCGAAATCGGCTTCCTGGACCTCGCCGCGCAGTTCGGTAATGTTCTTCTCGACGGTCGAAAGCTGGATCACCTCCGAGGCCGCGAACGCGGTGCGCGTATCCTGCGCAAAGGTCCGGTCGCTGGACACCAGCAGGATCTTCTTGGTCTTGATGCCGCTTGCCATTTTGTCAGCCTGTCAGGTCATTCCCGGTCAAATCACTGGGCAAATCAATCGGTTGTCGCTGTCGGTTGCACGGCCTTGGCAGCAGCAGCCTGGTCGGCGGCGTTGACTGCCGCCTCACTGCGCTGCGCCGGCACCAGCAGCCTGGTGTTCTGGACGCCGTATTTCCAGGGATCGACCATCTGCATGGCCGTATTGGCGGCCTGTGCGTTGCCGGCCGCCATCGTCGGTCCCTCGGAGCGGACATAGTCGTCGCTGGTGCAGCCGCCGGCGAGGCCGGCGATCAGCAGGGCGATGCATGATTCCACGCGCATGGCTTCAATCCTTCGGCAGGTCGAGGAAATGCCCGACGGTGGTGACCGCGGCCGGCTGTGCCGTACTGCCGCTGGCCATTGCCACTGCACGATTGGCTTCGGACGATTTCACTTCCTCGGTGTTGTTGAGGAAATAGTCGACATTGCTGGCCGGCTGCGTGCCGTCGGTCGGCTCGAGCAGCTTCTTCGACGGATCGACCGGCTTGACCAGATAGGGGGTGACGATGATCACCAGATCGGTCTCGCGCCGCTGATAGGATTTGGAGGAGAACAGCGAGCCGAGCACCGGCAGCTTGCCGAGGCCGGGAAGACGCGATGTGGTAATGTCGTTCTGTGACTGCAGCAGGCCGGCGATCATGAAGCTCTGGCCATTCTTCAGGTCGACGGATGTCTTGGCGCGGCGCACGATAAAGCCCGGGACCGAGATATTGCCGATATTGTAGGAGGCCGAAGCGTCGATCGAGGACACTTCCGGCGCGATGTCGAGGCTCACCAGCCCGTCCTTGAGAACCGTCGGCGTGAAGTCGAGGCTGACGCCGTATTTCTTGTAGCTGACGGAAATCTTGCCATTGTCCTCGGAGACCGGGATCGGGAACTCGCCGCCGGCGAGGAAGCTTGCCGTCTGGCCCGAACGGGCGATCAGGTTCGGCTCGGCCAGCCGCCGGGCGAGACCACGTTCCTCTAGGGCCTTGATGGCGACGTCGATCGACAGGCCGTTGGACAGCAGCCGGCCGATGATCTCGCCATTGCCGGCTCCCGGCACCGAGCCCGGCTCGATGGTGACGTCGCGCCCGCCAATGCCGTAAGCAAAATTGGCGCTGTATTTGGCGCCGAGATCCTGTCCGGCCTGGCGATTGATCTCGACGAAGCGGACGTTGAGCTGAACCTGCTGCGAGGACGAGATGTTGACCGAATTGATCACTTCCTCATTGCCGGAGAAACGGCTGGCGATCTTGCTTGCCTTCTCGGCGGCGACCGCGTCATCGGCCTCGCCCGACAGCACGACGCGGCCATTGGCCGAGCCGACCTTGATCTTGGCGTCCGGCACGCTGGCGCGAATGGTGCTGGCCAGCTGGTCGGTGTCCAGCGTCACCTCGATGTCCACGGTGCCGACCAACTGCTTGTTCTCGTCGAACAGCGCGATGCCGGTGGTGCCGAGATTGTTGCCCAGCACATAGAAGGATTTGTCGGTCAGCGGATTGACGTTGGCGATCTCCGGATCGCCGATGACGATCTGGTAGAAGGCGGCATTGGTCATGACCGTCTTCGGCTTGCCCTTGGCTACCTTGATCGACGCATTCGTTGTCGACGAGACATGGACGATATCGTTGTCGGCCTTGGCTGGCGCACTGAGGCCGAGCATTGCGGCCGCGGCCAGGCAAGCCCCCACCGCAAGCGCCCGCATTGGGCGCAGCCCTTTCGTAGTTCGAAATGCATGAAGTCCCGACATCTGTCCCGTCCCTCGCCCGGTCCCCACCGGCAGTTATTGCTGGTCCCGCGCAGGAACCTGGTATTCTTCGACCTGCGTGCCGCGCGTCACGATGATCGTCTTGAATTTCGGCTTCTCAGGCTCCTTGGTCGCGGCAGTGAACAGCGCGCCGGCAGCGGCCTGGACGCCTGAGGCGACCGATCCGCCGAAGGACGAGATGGTGGTGACGCCGTCCTTGGCGGCCCCTCCGTCTGCGGCCGAGCGGAGCGACAGCGACAAGGTGCCGACGGTGCGGGCAAGCGCCACTTTCTGCGCGCCTTCGGTCGTCACCTCGATGGTCACGGAATTGGCGATCTGCGGTGTGGTCTGGCGCTCGTCGGCGCCCTGCCCCACGGTCAGCACCTTGGCGTCGGAGACGACGATCTCGGAGGTAACGGTCGATCCGGCAGCGCCCTGCGCGTTCTTGGCCACTTCCTGGATCTCGCCGGCATCGCGTGTCAGCACCACGTCGACCCGGTCGCCCGGCATGACGAAGCCGCCGACACCGGCTATCTCGTCGGTGCGGATTGTCACCGCCCGCATGCCGGGCGTCATCATGTTGGACAGCGTCGCGCGGCCGTTCGGCCCCGACAATTTGCTGATCAGCACCGGCTCGTTGATCTCGATCGGCGACAATACCACGCGGCTGCCTTCGGCGAGCAATGCATTGACTGTGGTGAACGCGCCCTGCGGCACCGAATCCTCGGACCATGGGATTTCGCTGAGCTGCGCCCGGTCAAGCTCCATGCCGTAACGCAGCGGCGCGTTGGCCACCACGATGGTCTTGAAGACAACCTTGGGGACGGCGGGCGCCGGGATCGACGCCGTTTTCTCTTCGGCATCGGCCTTGGCCTGGCTTTTCACCCAGAAATCCGCGGCAAAGATTGAAATCGCGCCGAAGACGGCAGCGATGCCAATCATCGTTATGACCTTGCCCCTCACAACCAACCCCTGACTCTCGTGGTCTTTTGTTTTGTTGGAGCGACGCTAGGCCGCTTTGTTAAAGATTCAGGAATCCCGGCGGCTCCGCACGGACCTATTTCCGCCGGCTTGGTTATCGAAAGGTTTTAGGATAAGAAGGGTTATCCCCGAACGTAACAGGAACTTCCGTCGCTTGGCGCCGAAAAGCGTGGCAGTATCGACGGGTGATTCGCGGCACCGGATTCTATGGCAGGCATGGACGACAACAACGATCTTTTCGGCAATCTGGAAAAGCAGCCCCAACCGGCTCGGACACCGGCGCGGCCGGCCGACCCGCTGCTGCAGGCCACGAAACGTTCCGTTGCGACCAAGGACGGCAGCGAGGGCTATAGTGCCGCCGACATCGAGGTGCTGGAGGGGCTGGAGCCGGTGCGGCGCCGTCCCGGCATGTATATTGGCGGCACCGACGACAAGGCGATGCACCATCTGTTTGCCGAGGTCATCGATAATTCGATGGACGAGGCGGTCGCCGGCCATGCCACCTTCATCGATGTCGAGCTGTCGGCCGACGAGTTTCTGACCGTCACCGACAATGGCCGCGGCATCCCGGTCGATCCGCATCCGAAATTCAAGAAACCGGCGCTCGAAGTCATCATGACGACGCTGCATTCGGGCGGCAAGTTCGATAGCAAGGTCTATGAGACCTCCGGCGGTCTGCACGGTGTCGGCGTTTCGGTCGTCAATGCGCTGTCGGACCATCTCGAAGTCGAGGTCGCGCGCGGTCGCCAGCTTTACCGCCAAAGGTTCTCGCGCGGCGTTCCGGTGAGCGGGCTGGAGCAGCTCGGCGAAGTGCACAACCGGCGCGGCACCAAAATCCGCTTCCATCCCGACGAGCAGATTTTCGGCAAGGGCGCCGCCTTCGAGCCGGCGCGGCTCTATCGCATGACCCGCTCGAAAGCCTATCTGTTCGGCGGCGTCGAGATCCGCTGGAGCTGCGACCCATCGCTGATCAAGGAAAAGGACCAGACGCCGGCCAAGGCGGAGTTCCATTTCCCCGGCGGCTTGAAGGACTATCTCAAGGCATCGCTCGGCGATGATTTCCAGGTGACCCGCGAAATCTTCGCCGGCAAGAGCGAGAAGCAGGGCGGCCACGGTTCGCTGGAATGGGCGGTGACCTGGTTCGGCGGTGACGGCTTCGTCAACTCCTACTGCAACACCATCCCGACCGGCGAAGGCGGCACGCATGAGGCCGGCTTTCGCAATGTGCTGACGCGCGGGCTTCGGGCCTATGCCGACCTGGTCGGCAACAAGCGCGCCTCGATCGTCACCTCCGAAGACGTGATGATCTCGGCGGCAGGCATGCTGTCGGTGTTTATTCGCGAGCCGGAATTCGTCGGCCAGACCAAGGACAGGCTGGCAACGATCGAAGCCATTCGCATTGTCGAGACCGCCATCCGCGATCCCTTCGACCACTGGCTGGCCGACAATCCGCAGGAAGCCTCCAAGCTGCTGGAATGGGTGATTGCGCGCGCCGACGAGCGGGTGCGCCGGCGCCAGGAAAAGGAGGTGTCGCGCAAGAGCGCGGTGCGCAAGCTGCGCCTTCCCGGCAAGCTCGCCGACTGCACGCAGAACGCCGCCGCGGGCGCCGAACTGTTCATCGTCGAAGGCGACTCGGCCGGCGGCTCGGCCAAGCAGGCGCGCGACCGTGCGAGCCAGGCGGTGCTGCCGCTGCGCGGAAAAATCCTCAACGTCGCCAGCGCCGGCAACGACAAGCTCGCCGCCAACCAGCAGATATCGGACCTGATTCAGGCGCTCGGTTGCGGCACGCGCTCGAAATACCGCGACGAGGATTTGCGCTACGACCGCGTGATCATCATGACCGACGCCGACGTCGACGGCGCTCACATAGCGTCGCTGCTGATCACCTTCTTCTACCAGGAAATGCCGAACCTGGTGAATGGCGGCCATCTGTATCTGGCGGTGCCGCCGCTCTATTCGATCCGGCAAGGCGGCAAGGTTGCCTATGCCAGGGACGATGCGCACAAGGACGAGCTGTTGCGCACCGAATTCACCGGCCGCGCCAAGGTCGAGATCGGCCGCTTCAAGGGCCTGGGCGAGATGATGGCCGCGCAGCTCAAGGAAACCACCATGGACCCGAGAAAGCGCACGCTGCTCAGGGTCGATGTTATCGACGCCGTGGCGGCGACCAAGGATGCTATCGACGCGCTGATGGGCACCAAGCCGGAAGCCCGCTTCCGCTTCATCCAGGAACGCGCCGAATTCGCCGCGACGGAAGTGCTGGATATCTGAGCGCCGGCCAACTCTTCGTTTTGACGCAGTTCCGGGCGGAAAACCGTTTCACACTTTTCCTGGAACTGCTCTAGCCTGCGCTTCCGATACGGAGACCAGCTTGTGATCTGGGCGCGGCTGAAGAGCTACTTCGAAACCAGTTTGGCGGGCCTGACGCAGCCGACGCGCTCGGATTGGATTTTCGCCCTGCGCACGGTTTCGGCCGGTCTGATCGCGCTTCTCGCTGCTTACGCGCTAAAACTCGACCACCCGCAATGGGCGATGATGACGGTCTTCATCGTCGCCCAGCCGGTCGCCGGCATGGTGCTGGCGAAAGGTTTTTACCGGCTGCTCGGCACGCTGGCCGGTGGACTTGCGGCGATCGGCATCACCTCGGTTTTCGGCACCAATCCCTGGCTGCTGGTCACGGCGCTATCCGTCTGGATTGGGCTGTGCACGCTGGTTTCGTCGCTGCTGCGCAATCCGGAAGCCTATGGCGCCGCACTTGCCGGCTATACCGCGATGATCATTGGGCTGCCGGCTTTCGGCCAGCCGCATGTGGTCGTCGATCTCGCTGTCGCGCGCTGCGCCGAGATCGTGCTCGGCATCGTCTGCGCCGGCCTGACCAGCCGGCTGATCCTGCCCAAGCTGGCCGCTGATGCCATCATCTCCAGGCTGAAGCGCAGCATCCTCGACCTCGCAACCTATGCAGGCGGCGCTTTTTCCGGCGGCGACCCCGCGACGCTGGCCGGCCTGCACCGCAAGCTGATCAGCGACGCCCAGATGCTGGCCGAGATGCGCACCTATGCTCGGCTCGAAGCACCGAGCTTCGCCACCCGCGCCCATCCGGTCCGCCTCACCATCGGTCAGCTTCTGTCGGCGCTGTCGGCGGCACGCGCGCTGCATTCGCATGCCGCGCCGAAAAGCGCAGCCCTCATTCCGGTGCGCTCGGAACTGCAGTCGCTGGTCAGCGAACTGGCAGCCACGCCCGAGGCGCTGGAGGACACGTCGCCCTGGGTGACGCGGCTCGACGCGATTGCCGGCAAGGCCCGGCAAATGCCCGACGCCTCGACCGATCAGGGCGACGACAGGGTCGGCACCATCACGCGCCTCACCATCGCCGCCGATTTCGCCGAAGCCTTCAAGCAGGTGCTGCGCGGCCTCGACGCCCTGCGCGCACCGGTGACGCGCCCGAGCCGGAGCAACAGGCAGCTGCCCGCGCTGGTGGTGCATCGCGATTATCCCGGGGCTTCGCGCAATGCCATACGCGCCGCCCCTGCCACGCTGGCGGTCGCCGCCTTCTGGCTGACGACGAAATGGTCCGACGCGGCCGGCACCGTTATCCTCGTTGCGGTCGTCTCCAGTCTTTTCGCCGTGCGGCCTGACCCGGTGCGGGTGTCCTGGGGCTTCTTCAAGGGTACGCTGCTGGCTTTGCCCTTTGCCTTCCTTGTTGGCCAGGTCGCGCTGCCTGCTTTGCCCGGCTTCGGCTGGTTCACGCTGTTTGTCGTGCCGATCCTGGTACCGACGGCGCTGGGCATGGCCAATCCGCGCACCGTCGGCGTGGCGACGGCCTTTGCAATCAATTTCCTCGCCTTCCTCAGCCCGCATCAGGCGATGACCTATGCCCCAGGCCCGTTCTTCGCCGGCTCGGCGTCGGTGCTGGTCGGCATCCTGCTGGCCATCGGCGTCTTCATCGTGGTGCTGCCGGTGGATCCATGGCGCGCGGCCAACCGCATCGTGCGGGCCATGCGCGAGGATCTGGCGCGGCTGTGTCTGCACGAGCGGGTACCGCGGCGTTCGGCCTTCGAGAGTCTGGCCTATGACCGCATCAACCAGCTGATGCCGCTCTTGCAAAATGCCGGCAGGAAGGGCGATGCGATCTTGGGCGGCGGGGTCGCCGCCGTTGCCGTCGGCCTCGAAATCCTGCGCCTGCGCGCCGCGCAGCAGAGCCCGTCCACTCCTTCCGACACCGCGCTCTCGATCGCCAATTTCCTGCGCGGCCTGGCGCGTGAACTGCTCTTTCGCGCAACCGGCGATCCACAGACAGCAACTGTCACTGTGGCCCGGCAATATGCAGCCAGCCATTCAGAGCGCAGCGGCGGTGCGGATATGCTGCAGATCGCAGCCTCGCTACGCATCATCGCCGCCGCGATCGAGGATTTCCCGGATTTCTTCGCCAAGGACCGAGTTTAGGGCGTCAGGCCGCGGCTATCGCCAGCGCATGCCCGCGCGCGTTTTCCCGCAGCGCGTCGAGGTGGATCGACTTGACCAGGCCGGCGAGATCGCCCTCGGTGGCCGGACCGCCGAGCTCCTTCAGCATCAGCCAGCTGACCTCCTGCACGCCGGCGAGGCGCTTGCCGTTGGCGACCTCGCGCCAGATTTTGAGCGCGCGCAGGATGATGCCATGGGTGGAAGCGGCAAGGCCGGCGCTGCGGAAGAGCGCCTGCAACGCAACGTCCTGGCCGCCTGCGAGCAAGGCCCGCACCCGCTGCTCCGACTGCTGGCTGAGCGCAACCAGGGCCGAGCCGAAAAAGTCGACCTTGCCGTGGGCAATGGCACGGATGATGAAACTTGCGGTCAGGTCGCCGCGCAGGCGCAGATGTTCGATAAGTGCCGCATGTTCCTCAGTGCGCGTGCCTTCGACCAGCCGCACCGAAGCCTTGACGCAAGCATCGCGCGTGACCCGCTCGGCTCTGGCCGCCCCCATCAGCGCCATCACCAGCGGCGAAGCCTTCAGCGTTTCGCCGAGCTTGACCAGCAGCATGTGCCGGCAGTCGGCCGGCAGCCGCACATCCCTGACCATTGCCTCGCGCAAATGAGCGATATGGCCATGCCGCTCGGCCATGCGGCGGAAGCTGAGCGACGCGATATCGGCGCCGTCATTGGCGAGCAGCGCCGCACACGCTTCCGGTTCGCCGATCTCGGCGATTGCCGCGGCAACCGCCATCGAAACGACCGGCCGGTCGGCGATCAGTTTTTGCGTCGCCTTGTGACCGGCCGCGACGCGGTCGATCAGGTCGGCATCGGTGAGCAGCGGCGACCGCGCCAGCACCAGGGCTGCCACTTCCGGCTGATCGGAGGCAAGCGCGCTGATGATCTGCAGCGGCGCGTGATGGCTCATCGACAGCGCTTCGGCCATAGCCAGCCGCACCTTCGACGAGGCGTCGTCGAGCAGCAGCGTCAGCGCCGCTTCGGCCGCGCAACGGTCTTCGAAAGGCAGGTCGGAATTGACGTAGGCGCGGGCCAGCGCGCTCGCCGCCGCGGCGCGCTCCGAAACTCTCGCGGTGTAGATCCATTTGAGAAAATGCGAGACAACCATACTGCCTGCTACGCCCCTTGCCGGAAAGCTTCCGACCCCAGGAATGACCCTAGGCAGAAATGGTTTACGAACGGTTCACCATGTTTGTTAATGCATGTCGCTCGAAAGTGGCCCCGGTTTCGAGGCAACGACATGCATCAAAACAAAGACTTAAAACTTGCGGGTGGCATGGGCAGCGCCTATCAACCGTCAGGCAGCGGAGGAGAAAAACGATGCCCGGGCTTTATCTCGAAGAGTTCGTCGTCGGACATGTCTTTCGGCACACGCTGCGCAAGACCGTCACCGAAAGCGACAACATGCTGTTCTCGGTGATGACGCTGAACCCGCAGCCGCTGCACATCGACTTCGACTTCGCCGCCAAGAGCGAATGGGGCAGACCGCTGGTCAATTCGCTGTTCACGCTCGGCCTGATGATCGGCATTTCCGTCAATGACATCACCGTCGGCACCACAATTGCCAATCTCGGCATGAAGGAGACGGTGTTTCCGCACCCGGTCTTCCACGGCGACACCATCCGTGTTGAAACGACGGTGCTCTCAGTCAGGGACTCGAAATCGAAGCCGGACCGCGGCATCGTCGAGTTCGAGCATCACGCCTACAATCAGAACGATGTGCTCGTTGCCAAATGCACGCGCCAGGCGATGATGATGAAAAAGGCGGGCTGATGCGCTCGCTGCTGTTTGTGCCCGGGGATTCCAAAAAGAAACTGGAGAAGGGTTTTGGCGCCGGCGCCGACGTGGTCATCGTCGACCTTGAGGATTCCGTGGCGCCACAAAACAAGCCGTCGGCACGCGACATCGCAGCACGCTTTATTGCCGGCAACAGGCAGCAGACAAGCTCCGCCATCTATATCAGAGTCAACGACCTATCGACCGGGTTGACCGACGATGATCTGGCCGCCCTGGTTCCGGTCAAACCCGACGGCATCATGCTGCCGAAGTCGAACAGCGGCCAGGATGTCCAGCAGCTATCCGTAAAGCTCCGCGTACATGAGGCCGAAAACGGATTGCCGGATGGCGCGATCAAGATCCTGCCGATCATTACCGAGACCGCTGCTGGGTTGCTGGCCGCCGCGACCTATGCCGGGGCAAGCGCCAGGCTTGCCGGCCTCACCTGGGGTGCCGAAGATCTGTCGGCGGCGATCGGCGCGCAGGCTGCGCGCGACGACAACGGCCGCTACACCGATGTCTTCCGCCTTGCCCGCACCATGACCATCCTTGCCGCCGGCGCAGCTGAAGTCGCGGCGATCGACACGGTTTTCCCCGCCTTTCGCGACATGGCCGCCTTCGAAGCCGAATGCACGGAGGCCGAGCGTGACGGCTTTACCGGCAAGATGGCGATCCATCCGGCGCAAGTGCCGGTCATCAACGCCGCCTTCACGCCATCGGCGGAGGCAGTGCAACGCTCGCAGGCCATCGTCGCGGCCTTCGAGGCGGCCGGAAATCCCGGCGTGGTCGGCATTGACGGCAAGATGTATGACCGGCCGCATCTCAGGCTCGCCGAACGGCTTCTGGCTCGCGCCAAGGCAGTCGGGGTTTAGTCCCGCGCCAGCACGATGACCCGGTCCTCAGGCAGGTAGGCCAGCGCTTGCGACTTCAACGGGTTGACGGTGACGCCGCCCAGAGCCCGCTCATCACTCTGCGCAGCGCGAACGCGCCTATGACCGATGGCGATCTCGCCGCGCAGCCGCGCCGATTCCGCGATCGTCCAGAACGTCAACGGCTGATCGATGGCGACATAGTGGCCGACCGGACGCATGTAGATTTCGGAGCCCTCCTCGTCGAGCAGGTCATCGAAGATCGCGGCGAGATGCTGGTTCTCCGATGCCTGCGCCAGCATCAGGCTGACCAGCCGGTTGCTGACGACGAAGTCATCGGCCTTGGTCACCGCCGCCAACTCGCGGTTGCGCACGTCGATCATTTCGCTGACAATCGAGATATGGGTGCCGGCATCGTCTGCGATTTTGCGCAAATGCAGCAGCGTCACCAGCGTGCGCGTATCGGCGGGCTGCGCTGCCATGGTCTCGCTGTAGCCGAGGACGAGCACGTGGTCGTAAGAAGGCACGTCCAGACTTGCCAGTGCTGTTCTGCTCGACGTGTCGGTGATGCGGCAGGAAACCGCCAGATTGTCGCCGACGACCGGCAGTCCGGCAACTTCCTGCTCGAGGCCAGGGGTATCGGCGGCGATGGTCAGGATTGACCCAGGTGCGACGTAGCGCGACAGTTCATAGGTTATGATCGGACCGCGCCGGTTCCAGCCAAGGATCAGTGTGCGCTCCGGCTTCGCCTCGATGGGCTGATGGCGAAGAATCGCCGCGGCATCGATCTTGGCTCCGGCGCTTCCCAGCTTGATGGCGGCATCGTCCTCGGCAATGATGATGGCGCGCATGTCCTTGCCGATTACCAGCTCCGACGGCGGGTTGAGATTGACGCGCCCCTGCTGGTCGCAGAGCCCGATCAGCGTGCAATGCTCATACGCCATCACTGCCTCGCCGAAGGTCTTGCCGGTGAGATCAGGCTGCTCGGTCGTGTAGATTTCGCAGCCGTCGAAATCGAGCAGCTCCGAATAGACGCCGCTGAGACCCGACTGCCGGCTCGAATGCACGACGATGCGCGAGATCAGCTGGTCGGCCAGGACAAGCTGTACCTCGGCCCCGCCGACGACGCGGGCGACCTCGGCGTTCTTTCCGTCGCGGATCTCGGCGGCGATGTTACAGGGCGCCGTGCGCCGGTTCGGGTCGTTGGCCAGCGCCAGCACCGTCTTGATCACCTGCGAATCCGGGTCGTCGCCGTCCGGCGACAGCACGATGATCGAGCGCGAGGTCTGCGGGTTGACGATGGCCAGATCGTAGAGGTCGGTCGGGTCGCCGCTGCGGCAGATGATGCGTGTATTGCCCAGTCTGCCCACTTTGGCGGCGATCTCGTCCTCCATCGCCACCTTGTCCATATTGGCCATGACGACGATGCGCGGATGGCGGCGGCTGGCATTGGCAATGACGAGTTCGGAGATGACGTCGAAGATCGACGGCGACCAGTTGAGGATGATGGTGTGGTCGCTCTCCAGCACCCGCGAACGGCCCTTGCGCAATTCATCGAGCTTGCTGTCGACGCCGGCGCTGAGCACGCCGATGAGGGCCGACACGACGAAGATGCCGGCGAGCGTGACGAACAGCATGACGAGACGAAAGGCCCAGCCGGTGTCGCCGCCCATCGTGCCGGGATCGAGCGTGCGCATCAGCGATTCCCAGAATGCTTCGAAGAAGTTCAGTGGTTCGCCGCCCTCCGGCGCGATGCGGGTCACCGCAAGAAAAGCCGCGGCGGCGATGATGATCAGCAGCGAAGCGACGGCGAGCCAGCCGATCAGCGCGATCGGCCCGGCCGCCATGCTCTTGTCAAACCCATAGCGCAGCCGGGTTCGCAGCGAGTCTCGTTTTTTCATGTCGCCGGCGACCCCCAAAAAAATCCCCATGGTCGATGCGCCAACCCCCAACGCATCGCCGAAGCCGCTGTCTTAGCCTGTGTTTAAATAAAGGGGAATCGCTTTCGGGTGTCAGCCGTTCCACGGCCCCGCATAATCGGCATAGAGCTTTGCCGGATCGGGCCGCGGCCGTTCCGGCGCCGGTCCCTGATAGCAGCCGATATGGACGAAGCCGACAACACGTTCCTGTGGCGCCACTCCCAGCAGCGCCCTGCCCTCCGCCACCTCGGAATACCAGTTGCTGATCATGTTGGTGCCGTAGCCCAGCGCATTGGCTGCGATCATCAGGTTCATCGCCGCCATGCCGCCGGACAGGAACATTTCCCATTGCGGGATTTTTGGATTGTCCTTCGGGCTCGAGACCACGCCGATCACCAGCGGCGCACGCGAAAACCGAGCCAGTTCCTGGTTGCGGCGGTTTTCCGGCAGCGGTCCTTCGCGCTGTTCGGCGAGCGCCGCCAGCTTCCTGCCGATCTCGACGCGCGCCTCGCCGCGATAAAGGATGAAGCGCCACGGCTCCAGCCGGCCGTGATCGGGCACCCGGCTTGCAGCCGCGATCATGGTCGCGATATCGCCATCGCTGGGCGCCGGTTCCTTCAATTCAGGAATCGGTGCGGAGTTTCGGGTCAGCAGGAAGTCGATGATCGGCGACGCCATGGGGGCCAGGTCTCCTAAAGCACTCGATTTTGAGCTGAAGCGCGCGATTGCGGGTGGGGCGGCTCGTGCATTGGTGCGGACGCGCCGAGCGAAAGAGCCGTTGCCAAGGCGGATCGGACTCTTAAGCCTTGAAATTGCCACCGCCTTGGGCTTCAACGCAAGGCATGTTTGAGGGGACATCGCGCCTTTTCCTGATTTGGCTCGCCGTAGCGCTGTTTGCGCCGGCCTCGATGGCCATGGCGCAGAATGCCGACGGCATCGGCAATCTGAAACTTCCCGATATTTCGAGCTATGCGACGCCCAAGGGCGAGACGCCGCTGGCGCTCAGTGGCGGCGGCGCCATAACGCTGTCGGCGCAGTTGACCGACAAGGGCGCCGACATCACGCGCGGCATCGTCTGGCGCGTCTTCAAGCCCGAGGCCGCCGGCGACGGCAAGCTGCCGATGGTGGCTTCCGCGCATGGCGGCAGCGCTGTGTTCCAGCTCGAGCCCGGCAGCTATCTGGTCCACGCCTCCTACGGACGCGCCGGCGCCACCAAGCGCATCACCGTCGGCAAGGACGCCAGGCGCGAAAGCCTGGTGCTCGATGCCGGCGGCCTCAAGCTCGACGCGGTGCTGTCGGGCGGCGTGCGTATTCCGCCGAAAAAACTGCGCTTCTCCATTTATGAGGGCACCGCCGAGGCCAATGGCGACCGCGCTTTGATCATTCCCGATGTCGAGCCGAACAGCGTCGTGCGGCTCAACGCCGGCGTTTATCATGTCGTCTCCACCTATGGCGCGGTCAATGCCGTCATTCGCTCCGACATCCGCGTCGAGGCCGGCAAGCTGACCGAAGCCACCGTCGAGCATCGCGCGGCGGAGGAGACCATGAAGCTGGTGCGCGAAACCGGCGGCGAGGCCATCGCCGATACATCCTGGTCGCTGCTCAACGAATCCGGCGATCCGATCAAGGAGGCCGTCGGCGCCTTCGCCTCGATGGTGCTGGCCGAAGGCCAATACACCATCATCGCCAAGAACCGCGACCGCATCTACCAGAAGGATTTCACCGTGGTCGCCGGGCAGAACCAGGAGATCGAGGTGCTGGCCACTGATGCCTCTGCGATCGATCCGGAGGAAGGCGCCGACTAGGTTGTGGACTCATAAGCCCGAAGCCACAGCCGGACGGATCGACCTTGCGATTCGTTTCTAGGCACCGGTTGGAGTGGCCACGATCCGGCATTCGTGGTATGTTTTTGCGGCCTTGAAAGCATGACCCGTACCGCAGTTTGCCTTGGGAGATGCCAAATGCGCATGTCCTTGCTTTTCATTCCACTACTGCTTGCACCGATTGTATCGCATGCCGCCGGCATTCACGACGCCGCCATGAAGGGCGATGTCGCGGCGATCACGGCAGCGCTCGACGCTGGTGCCGGCGTCGATGAGAGCGACGGGCGCACGACACCACTCTATCTTGCGGTCAAGGGCGGTCATTTTGCAGCGGCAAAACTGCTCATTGAACGCGGTGCCGACGTCAACGCCGTCCCGGACCCGCGTTTGGGTCCTGCCCTTATTCTGGCTTTGGCAAAACGCAGGACCGATTTGATCAATCTGTTGCTGGACGGGGGCGCAAATCCAAATTCGAAGCGCAGCCGCGAAAACGCTATCCACATCGCGGTCAATCTCGGTTGCCTCGATTGCGTGAAAGCACTGGTTGAGGCCGGCGCGGACGTGAATGCGAAGACAAAGGACGGCAAGACACCGCTCCATCTGGCAAAATTCAAGGGGCAACGCGAAGTTGCTGACTATCTCATGTCGCACGGCGTTGTGTTGCCAACGCCAGCTCCGATCTCGATGAAGTTGGCTGCTGCCGATGTCGAGAAAGGCCGAACCTACTTCACACACGTGTGCCACGGTTGCCACAATGCCGAGCCACAGGGAGGGATCAAAACGGGACCGAACTTATGGGGCGTCGTCGGCCGCGACAAGGCATCCATGGCAAATATGCGTTACTCCGACACCTTGCTGGCCTTAGAGGGTGTATGGACGTACGAGGACCTGAACAAATATCTGCTTGAGCCCATGCTCACCACGCCGGGTGTTTACATGGAGGTGCCTGGCGTCCCGGACGAGACCGAACGGGTCAACCTGATCGCCTACTTGCGTACACTCAGCGACAAACCGCTCCCACTGCCCTAGGAGCTGTTGAGCAAAAGGGCCGAGGTTGTCGAAAATTTGACCGACTGAATGTCGTTTATGAGTACACGCCCTAGTTTAGCGTCTCTCAAGCTGCCTTGCGCATACGGCGCGGCAGGAAGTGGACGCGGCGGCGCGGTGCGTCGGGCGCCAGGTCGAAGACACCGCGATGAAGACGGTCGAGCAGCGTCTTGCGGTCGCGCAATGGCTCCAACTCATCCCAGCTCAGCACATCGCCGACGCGCACGTCGATCGCCTTGCCGGACAGCCGCGCAAATTCGCGGATGAGCATTGAAAGGCGCAACGTCCGCGACGCCTTGCCGACGAATTTCGCCAGCCCTCCTTCGCGCTCGGCCATGTTCATCGGACCGCTGACCAGATGGAACAGCCGGCCGTTCTGACCTGAAAAATGCATCGGCACCACCGACGCCTTGGGGTCCTGCACGAGGCGCGTCGGAAACATCTTCCACGGCAGGTCGCGCGCCCGGCCAAAGCCTTTCGGCGCGGTGGCGACGCCGCCGGCCGGAAATACCACGATGGTGACGCCCTCTTTCAACAGCCGCACTGCCTCGTGGCGCACCGCCATGTTGTTCTTCACCGCGTCCTTGGTCTCGGAAAAGTCGATCGGCAGCGAATACGGTTCCATCTCGCGGACCTTCAGCAGGTCCTTGTGGATCATGACGCGGAACGGACGCCCGAGCTGCTCGACGAGCGACAGCACGGCAATGCCGTCGCCAATGCCGAACGGGTGGTTGGCGACGATCACCAGCGGCGTGTCGGGCAGCCCCGCCGGCGGCCACTGATCGGTGCTGCGCACCTTGACGTCGATCAGCTGCAGCATGCGGCTGAACACCCGCTCGCCGGTCGGCGCCACCTGGCGGCGCCAGAAATCATAGAGCGCGGCAAAGCGGTCGCGGCCCGACAGGCCTTCAATGGAATGGATGAACCAGCGCGTCAGCACCGGCTGGCTCGCATTGGCGTAGGAGAGTTCGGGAAACGGTCTTTCCCGTATCTTCAGCTTGAGCATGGGGGCTCGTTACAAGGTTGGCGTGACAGGCACGTGAAAATGGCGGTGGATCGCTCCACCGCCATTTCTCCGAAATATTGATTGCTCAGGCCGCGCTGCGCCTTCGGTCGGGCGAAACAGCCTCGTCGGAAAGCAGCTTCAGCGCGTCGGCCAGCTTGAGCGATTCCTGATCGCGCGAGCCGAGCCGGCGGATGTTGACTGTCTCCTCCTCCGCCTCGCGCTTGCCGCAGACGAGGATCACAGGAACCTTGGCCAGCGAATGCTCACGCACCTTGTAGTTGATCTTCTCGTTGCGCAGATCCGATTCGGCCAAAAGTCCTGCCGCCTTCAACTGTGCGACAACCTTTCGCGCATAGTCGTCAGCATCCGAGGTGATCGTCGCCACAACCACCTGCAGCGGCGCGAACCACAGCGGGAAATGGCCGGAATAATGCTCGATCAGGATGCCGAGAAAGCGTTCCATCGAACCGCAGATGGCGCGATGCACCATCACCGGCTGCTTCTTTTCCGAATCCGAACCGATGTAGAAGGCGCCAAAGCGTTCCGGCAGATTGAAGTCGACCTGCGTGGTGCCGCACTGCCATTCGCGGCCGATGGCGTCCTTCAGCACATATTCGAATTTCGGCCCGTAGAAAGCGCCCTCGCCCGGATTGATCGAGGTCTTGATGCGGTTTCCCGATCGCGTCCTGATCGTATCCAGCACGTTGCCCATGATCGCCTCGGCATGATCCCAGGCCTCGTCGGTGCCGACGCGCTTATCCGGCCGCGTCGACAGCTTCACGCTGACATCGTCGAAGCCGAAATCGGCGTAGGTCGACAGGATCAGATCGTTGATGCGCAGGCATTCCGCGGCCAGTTGCTCCTCGGTGCAGAAGATATGCGCATCGTCCTGCGTGAAGCCGCGCACGCGCATCAGCCCGTGCAAGGCGCCGGACGGTTCGTAACGATGCACATTGCCGAATTCCGCAAGCTTTACGGGCAGATCGCGATAGGATTTCAACCCATGCTTGAATATCTGCACGTGGCCCGGACAATTCATCGGCTTCAGCGCGAACACGCGGTCGTCGTCGGTGTCGTCGCCGGCCACCGTCACCTTGAACATGGCATCGCGATACCAGCCCCAGTGGCCCGACGTCTCCCACAGGCTCTTGTCGAGAACCTGCGGTGCGTTGACCTCCTGGTAGCCCTGCTCGTCGAGGCGGCGGCGCATGTAGTTGACCAGATTCTGGAACATCTTCCAGCCCTTGGCGTGCCAGAAGACGACGCCCGGCCCCTCTTCCTGGAAATGGAACAGGTCCATCTCGCGGCCGAGTTTGCGGTGGTCGCGCTTCTCTGCCTCTTCCAGCATCGTCTGGTAGGCATCGAGTTCAGCTTGCTCGGCCCAGGCCGTGCCGTAGATGCGGGTCAGCATCGGGTTGTTCGAATCGCCACGCCAATAGGCGCCGGCCACCTTCATCAGCTTGAAGGCGTTGCCGATCTGCCCGGTGGAGGCCATGTGTGGGCCGCGGCAGAGGTCGAACCAGTCACCCTGGGAATAGATCTTGAGATCCTGGTCTTCGGGAATGGCGTCGATCAGTTCGAGCTTGTAGCGCTCGCCCTTCTCGGCAAAGACCTTTTTCGCCTTGTCGCGCGACCAGACTTCCTTGGTGAACGGCTTGTTGCGCGCAATGATCTCGCGCATCTTCTTTTCGATCACCGGGAAATCGTCAGGCGTGAACGGCTCGTTGCGGGCGAAGTCGTAATAGAATCCGTTCTCGATCACCGGCCCGATGGTCACTTGCGTTCCCGGCCACAGTTCCTGCACGGCCTCCGCCAGCACGTGTGCTGCATCATGACGGATGAGCTCCAGCGCGCGCGGATCGGTGCGGGTGATGATCTCGACCTTGCCGGACTTGCCAAGCGGGTCGGAAAGATCGCGAACGGTGCCGTCGATGGCATAGGCGACGGCTTTCTTGGCCAGCGACTTCGAGATCGATTCGGCGAGGCCTGCACCGGTCATCGCCGCGTCATAGTCGCGAACGGAGCCATCGGGAAATGTCAGGGAAACGGAATTCAGCATTTGTATCTCCTATCCAGTCCCGCAAACGAGCGCGGGTGGTCGTGGTGTGAAGCCGGAGGCATCCGGCAGCGGGCAGGTTTTAGAGGCAGCACGGTGTGAGGTAAAGAGCGCTGGTAGTGTGTCAGTTTGAATTCCAGTTGGAACGTTGCCATTGGCCTCCCCGATCGGAACGACCAAGGACCGCCACTTTGCAGCCGTTCAAGGCTAGCGCGAGCTTTCACTCACTCGCGCAGACCTGCCTTGCGCAAGTTCTCGCGAAGATGTTCCAAGTCACCTGAGTTCTTGTATGGCGCCATGTCCGAGGTCGTTCTCATCGTGATTGTGGCTCGCGGCTCCAGCTGCAAAATGTGCTCGATGACCTGCTGCGCTTCGTCTTCGCTCCCTAGCGCCGCGTAGCTCGCTGCCAGGTATAAGTGTTGGTATACGGTGTCGAGGGTTCGTAGACCTTCCAACGCCGCGATCGCTTCACGATATCTGCGAACGTCGTAGTAAATCTGGCCAATCTGTAGGATGTACCACTCGGGGTAGTGAGGGTTGAGACGCATGGCTTTTTGCGCCGTCTCAAGGCCTTCCTGTGCCCTCCCACAATAACTTAGGCAGGAACCGTAATCCAACAGCACGTCGGCGTCATTTGGATTAAGCTCAAGGGCCCGTTGATACTCAACGATAGCGCGTTCGTATTGTCCGCAAAATAGGCAGTGCCCTGCGAGCGCATAGTGCCCCCATGCCTCGGCGTCGTCCCGTTCGATCGCCAAATTGGCGTATTTCAGGCCACATGCCAGTGAAGCCTCGGGATTCGCGCTCCAACCGTCGCTTGCGTCGATCATGTGCGTCCAAGCGAGCTTGGCAAACGCCTTTCCGAACTTCGGATCGAGTTCGCCTGCCTTCTCAAAGAGTTCCCGAGCACGCAAGTTGTCTTGTTTTGTGTAGCGGTTGAGAGACTCCATGCCGCGCACGAAATAGTCCAGCGCCTCAAAATTCCGCGTCCCGGCGACTTCCGGGCGCTCTTGCCACGCCTTTAACAGTCGGCCTCCGTACGCTGTGGCTAAACTGCCGATTATTCTTTCAGTGACATCGTCCTGCACGGCAAAGATGTCCTCGATGCCTCGGTCGTAGCGCTCTGCCCAAAGGTGCCGCCCAGTCTTGCCGTCAATGAGCTGGGCGGTAATCCGGACCCGGTCCTTCGACGTCTGTACACTGCCCTCCAAGATATAGCGGGCACCCAGCTCTCGGCTGGCATCCTGTATCTTCGTGGCTTTGCCCTTGTAAGCAAACGTCGAATTACTGGCGATGACGGAAAGATCGCGAAACCGAGACAATCCGGTGATGACGTTCTCTGTGATCCCATCCGCAAAGTAGTCCTGCTGACGGTCGTCGCTCATATTGACGAACGGCAGCAAAGCGATGGATGGCTTATCAGCAAGCGACGCCGGCGAAGTGGGGGCCGCTTCGGGACCGTCGAGGCGCACCGCATAAGCTCGCACGGGGCGTTCAATATTTTTAAGTATCTGCTCACCAATGTCGTCGAATTGCAGTTCAAGCCGGTTTCCGAGGTGATCTCGCACCGTGCCCGAAACCATAACACCTCCAACAGGAGCGATGCCTTCGAGCCTTGTCGCCACGTTCACGCCGTCACCCAACAGATCGTCATCCTCGACGATTACGTCACCGAGGTTGATCCCAACGCGGAATTGTATTCTTCGGTCCTCGGACAGTTTTGCGCTGCGACCCGACATGGCACGCTGCATAGCAACGGCACAAGCCACGGCGTTCACGACACTTGGAAACTCGGCGAGGATGCCGTCGCCAGTCGTTTTGAAGATGCGACCTTGGTGCTCGGCCATATTTGGGTCGATAAGGTGGGCCCGTATCTCCTTCAGATCGGCAAGTGTGCCGGCCTCGTCGCTGCCCATCAGGCGCGTATACCCCACCACGTCAGCGGCCAGAATTGCGGCAAGACGGCGTTGGACGCGTCCTTCGGTCATGTGGTGCATTGCTTTCAAGAGCAACAGGACCGGGATTGTAAGGGCGACGGCCGACAGAGTCCACGAGCCGGAACGTCGACTGATACATTTCCGCAGCGGTCATTGGCGCAGCCGCCGGGATTTGTCGCGGCAACTCACTTCACGAGTTGCGGCAACTCCCTCAGTAACGCCGCGCGTGTCGCCGGGCCTTTCGGCATGTCGATCGGCTTGGTGTCGACGACCAGCCGGGCAAAGACGATCCGGCGGCCGCCCTTTTCGGCCCAGCCGACGAACCAGCCCAGCGCGCGCTTGTCCTTGCTGTTTCCCAGCCTGGTGCTGCCGGTCTTGCCCCGCACCGTCCAGCCGCCGGCCTGGAAAGTCGGCAGGATGGCTCGGGTCATCTCATGCGCCTTGGCAGAAACCGGCATCTTGCCGGCGAGCAGCCGGCGCAGGAAGGCTGTCTGTTCGACCGGCGATATCTCAAGCGAGGAATTTATCCAGGATTGCGTGAGCCCGTTGTCCTTGTCGGCATCGCCCGAGACATCCATGTTGCCGTAGCCGAATTTCGAGACGTAGCCGGCAAAGCTTTTTGCGCCGAGCCGGCGCACGATCTCGCGCGAATACCATACGATCGAGTCGCGCTCCCAAATCGTCGGGTCGACGGCTTTGTGGTCGCGGCTCACGGCCCTGAATTCAGGCTTGTAGTCCCAGGTCGGCGTATGCGCATCGCTCAGGATTCCGCTGTCGTAGCCGATCAGTGCCAGCGGCACCTTGAAGGTCGATGCCGGGCTGACGCGTTGGTCGCAGACGCCATTCTGGTAGAGCGTCTCGCCGCTCGCCGCGTCCTGGATAAGCGTACAGGCGACATCGCCAAGCGGCGCCGATTGCGCCCGCATCGGAAATCCCAGAAACCAGGCCAGCAGGAAGAGGACCGCGGCAATGATGAAGGGATGGGTTTCGATCCGACGCATGTGGGCTCTCCTGGGAATGAACAGGAGGCGCTTAGCGAAGTGTCTTGGCTCGATTTTGACTCAAATGCGCAGTCTTTGTGCAGGCCGTTGTTAACCTTACCGGATTGTAAAGAAATGCCGCGCTGGCGATCTGGGATCAGGGACCAGCGCACCCGCCGTCAGGCCTCGCCGCGCTTCCTGCCGATCTGCCAATAACGCCATGGCGTGAACCAGACGTAGCGCGGGGCGAGCACCTCCGGCACGCGGTCGATGCCGTGCGTTCCGAACGGCCCGCAGCGCAGCACGCGGAACAGCCCCATGAAGCCGCCGGCCCACAGGCCATGGCGGGCGATTGCCTCATGCGCGTATTCGGAACAGGTCGGCAGATGCCGGCAGGAATTGCCGACAAATCCGGACAGCGTCAGTTGATAGAGGCGCACCAGCGACGTGCCGAAAATGCGGCCGGGTGTTTTGCGCCAGGGACCGGGCCAGTTGCGTCCGCGCTGGGTCTGTCCGGCGGCATGCACATGCCGATGTTGGTCGCCCACCGCGGTCTCTTTCTGAACGTGATCCCCAACCCGGTTTCGGGATCAACTTGCGTTTCCAAGCCGATAGATGTGAGCTTCGGCAGGCAAACGCAATCCCATTCACGCACTCGCCTCTATGTCGGCTTCAGGGTCGCGAGCGGCGAAAGGGATGCCGCTCCGCTGGAGCCGCCCAGCGGGTGGCCGGCCTTTGCTCGGTGCGCTGCACATGATGCTGCCTGTCGCCATGCCACTGAAATGTCGCGATCCGCATCACATCGCAAAAGATTTCCAGTAACTGGATCATGGCCGCATCTCCTTTGAGACGGATTAGACGCCCGCTGGCCTTCGCCTTCAAACGAGTATAATTTCCGGTTCAGATAACTTCGGGTTATGCGAAATGAAGCGCGGACGGCTGCCCCTGACGGCATTGCGAAGTTTCGAGGCAGCCGGCCGGCAATTGAGCTTTAGCCGGGCCGCCGAGGAGCTGTTCGTCTCCCAGGCCGCCATCAGCCGGCAGATCCGCGAACTCGAGCAGTTCCTGCGCCAGCCCTTGTTCCACCGTCATCACCGTCGCGTCGAGCTGAGCGAAGCCGGCCAGCGCCTGCTCGATCAGTTGGTCAGGAGTTTCGACGACATCGACAGGCTGCTTTCGGACCTGGTGGCGGCCCCGGCGCAGTCGGTGGTTCGCGTCAGCGTCGAGCCGTCGCTGGCCTCTGTATGGCTGTTGCCGCGGCTCAACCGCTTCAGCCAGTTGCGGCCCGATATCGACGTTTCCCTCGAAGTCGACCCAAGGCCGATCGAGTTCCGCAGCGATCAGCCCGAACTCGCCTTGCGCTTCAGCGCGCGCGCCACCTCATGGCCGCGCAGCGAGGCCGAATGGCTCGCCTCGACCGTCGATTCACCGGTCTTGTCGCCGGCCTTGCTGGCATCGGGCCCTGCCCTCGAAAAGCCGCTCGACCTTGCCCGCTACACGCTGTTGCACGAGGAGAATCGTCAAGGCTGGGCGCGCTGGTTCGAGGCAGCCGGCGTGGCAGCCGACACCATTCCGGCGCGCGGCCCTATGCTGGCGGATGTGTCGCTGTCGAAGCAGGCGGCCCTGCTCGGCCACGGCGTGGCGCTGGGCGACCTCTTGCAGATCGGCGAGGAGATTGCATCCGGCGCGCTGATCAAGCCGTTCGACATTGATGTCGCATCGGGCGCCTACTGGCTGGTCGGCAGGAGTTTGAAGGACCTGGCGGAGCCGGCCAAGGCCTTCGCCGACTGGGTGAGAAGCGAATTTGCCGAAAGCAGACGGGCGCAGCAAACCAAGAGCCGCCTGACCGGCCTCAGCTAATTTGGCTTCTTGCGGAATTTTTCGAGGGCTTGGTCGAGCTTCTTCGCATCGATGCCCAGAGCCCTGTCCGAAGTATCCTGTCCCGGGTCGAATGTCAGCACGACATCACGCCACAGATCATAATGGGCCGTATAGGATGTCAGCCTGGAAAATGGTGCGCAGCGCGAGATGGCCCGGACAGCGGCCTCGGCAACCTTGTCCGGCGTCGGTGGCGCAGGGCTGAGGATTTTTGGCGGACCGGCGAGCGAACCGTCCTTGTTCAGGCTGAACTGGACGCGGACTATGCTGTGGGCGTCTACAGGTATGCTCCAGCAGAGCTGGATGGCCTTCTTGAGATACTCGCCGATATCGCGCTGGACCGCCACGTCCGCCCGGCTCGCGCCGCTGCTCAACGCAACTGCGCCAGCAAGGCTCGCGGCGAACACCAGGCTTTGGCGATCAAATGGCAAGGGTCACGCCGCCTCTTCCGCGCGCTTCTTCTCGATCTGGCCGATGGCGTCAACGACCGCATCGAAGGTCAGCATGGTCGAGGCATGGCGCGCCTTGTAGTCGCGCACCGGCTCCAGATATCTCAGATCGGCAAAGCGGCCTTGCGGCGGCGCGCCGTTTTCCTTGAGCATCTTCAGCACGGTGTCGCGCACCGCCCGCAATTCGTCGGCGCTGGCGCCGATGACATGTTGAGCCATGATCGAGGACGAAGCCTGGCCGAGGGCGCAGGCCTTCACGTCATGAGCGAAATCGGTGACGACGCCATTGTCCATCTTGAGGTCGACGGTTACCGTCGAGCCGCACAATTTGGAATGAGCCTTGGCGCTCGCATCCGGATGATCGAGCCGGCCTATGCGGGCGATGTTTCCGGCAAAACCCAGAATTTTCGCATTGTAGACGTCGTCAATCATATTTTTCCAATCCGTCGCCGCCAAGCGAACAGCGATTGCCGCTGTGACGTCTTTCATTCGCTGCGCACGACCATATATAATGCTGGCAGTCGGGTATCGACAAGGCAACGAAGAGCCATCGTCCTTGCCCATTTCGTTCACGCCGCTTGCGGGCTGGAAACCGGGCGAGTTTTCAGCACCCGAAAGGTCGTGGTCCGTTCAACTCGTTCCTCCTGAGAGAGGAACTACGGGAGACGCCTTTATGGATGCCGTCATCAAGAAAATCATGCCCCCTTCCGACTATCTGGACAGGCCGGTCACCGACAGGCCGAGCGAAGCCGAGGTCGAGGCCGCCGTGCGCACGCTGTTGCGCTGGACCGGCGACAATCCGGACCGCGAGGGCCTGATCGACACGCCCAAGCGCGTCACCAAGGCCTTTCTCGAAATGTTCAACGGCTATGACATGTGCCCGGCCGAAGAACTCGGCCGCACCTTCGAGGAAGTAGCCGGCTATGACGATCTCGTCATCGTCAGGGACATCCAGTTCCACTCGCATTGCGAGCACCACATGGTGCCGATCATCGGCAAGGCGCATGTCGGCTACCTCCCGGACGGCAAGGTCGTCGGCCTGTCCAAGATTGCCCGTGTGGTCGATATCTTCGCCCATCGCCTGCAGACCCAGGAGGCCATGACCGCACAGATCGCCGGCGTCATCCAGGACGTGCTCAATCCGCGCGGTGTCGCCGTCATGATCGAGGCTGAGCATATGTGCATGGCCATGCGCGGCATCCGCAAGCAGGGCTCCACCACGCTGACCTCGACCTTCACCGGCGTGTTCAAGGACACGCCCGAGGAACAGGTCCGTTTCGTCACCATGGTGCGCGGCCTCGGGGCGTAAGCCCCTCGCCGGCATCGCTAGATCAAGGACCGGCGATGTCGGCACTAACATTTCCCAAGGCTCCATCAGACAAGAAGGCCCTCGAAGAAGGCGCGGTGTTTTCCCCGCGTTTCGATGCTGCCGGGCTGGTCACCGTCGTCGTCACTGACGCCGCTGACGGTATGCTGCTGATGGTCGCGCATATGAATGCCGAGGCGCTGGCGCTGACGCTCGAAACCGGCATCGCGCACTACTGGTCGCGCTCGCGCAGCACGCTGTGGAAGAAGGGCGAAACATCAGGCAATTTTCAGACCGTCGTCGAGATGCTCACGGATTGTGACCAGGACGCCATATGGTTGCGCGTCAAAGTGTTGGGCCACGACGCAACTTGTCACACCGGCCGGCGTTCATGTTTTTATCGGACGGTGGGGCTAATCGGCGGCAAGGCAACGCTTGCCGACGATGGCAGCACGCCGCTGTTCGATGCGGAAAAAACCTATCGGAAGCCCGCGTGAACCATTCAACAGTCGCAAACCACTCATATTCACTATTCTCAAACGTCCTTCCTGTAGAACGGACGCGGGACAAGGGAGATCATGATGCTCGAGTGGGCGTCATTGCGTAGCAGACCGGACGTGCGGGAGGCCAATGGCCCCTCATCGTCCGGCGGCGTGCCTGACCCGCAACCCGCGGGCAAGACAGGCATTTCGCTCGCGCTGGGCGGCGGCTGCGCACGCGGCTGGGCGCACATTGGCGTGCTGCGCGCGCTCGACGAAGCCGGCATCGAAGTCTCAATGATCGCCGGCACCTCGATCGGCGCGCTGGTTGGCGGCTGCTATCTCGCCGGCAAGCTGGACGAACTCGAGGAGTTCGCCCGCAGCCTGACCAAGCGGCGCATCTTCGGCCTGCTCGATCTCAATCTGCGCGGCAGCGGCCTGTTCGGCGGCATGAAACTGGACGTCAGGCTGCGCGAGCACATGGCAGGCATCCGCTTCGAGGATCTGACGAAACCCTTCGTCGCCGTTGGCGCCGAAATTCGCACCGGCCATGAGATCTGGCTGTCCAGCGGTTCGCTGATCACCGCGATGCGGGCTTCCTATGCGCTGCCCGGCGTGTTCGAACCGGTGAATTGCAACGGCCGCATTCTGGTCGACGGCGCGCTGGTCAACCCGGTTCCGGTTTCGGTCTGCCGCGCCTACGAGCAGCCGCTGGTCGTCGCGGTCAACCTTCACTACGATCTGTTCGGCCGCGCCGCCGTCATCAAGCACAGCGCCGGCGAACTGCTCATCGAGAAGGACGCGCCCCGGCCAGGCCAGGCCAGCCCCGACCACCAGCCGCACCAGAGCCGTCTCGGCATCACCGGCGTCATGGTCGAAGCTTTCAACATCATCCAGGACCGGATTTCACGCGCAAGGCTGGCGGGCGATCCGCCCGACATGTCGCTGCAACCGAAACTCAGCCATATCGGCTTGACCGAATTCCACCGCGCGGATGAGGCGATCAGCGTCGGTTACCAGGCGACGATGGCGCAGATCAGCGAGTTGAAGCGGCTGCAGACGGTTCTCGCTTAAACCAATTCGGCAATGTCAGGCTTTGGCTGCATCGGTGATGCGGAACTGCACCGTGCGGTTGCCGTTCCAATAATTCCCCGACAGCGAGCCGGCTACATGGATCGTGTTGCCCCTGTTCTTGAACAGGAATTCGCCCAGCGCGGTATCGACGGATCGAAAGGCGATGCCCTGGATGCGGCCGCCGCTTTCCGACTGCAGATCGGCCCGGATGTGGTTGGTGCCGACGGCCCGCGCGTCGGCCAGCCGATGGCGCGGCAGCGCGAACACCGGCGCGACATGGCCGGCGCCGAAAGGCCCGGCCTTTTCCAGTGCATCGAGCAAAGCAATCGTCGCGCCCTCGGCGGCGAGCGCGCCGTCGACGGCCAGACTTTCTTCGTCCTGCAGCCGGAACACTTCGGCCGCCGCGCGCTCCTCGAAGAAAGCACGGAGTTCGCCGAGCTTGGCGCGTTCCACCGTGATGCCGGCGGCCATGCCGTGGCCGCCGCCCTTGACGATCAGCCCGGCATCGGCGGCTGCGCGCACCAGCCGTCCGAGATCGAAGCCCGACACCGAACGGCCGGAGCCGGTGCCGATGCCATTGGCGTTGAAGGCGATGGCGAAGGCCGGCCGCCGCGCATGGTCCTTCAGCCGCGAGGCGATCAAGCCGACAATGCCGGGATGCCAATTGGTGCTGGCGGTGACGATGATGGCCGGCCCGTTGCCGCCGGCAAGTTCGGCGTCAGCCTCGGCGCGCGCCGCTGCCAGCATCTCCAGCTCCATCTGCTGGCGTTCCTGGTTGAGCCGGTCGAGTGTCTCGGCAATGGTCCTGGCCTCAACCGGATCGTCGGTGGCGAGCAGCCGGCTGCCAAGTGCTGCATCGCCGATGCGGCCGCCGGCATTGATGCGCGGCCCAATCAGATAGGCGAGATGAAAGGTGCTTATCGGCTCACCAATGCGGGACACCCGCGCCAGTGTGGCGAGCCCCTCATTCTTCTGCTGCCGCGCCATCTGTAGTCCCTTGACGACGAAAGCGCGGTTCACGCCGATGAGCGGCACCACATCGCAAACCGTGGCCAGCGCCGCCAAGTCGAGCAACGACAACAGGTCCGGTGGCGCTGCGTCGGGCAATCGGCTGCGCAGGACCCTCGCCGTCTGCACCAGAGTGAGGAAGACGACACCGGCGGCGCACAGATGGCCTTGCCCGGAAAGGTCGTCCTCGCGATTGGGATTGACGACCGCGGTCGCCTCCGGCAGCGGGCCGCCGACCTGATGGTGGTCGAGCACCACCACATCGGCGCCTGCGGCCTTGGCGGCATCAATGGAGACAGCGCTGTTGGTGCCGCAATCGACGGTGACGATCAGCGTCGCGCCGCGCGAGACCAGTTCGCGCATAGCCTCCGGATTGGGGCCGTAGCCCTCGAAGATGCGGTCGGGAATGTAGATCTCCGAAGGCACCAAGAAATGCGTCAGGAAGCGTTTGAGCAACGCCGAAGAGGCGGCGCCGTCGACATCGTAGTCGCCGAAGATTGCCACCTTCTCCTTGGCCATGACCGCTTCGGCGATGCGGGTCGCAGCCTTGCCCATGTCGGTCAGCGAAGCCGGATCCGGCAACAGATTGCGGATCGTCGGATCGAGGAAGCGCTCGGCCTGGTCCGCGGTGACGCCCCGCCCGGCGAGCACGCGCGCCACAATGTCGGGCACGCCGTGGCCCTGCGCTATGGCGAGCGCAGTCATGTCCTGCCGCTCGCTCAACCGGTGTTCCCAGGAAACACCGGTCGCCGACTGCCTGACATCGAGGAAGAAGCGTTTGTCGCCCGTCATAGGAGGCGTAATCTATAGATTGTCATTTCCGGCAATATGCGACGGCTAAACAGGAAAGTCTCAAAACTTTTCCACATCCTGGTGACGCGCCTTGATCTCGCGGCTCACGCCTCCGCCCGAGCCCGATGATGATTGGTGGGTTCGACCTGAAATCTCAATCCGGCTCCAAATCAAAAAGATAGAGCATTATGGCGTCTGAACCACTTTTCAGCAGCAGCATCAATCGGTTAAAGGAGAAAAATGACTTGGCTTAGCCCGCACGCTCGATGCGAATAACCTGCGGCTTGTCTGTGAGGTGGCCGTCCTTGGTGATGCCGTCGACAGCCTTGCGCACGGCTGCTTCCGTGGTCTCGTGGGTGACCAGGATCACCGTCTTTTGCGCGTCCGTCTCGCCGCTGACGGCATGCTGGACGATCGATTCCAGCGAAATATCATTGTCGGCCATGCGCTTGGCGATCGCGGCAAAGACACCGATGCGGTCGTGCACGGTCAGCCGGATGAAATAGCCGCCGGCATGGCTGCGCATCTGCGCCTTCTTGTAGGGGCGCAGTTCCTTGGCCGGCAGGCCGAACACCGGACCGTGCTGGAAGCCCGGCCGGCTCTTTGCGATGTCGGCGATATCGCCGACCACGGCGGACGCGGTGGCGTTGCCGCCGGCGCCCGGGCCGGAGAGCAGCAGTTCGCCCAGAATGTCGGTTTCGATGGCCACTGCATTGGTCACGCCATGCACCTGTGCGATCACCGACGCGGTCGGCACCATGGTCGGGTGCACGCGCTGCTCGATGCCGCTGTCGGTGCGCTGCGCGACACCGAGCAGTTTTATCCGGTAGCCGAGATCGGCGGCAGCGCGGATATCGGCCTGGCTGATATTGGAAATGCCTTCCATGTAGATGTCGTTGGCGGCGATCCTGGTGCCGAAGGCCAGGCTGGTCAGGATCGACAATTTATGCGCCGTGTCATGGCCCTCGATATCGAAAGTCGGATCGGCTTCGGCGTAGCCCAGCCGTTGCGCGTCCTTCAGGCACTCGTCGAAGGAGATGCCCTCGGCCTCCATGCGGGTCAGGATGTAGTTGCAGGTGCCGTTCAGGATGCCGAAGACGCGGGTGACCGAATTGCCGGCCATCGCCTCGCGCATCGTCTTGATGACCGGGATGCCGCCGGCAACTGCCGCCTCGTAGTTGAGCAGCACGCCCTTCTTCTCGGCGATTTCGGCAAGCGCCACGCCGTGCTTGGCCAACAGCGCCTTGTTGGCGGTGACGACGTGGCGCCCAGCCTCAAGTGCTGCCTTGACCGACGAACGCGCCGGGCCTTCATCGCCGCCGATCAACTCGACAAAGACGTCGATGTCGGCGGTCTGCGCCATCTTCACCGGATCATCGAACCATTTGGCGGCGCTGAGGTCGACGCCACGGTCGCGCTTGGCATTGCGAGCCGAAACAGCGGTGACGATGACATCGCGTCCGCACTGGCGCGTCAGTTCCGCTGCCTTGTCGCGCAGCACGCGCGCCACCGAGGCGCCAACCGTACCCAGACCCGCAATTCCAACACGCAACGCTTCAGCCATGCCCGGCGACGCCCCTCAAAAAATCTGCTCGAATAAGATGTGCGGCGACTTTAGCGATGCGCGGCGAGCGGCACCACATTGTTCGGCTGCTTGGCGCTGGACGCCAGGAAGCGCTTGATGTTGCGCGCCGCCTGCCGGATCCGGTGCTCGTTCTCGACCAGCGCGATGCGGACATGATCGTCGCCATGCTCGCCAAAGCCGATGCCCGGCGCCACCGCCACGTCGGCGTGCTCGATCAGGAGCTTGGAAAACTCAAGCGAGCCGAGATGCTTGAACGGCTCCGGGATCGGCGCCCAGGCGAACATCGAGGCAGCCGGTGCCGGAATGGTCCAGCCGGCGCGGCTGAAGGCATCGACCATGACGTCGCGGCGCTTCAAATAGACCTCGCGAACTTCGGCGATGTCGGCGCCGTCGCCATTCAGCGCATGCGCCGCCGCCACCTGGATCGGCGTGAAGGCGCCGTAATCGAGATAGGACTTCACCCGCGTCAACGCCGAGATCAGCCGCTCATTGCCGACGGCGAAGCCCATGCGCCAGCCAGGCATGGAGAAGGTCTTCGACATCGAGGTGAACTCGACGCAGACATCGATGGCGCCCGGCACCTGCAGCACCGAAGGCGGCGGATTGCCGTCGAAATAGATCTCCGAATAGGCAAGGTCCGACAGGATGATGATGTCGTTCTTCTTGGCGAAGGCGACCACGTCCTTGTAGAAATCGAGCGAGGCGACCAGCGCCGTCGGGTTCGACGGATAGTTGAGGATCAATGCCAGCGGCTTCGGGATCGAATGACGGACACCGCGCTCGAGCGCCGGGATGAAGCCGTCATCCGGCTCGACCTGCAGCGAACGGATGACGCCGCCCGACATGATGAAGCCGAAAGCATGGATCGGATAGGTCGGGTTGGGGCACAGGATCACGTCGCCCGGCGCGGTGATCGCCTGCGCCATATTGGCGAAGCCTTCCTTCGAACCGAGCGTCGCCACCACCTGCGTGTCGGGATTGAGCTTCACGCCGAAGCGGCGCTGATAATAGGCGGCCTGGGCGCGGCGCAGACCTGGGATGCCGCGGGAGGAGGAATAGCGATGCGTGCGCGGATCGCGCACCACTTCGCACAATTTGTCGACGATCGCCTTCGGCGTCGGCAGGTCCGGATTGCCCATGCCAAGGTCGATAATGTCGGCGCCGCGCGAACGGGCGCTGGCCTTCAGCCGGTTGACCTGCTCGAACACGTAGGGCGGAAGCCGGCGGACCTTGTGAAATTCTTCCATGTCAGTTCCAGACGATTTAAGATTGGCTTCAGCACAGTTGGCTTGGCTAGGCGCCTTTGGCAAAGACCGCTTTCGGCGCGCGATATAGCCTTATTTGCAGGTAGGGTCGAGGGCGGGATCGCATTTGGCTTCGATCTGCTTCAGCGTGTCCTTGCCATGGTTCTTCGCCAGCGAGTTCAGCGCCGCCGGGCTGGTGGACGGGGCACCGCCGCCGCCCTTGGCCACTTGCCCCTGCTGTTCGCCCTTCAACTGGGCAAGCTTGGCCTGCGTCTCCTCAGGGGTGAGTTGCCTTGCCGCCACCTGCGGCGGGATGTTGAGATTGGGATAAGAGCCGGTGTCCTGCGCGCCCTGGGTCAGGCCGACATTCATCCCGTTGCCGGTGTTGGCGCTCGTGCAGCCACTTGCCGCCAGCAGCCCTGGCGCCAGACAGGCGATTGCAACCGCGATGCGGCAAAAGCGGCCTGCCCCCGAAAAAATGGTCTCGCCGGTGTTAATCGTCATATTGTTTTCCTGGCAGCCGGGGTACAGCGCATTGGACCCGGTCAGATGTCCCATGATAATATGTCAAGAAAACGCCTCGGGAGGAACCCCGCGAGCCATGTCCAAAACACCTGATTCGAGCAAAGCGGAAGATGATCAATCTTCGACCGTCGAGCAATATCTGGTGAAAGACCCGGAACGCTTCGCGTTGAACATGGCGCGTATGGTCGAACAGGCCGGCAAAGCCGCCTCCGCCTGGGCCGAGCCGCGCGAAAAAGGCGAGGTGCGCGATCATGTCGCCGAACCCGTGGTCGACATGGTCAAAACCTTTTCCAAGCTCAGCGAATATTGGCTGGCCGACCCGCAACGCGCGCTGGAAGCGCAGACGCGACTGTTCGCCGGCTACATGACGGTCTGGGGCAACGCCATCCAGAAGGTTAGCCCGAATGCTGAAGCGCCGGACGATGCGGTCAAGCCCGAGCGCGGCGACAAGCGTTTTCAAGACCCCGAATGGGGTCGCAACGCTTTCTTCGATTTCCTCAAACAGGCCTATCTCGTCACCTCGCGCTGGGCGGCCGACCTGGTCGAGCACGCCGAAGGCCTCGACGACCACACCCGCCACAAGGCGAGCTTCTACGTCAAGCAGGTGTCCAATGCCATCTCGCCGTCGAACTTCATCCTGACCAATCCGGAGCTGTTTCGAGAAACCGTCGCCTCGAATGGAGAAAACCTGGTGCGCGGCATGAAGATGCTGGCCGAAGACATCGCCGCCGGCAAGGGCGACCTGAAGCTGAGACAAGCTGACTATTCGCCCTTCGAGATCGGCAAGAACGTCGCGACATCTCCCGGCAAGGTGGTCGGCCGCAGCGATGTCGCCGAAATCATCCAGTACGATCCGACGACGGAGACGGTGCTCAAGCGCCCGCTGCTGATCTGCCCGCCCTGGATCAACAAGTTCTACATCCTCGATCTCAACCCGCAAAAGTCCTTCATCCGCTGGGCGATCGAGCAAGGCCATACCGTGTTCGTCATCTCCTGGATCAATCCCGACGAGCGGCACGGCGCCAAGGGCTGGGAAGCTTACATACGGGAGGGCCTGCAATACGGCCTCGACACGATCGAGAAGGCGACCGGCGAGAAAGAGGTCAACGCCATCGGCTATTGCGTCGGCGGCACGCTGCTGGCGGCCGCACTCGCACTGCTGGCACAGGAAGGCGACAACCGCATCAAATCGGCGACCTTCTTCACCACGCAGGTCGACTTCACCCATGCCGGCGACCTGAAAGTCTTCGTCGACGAGGACCAGGTGGCAGCGGTCGAGAAATCGATGAACGAAAAGGGCTACCTCGACGGCACCAAGATGGCGACCGCCTTCAACATGCTGCGCTCGGGCGACCTGATCTGGCCTTATGTCATCAACAATTACATGCGCGGCAAGGATCCCCTTCCCTTCGACCTGCTCTACTGGAACGCCGATTCCACCCGCATGGCGGCCGCCAACCACTCCTTCTACCTGCGCAACTGTTATCTCGAGAACAATCTGACGCGTGGCGTGATGGAACTCGCCGGCCGCACTTTGTCGCTGGCCGACGTCACCATCCCGGTTTACAACCTGGCGTCGAAGGAAGATCACATCGCGCCGGCCCTTTCCGTGTTTCTCGGCTCGCAATATTTCGGCGGTGACGTCGAGTTTGTGATGGCTGGTTCCGGCCACATTGCCGGTGTCGTCAACCCGCCGGCAGCCAAGAAATACCAGTACTGGACCGGCGGCAAACCGACAGGCGATTTTGACCAGTGGCTCGCCTCCGCGGTGGAGCATCCCGGCTCCTGGTGGACGCATTGGCAGCACTGGATCGAGACCCAGGACGACACCCTCGTTCCGGCCCGCAAACCGGGCAAGCACATGAAAACCCTGGGTGATGCCCCCGGCACCTATGTGAAGGTGCGTGTGTAACGGCCGGCACCTTTTGCAGGTGCCTGTGTGTAACGGAATGTAATGTCTGGTGAGTTGACGAGCCGGCAAAACGGGGCGAAATGGTGTCGTCAACCTTCAAGAAGCCTCAATTGGCCTCCAACGAGCAAATAATTCAGAGGCTTGCAGAATTGACACAAGTCTCGTTTCCGGTTTGGGAACACAAGGTTATTGGATGTGAACGTTTCGACGCCGCACCAATAGCATGCCGACCGGACACCGAGGGGGAATTTAGTTTTGAAATCAGTAGGATCGCGTCTCGCGGGGAGAGAAGGTCGCACTATAGCGGCAGCGCTTTTCTCCGTGCTTCTGGCGTCCTGCACCTCCGCTGGCGACCCCACAATGTCCGTCGGCATGCCTGGCTACAACGCGACCGCTTCTGACATCGCCGCGGCTTCCGGCGCCAGCCCTGCGGCGCCGGGCGATTCGACCGTGCAGGTCACATCCACCGGGCCGCAGATGATGATGACGGCAGCGGGCGATGCGACACTGCCCGAGCAGGTCGCCTATGTGCCGGTGGCCAAGCCCGGCACCGGCTTCCCGGTCAATGTTCCCGCCGGCTCCGAAACCATTGTCGGCCAGACGCCGCAGTCGCTGCAGCAGTCAGCACAGACCGCGGCCGCAACGGACGCCGTGGCGCAGAAGATCGCCGCCGCCGATGCCGGCGTGACCGCGCCGAAACCGACTGCCGCGGCACCCGCGCCCGGCGAGGTCTACGTGACCGCCGCGCCCCAGCAGATCGACACGCCGAAGAAGGGCTTCCTGGCCTCACTGTTCAGCACCACGCCAACCTCGGCGGCACCTGCTCCGCTGGTCAACTCGCGCTCGGGCGAACAGCCTGCGGTTGCTGCCCAGAAGGCCGCCCCGGCAAAGCCGATCATCACGTTGGCCTCAGCCAGTTCGGCCGACAAGCCCTTGCAGCTTGCCTCGCTTGGCAACGAGAGCAACCACATCACCGGCAGCGATGCCTTGCCCGGCGTGCGCCAGACGGCGCTGTTCGAGATCAAGCGCAAATCCGGCCTCGACGACGAAAGCGACGTCGACCTGAACGAGGACGAGGGTTCGGGCGGCGCCTATCAGGTGGCTTCCGCCGCCGGCCTCGCCCGGCTGGCGCCCAACGGCCTGTTGAAGCAAAACGAGAGCGTCGACGTCGCCTGCCTGAAGCCGTCGCTGGTGCGTGTGCTGAAGACCATCGAAGGCCATTACGGCCGCAAGATGATGGTCACATCAGGCTACCGCGACCCGGCCCGCAACCGGCGCGCCAACGGCGCCAAGAATTCGCTGCACATGTATTGCGCCGCCGCCGACATCCAGGTTCCCGGCGTCTCCAAATGGGAACTGGCGAGCTACATCCGAACCATGCCCGGCCGCGGTGGCGTCGGCACCTACTGCCATACCGAATCCGTTCACGTCGACGTCGGCCCCGAGCGCGACTGGAACTGGCGCTGCCGCCGGCGGGGGTAGCATCCCCATTCGGCAAACGGGCCGAGGGGCTGTTAGCAGCCCGCCGTTTTTTCCGATTACCTATCAGCGACGTTCGAGATTAGCCGAGGCACCCGCGACTTCGTCATCTTATGGCGAAGCAAGGAGCGCAGCGACGCAGCGCAGACGCGAGGATGACGACTGCGCGGCGCATTCGTCCAAAGATGTGCAACGACGCGAGGCCAGAAAACCTGCGCTTGCTCACCAAACTGGCCGTTTTCGCCCCTCTTGAAAAAAGTTTCCGCATCTGGCGGCTGATGGGTTGCCGGTTGGCAACAACGCAATTATAAGCCGCTTCGTCTGAGCGCGCCCATCGTCTAGCGGTTAGGACACCGCCCTTTCACGGCGGTAACAGGGGTTCGATTCCCCTTGGGCGTACCAGGTTTTTCCAAGCGATAACAGGTAGTTAGAACACGGCCGGAATTCGGCGCCAGCACGGCGGGCTAACTACGGGGTAATATGGCGGGCGAATCGCGGGCGGGCCGTCAGTGACACCGGACGGCCCGCATCGCGCTGTCGGGGTAGGAGAAGCCCCGGCTGCTGCGTTCTGTCAGGCGCGGAGAGCCTCCTGCACCGCCCGCTCGGACGCCTCGGCCCGCTCGACAATCTCGCTGTTGCTCAGGCCGGTGTAGAACCTGACGATCAGCTGTCCGGCCCGGTCGATGTCCTCGACGGCGCGGCCCAGCCGCTGCATCCGGTCGATGTCCGGGCCGTGGCGCTCCGCGCGCCACCGATGCCGAAGCATCTCCATCGTCTCGGCAGTGATGCCGGAGAGCATGGCCGGACCATTGAGCACGGCGGCGACCACAGTGTCGTCGGCAACTGCGGCGACCAGCGCGGCGGCGCGCTGCTTGTCGGTCATCGAGGCAAACCGGGCGCGCACCTCGCTGGCGAGCATGACGTCGACTGGGGTGGTGGGCCGGGGCGGCGCGCTGGTCAGCGCTGCCAGCCGGTCGATCTCCTTGACGGCAGCCGCCCTTGCGGCGTCCAGCTGGCGCAGCCCCGGCTCCACGGCGCGCCAGCCCTTGTCCTTTACCTCTCGGTGGCGCGCCGGAACCGTGACCATCTCGTTCGCCATAACGGCAGCGGCGATCCGCTTGGCCTTCTCGGTGGCGATCCGCGCGGCCTGCATAGCGTCGTGCATGATGCCGATTGTTGGATCTCCGACGACCTCCTTCGTCTGCGGATCGCGAGCATAGTGCCGGGCGATCATCTCCTCGTGGATGCTGACGGGAACGTTGTCCCTGTCCTTCATTGGTGCTGGCATGGATCTATCTCCTAGTTGACGTGAAGCCTGAGTGGCGGCAGCTGCTTGGCGACGATGGGCTTGCCGTCGACCGCGCTGATACCCGGCCCGCGATGCCACGACCGGCCGGGCGACTCGGCCGCCTTGAAGTGAAGGACCCCGTCGTAGCCGACCGATCCTGTTGCCGCCCGTGGCCGGGAGGCGACGCCCAGCGCGCCGACGACAGCGCCCGCCACCGCGTTGGCAATGTCGTCGTGAGCGCCGGGTGCGTGGTCGACGATGTCTCGGCCTCCCCGGCTGGTGCGCCGCTCCAGGCCTACAAGCTGTTCTTCCAGCTTTCGCAGGTCGAGCAGGCTTGCCCTGCCGGAGTTCATTGCCGGCACCAGCGAAAGGTACAGCTCCGAGCGGGTCATGTCGGCCAGCCGGTAGCTGATGCCGTGGCGCCGAAAGAGCTCGCGGGGGAACTCGCCGCCGTAGCGGTCGCCGGTCACCTCGCTGGCGCCGTAGGAATGGATCAGCTGCGCAAACTCGGCAACGACCGCCTCGGGCGAGAATGGCGGGACAGTCTCCCTCACCGCGTCGAGGATCACGTCCTCGCCCTCGCAGTGGGCTATGGCCAGCGTCATGCTGTCGGCGCTGCCGCCGGACGGATCGACAAAGGCAAAGTACCTGTGCCGGCGCGTAGGGCCGCGCTCGCGGATGCCGGGGGAGACGCATGCGGCGACGGCTTCGCGGGTAAGCAGCATCTCCATGTCGGCACGGAACTCGGCCATGTACTCGGCGCGGGCCGATGCGGCATCGCGCTCCGTCGCCTCGTCGATCAGCGACTGCGGCACCGATGGGTTCATCTCGCGGGTAGCGGCGCGCCAGACCAGCGGCGCGCCCTCGGCCGCCCAGTGGCGCCGGAAGGCATCCCACAGCGCCCCGCGCCGGGCGTAGGGGCTGGAGGCGCAGATCAGCATGGCACCCGGTATCGTGGCCATACCGGGGCGAATGGCGTCGAGAATGGCATAGTCGGGCTCTGCGCTGTCGTCGGTCCGCCAGAAGGCAATCTCGTCGCACAGCACAGCCGCGAAGGTGTAGCCGCGTGTCGACCGGTGCGAGGCCGTGCCGACCTCTATGGTGACGGCATTGTTCAGGTCGACGGACTCGGTGGTCTGGTTCTCCACCTTGGACTTGAGAAGCGGGATGTTGTTCAGCAGGCCGTCGACGTAGCGCATGATGGTGCGCGCCTGCTTCCTATCGGCGGCGATCACAAGGATCGTGGCGCGCTCCCCTGGCTGAAGGTACTGATGGTACTGGCGGAAGCAGGCCAGGTACACGGCCACCAGCGCCATGACGAAGCTCTTGCCGCCGCGCCGGCCGACTACCAGCCACGCCTCGGACGAGGCAGCTGTGGGCAGCGCGGTGCGGCCGGTGTGGTGCCGGTAAAGGGCCGCCTGCTCCTCCTCCATCGGCAGGCCGAACAGGGCCGCAAGGAAGGCGAACCAGACCTCCCAAGTCTCTCGGCGGCGAAACCATCTGCCGAACAGGTTGGGGTCGGCCGACGCTGCTAGGATGCTCAGGGGAGCGGTGCTCACTGGCTGCCTCCGCTCAGGTATTGGTCGAGGGTCGGGGTAATGTCGCGCGACCGGCGCTGGAGCCCTGTCATGTCAAGCAGGCGGCGCAGGGTGTTGGCGCCGCGCTGGTACATGTCGAGGTCGGGATGCGAGATTTGGTCCGGCGCGGCGTTGGCAAACCGCCGCTCCAGCTTCTCCATCTCGATGGTCAGCACGGAAATGCGGCGGACGACGCTCTTCTCGGCCTCGGAGCAGGCATCGGCACCGCCAAGGTCCGAGATGTGCAGGGCCATGACCTCTCGCACTCGCCGCGCCCAGTAGGTGCGGCCGTCGAGGCCGGGAAGCAGGCTGTGCCCGTTCGTAACGCGGGTGCGCTCAGTCGGTGCCGACATCACGACCGATGAGCGCAGATCGTTCCTCACGGCAGCGCATCCGGCTTTGCGGCCTCGTCGAGCTCGCTCTCCAGCGATGCCTCCTCGAAGCCGATGATGCCTGCCTTCTGGCATCGGGCGAGCTGCTGGATGCCCTGCTGCCGGCTGTGCACGGCTCGAAGAAAGTCGCCGACCGTCATCCCGTCGCGGAAGATGCCCGATCCGACCCTCGACCTGATGCGAATGACATCGGCCAGCGTTACGCCGGTCGTCTTGAAGCCACCGTTGTCCGGCGGCATAGTCGGGGCCGGTGGGGGTGGCGTCTTACGGGTATAGGCCTGCCTTTTAGGGCGCATATTTGCTCCGATATTACCCTGTCGGAGCGTATTATAAGCTGGGATGCCAGCTAACGCCTTAAGTTTGCTGGCCTTTTCGGGTTAGCGCGGGTAAACGGATTCCGCCCTGATACGGCGGATAGCTTAGAGCGCTCAACCCGCAAAGCATATCGGCTTTTGAGCCTAAAGTCTCAGTTTGGGTCTGGAAGCCTCCGCCTGAGCACCCCAACGACCTTGCCATAAATGCGGCCTTCCAATGCCGTAAGGGAGGCTGTCAAATCAAGGTCCTGGCCAAGCTTATGTGTCCAAGTTCCGTCGCCAAGCTGGCGCGCGGCATGCGTAGGCTTAACCCCATCTGCATATATGGCGATCTTCTCATAGCCAGGTTCATGGGCGATCGTGTCGCCCGCGACTTCCCTGAAACCTCGACTTTTGAATGCCTTGATAAAGGCTTTGATGGTCAGTTTGTTAGGTGCATGGCGCGGCCAATAGGCTACGTTCCCATTCGGTCCGATCCCGACTGGCCACCACCAATTGGTGTTGTCATGAACTGCCCAAGCTATGCAATTGTAGTCAGGCGTAGGACAACTGGTTTTAACGTATCCTTCGACGGCTAGGCCGGGAAACGTATTTAGGAGATCATAGTGGTTCAGAATTCGATGCCCTTTTCGCGACCCCATTGTAGCCAAGCTGCAGCCATCTTCTGCATATTGCCAGCATCATTTCGAGACACTGGATTGGCGCCCGTGAGAATTTGCAAAGCATAGAACCAGTGTTTGGGTTCCCTTTCAAGGTCCTTGAGGATCAATGGTACAACCACACTTCCTAGATTGATGATTTGCTGGAGCGATTTATTACTTACGATATCGTCCATTGAGTTAGTAAAGCGCGTTTCGCGAACCCACGAGTCAGCAAGCTGCTGAAATCGTTGAGCAATTGTCTCACTTGCTCCTACTGGAACCCGCTTCAGAGCACTGAACGCCACCGACTTACTGCCTACCGATCGCCGCTTAGAAGTTGAAGCAACTTCCGACACGAGTATCGAGTAGTCTCCTCCGTCATTGCTAGTTGCTGCGCTTGTTTTTCCGAACACTTGCCTTTGCCCCTATTTTCGATTCTCTATCGGCGATAATTGCTAAATTTGCATTGAGCCAGTTCACCAGCGCCTGAGCAGTGGCAGGATTAATTATCACATCCACATCCATTTCTCGGATTATACCAGCTCTGACAACGGTGTGCTCTGGGACGAGGTCCCCAAGTGTTCCGTCGGCATTCTTCGCATAGACCTCTAGGCGCGGTATTGCTGGCCGATTGCTGAACAGTGAAAAGTGAATATTCCCTTCTGGCGTCACCGCTCCAATCGCGCCGTCAGCGTGTATGACCCGGAAATAGGCGCTTTTGATGTATTCGAAGACGACAACTTCATCATTCGCTTTGGCAGTCGCTTCCGGGACCGGCCGTCCTCTAGCAGTTGCCTTCGCCATTGGCCATCCTTCCATCCTACGGGTCTTTAGGTAGAGCTCAGTCCGTAAAAGTAGGTTTTTCGCGAGATTGTCAAATGTGCACGATTGATCCAACGCGACTCGAATCTGACGGGAGGCGACCAGTGCCCCATGCATAGTATAACGATTGATCTTTGCGAAGTGCTAATAATAGAGCCTCAGATAACGGTGCCAAGGACGCTGCGGGCCTGCCAACCCCGCTGAAGCGTCTCTCCCAACCCCCTTTACCCTGCCCGTCGCGCGCAAGCGCTGGCGGGGCTGGCAGCGGGCGGCACGGCTGACCGCGCGGTTTGGTGCGGCGCGCCCGTCCCACGATACCGGGAAGGCGGTAAGGTGCGGGCGTTTAGCTTCTTACCGCCTTATCGTCTTTAGCCTCTAAACAAGGGGGTAAAGCCGCTAAAGAAGGTAAGAATATTTGTCCAGGGTAGTTCTTACCGCCTTCCGGCCCTAGAGAGGAAGCTCCTCCTGCATTCCCGGCATAAAGCACCACCAGCGGCCGGCGCTGGCGTTCTCCTTGTTCGAAATCACGCCGACGGCCTTCTTCGCGTTCTTCAGCGTGCCGGTCGATATACCCTCGTTGGCTGCCGCCGCGTCCAGCTCCGCCGAAAGCATGCGGCCGCCCTTCAGAGTTCGCCGCAGAAACGCCTTTGCATCGTCCATGGCCGATGGTCGCCGGCCCGGCTTTGGCTGTTCCTGGAACCCGATGGCGGCATCGGCGCTGATGCTTACCTGCTCGTCCCACTCGATTGCTGGTGCGAATATTCCGTTGCCTATGTCTCGCGACACGACCCTGAAGGCCAGCGATTGGTCCGCGCCGTCGGGACCGATGTTGTTCTTCGCCACCGTGAGCAGCCGCCTACCGGTCTCGACCTTCTCGATCTTGCCGTCTTCGCCTTCAGCCTCGACCATCTCCTTGGCCACAATGCAGGCGAGCCGGGCGGCCGCCACGAATGCGCCGCTTCCGGTTACGCTGCCTATGGCCTCGCGCCCGCCTGCCTTGATCAGGTGCGAAACGCAGACCACAGCAACACGGTGCCGCTCGGCGAGCTTCTGGACCGGGGCCAGAACGCCACGAACATCGGAGTTTCGGTTGCTGTCGACCTTGCCGCCGAGATAGGCCGATATCGGGTCGATGATCACCAGCCGGTAGTCGCCTCGCTGGCCAAGAGTTCGGTCCAGCATCTCGACATCGGTGCTTAGGTCGAAACCGCGCTCGCCTGTCCTTGTCTTCACCGCATCGAGAACATCGACCATCTCTGCATCGCCACCGGCAGCAAGAAATCGAGGCTTGAGGGTGTCGCTGACATCGTCTTCGGCCGACAGGACAAGAGTCCGCCCCTGCTCCGCAAAACCTTCTCTGAAAGGCCACTCGCCGCCGTTGCTCACCGTCGCCGCTAGAAACATTGTCAGCTGGGACTTGCCTAGGCCCGGATGGCCGGCCAGCAGCGACAGCTTTCCTATCGCGAACCTGTTCGGCCACAACCACTCGACCTGCGTTACCGGAACTTCAGACAGGCGGGTCAGGCGCGGCGCATCGCCGTTCTTGATCGCTCGTGGTGGCTGCCCAAGGCGCATTCCGGCAGTAATGTTGCGAAGCCATTGGGCATCGAAATCGGCATCATTCTTGCCGCGCCTATGCCACGACTGTCGGGCACGATGCTCGGCATTGTCGACATCGACGGCTATCTCCGATGCCCAGCGTCCGATGTCGCGCGCGACGCCCATCAGCGTGTCGTCAGCCTTGCCGATTTCAGCATTCGAGAGCCGCTGGAGGGCAACGGCAAACCATGGCTCGAAGTCACTAGTTTGCGCTGTAGAGCTCGGCGCCGTTGACGGAGCCGCCCTGCATAGGTTGGACATCTGGCCGGCCATTATCGCGTTCTTGTCGGCCCAGTTGATGAACTCCGAGGTGGTCATGACCATGCCACCCTTCTTGACGCAGTACCGGTTGGTTTCTTCGCCGCCGAAATACGGCATGTTCAGCCAGCTAGGCCACTGTGTTTCTTCTGCCTTGCTCTGCTTTGGAAATATCTCCGTTGCAGAAGGCATTCCAAGCCGAGCGGCCATGCCCTTCAGCGCGCTACGCATTTCCGACGCTGAAACCGGTTCTTCCAGAAAGAGGAACAGGTGAGCGCCGCCAGACTTTGATCGGCAGACGCACAGCGGAAGCTTCTCCTTCTCAACAGCATCGAAGATGGCTGCCAGATCCGCGTCGTACGCGTCCACGTCAATCGCGCCCCAGGCAACTCTGTCACCCTCCATCAGAGGGCAGATTCCGAGAGGTCTGCTTCCTTCCAAGTGCCGCCGCCACAGCTCTAGTGTCGCGCCACCTGACTTGATGGTTCTTGCCGATCCCTTGATCTCGACCTTTTTGCCTGGCTGGGACTGCTTGGCAGAACGGTCATCGTAGGTGCCATGGTGTGAAGTTGCTCCGGCAAGTCGCCGAAGCAATTGCCCGGCATATACGCCAAGCTGATCTTGAACAGGGTTACCCATCACCGCGACGCGTCCGGCTTCCATGTGACGAACGGGCGGCGGCCGGCAGGGCGATCAAGCCGAAGATCGTGAACCCAGTCGTCGTCGAGGGCAGCTTCTGGGTCCAATCCCGACTTCTGAAGGACGGCAACGTCGTCTGCCTGCGCTGCGAGCATGGCTGCCCAAGCATTGTCGTTCTCGAATTCGCTAGGCCAGCCCAAGTCTAGCGGCACGGCCTCGTTGCGCCAAATAATTGATCGCTCAGAACAGCGCCAGACAGCCTCGTGCAGCCGCTTGGTCTCGTAATCCCGTCGATCCACCGGTGCCTCAGGCCTCAGCGCCAGCGACCCACTCTCAATCGGCACAAAGGTCGTTCCGGTAAGCAGTTTGTATGCGATAAATGGAGGGTTCGGCTCGCTTAGCGGTTCCAATCGGAAGACGTAAGTTAAGCATTCAACTTCGCCGTAAAAGCGACGACCAATCTTTGCGAAGTGGGGAAACATGATCTTCATGTTGGCGCCCTCAACGCGCGTCAGCTGGGCGACTGCCCTGCTGCGCCGCCGTTGCCTTTCGCTTCAGCATTGCAGCGCTGCGCTCGGCGATCTCGGCCGCGCGGCCAGTCGGGTTCTGCATGGCCAGCTTCCACTCACGCTCGGCCTCTGCGGTGATTAGCACCTTGGCCCCAACCCGGTATGGCTTTGGGCCAAGCCCCTGCGCGATGAGCTTGTGGAATAGAGTCGCAGACATGCTGTTCCTGAGACAAAACTCGTTTATAGTGTACGAACTCTTCTCAAGAAGCGCGAGCTTGAGCGCTTCCATCTTTCTCTCAGAATTATCGAGTATATCTTGCATATATGGCTCCTGATTTACTTCCAGAAGCCGGTTATAACCCCTGCGGTCCGGGGCCAATAGCTCCGCGCGCTTAGGGCGCGGGGGTTACGAGCTCTGCCCTCTCAACATCCTCGATCAGCAACTTGAGGGGCGTGCGGCCAGCGAGATAAGCGCTCTCCACGCGAGCCTCCGCATCCTGAATCGACTCGCCCGCCTCGCGCTTCGCATGGGCCAAAAGCTGCACCGCCTTCTCTCTCATCAGCTTGGGGGATTTCTTCGGAAATAGACGATGTAGCATTCGCTTATAAAGACTAATGCTGTTCTTGGTCTCGGTTGGATCGAGCTTCTTGCTAACCTTCTTCCGCGCCGAGGTCTTGTGGAACGCTCCATGCTCTATCAGGCCAGCGACAACAACAGCCAAGCCCTGAGAGGCCTCCCCGGAGCGTAACGCCCTCTGCAGCGCCTTCCAGCCTGCCGCCCCGCCCGACAGGTGATTTCGGTAACCGTCGAGCACCGCCCTCTTCTCGACGGCGGTCAGCCACAGAATGCCGTGCAGGGCATTGTCGAGCACGTCGTCCCCTGCTTCTGCCACAAGCTCCTGCTCATCTGCAAAGTCGTGATCCTGCTGCTCGAACCACGCAAGAAAGTGCTCGCTCGGCGAGTCCCAATCTGGCCTCGCCACCCCGGCCGGACTCCAGCTCTCATCGGGCTGAGGCTGCTGTGAGAAATCGAGTGTGTACTTTTCGATCTTCCGTGTCGTCATCGCGCAGCATCCAGCGACGCCAAGTTGGCCGGCGCGACTATGCCGAAGCGGGGCGCGAAGCTTCGTATCATTTCGTCGCGATAGTCCTCGGTCAGGTGGCCGTAGTGCTTCTCCACCATACGCGTGTCGGCGTGGCCAAGGTTTTCGGCAACCATCATTAGCGGCATACCCGCCATCACCGCCAGCGAGGCCCATGTGTGCCTCAGCTGGTGGAAGCCGACTGCCGGCACAATCTTCGCCGCCGCGCAGGCCGTTAGCATTGGCCGTGCCTGATGCGACTTGCCCCACCCGTCGCCGTCGGCGCGGCGAAACACCAGCTGGCTGGCGGGCCTGCCAGCGGCGAGCGCTTGGAAGAATGCTGTGCCTTCCTCCGTCAGCCTGACGTCGCGCGGCTTTCCACTCTTAGACTCCCTCACCGCCAGCCGCCCTCGGCCGAAGTCTTCCACGGTCAGCCGGCATAGCTCGCCATATCGGCAGCCAGTCAACAGCGCTGCCTTCACCAGATCGCGAAAGCCTGACTCGGCGCCGGCAGCATTAATGAGGCGTTGCGCCTCGACGACCGAAAGATGTCCGGGCCGCGACACGTCCACCATTCCGAACGGCTCAAGTAAGCGCCACGCACGGTCGTCGATGTCGGGATGCCTACGACACGCTCGGTTGAGCGCCGCCTTGAGTACGGTCACCGTGCGGTTGACGGTGGCGCGGCGCGCGCGCACCTCGTCCGGGGAGGCAGGTGCGGCGCGATAGCGCTGATCCTTGCCCGGTTTTGTCCGAAGCCTTGCCGGGGCAGCCGCAAGCTTATCGCGCCAGACCTCCAGCTTTGCCAGTGCGAGGTCGGCGACCTTCAGAGAGCCCAGATCGGGCAGAATGAAAACTCGCGCCCGGCGCTCGGCCTCGTCGCCGGTCTTACGCTCGGCTCGAAGAAACCTGATGTAGTCTTCGACGGCTTCGGCCACCGTGATCGACGAGCCGATCACCACGGGGGTCGCTGCCTGCTCGGCGGTGGCGTGTGCGGCGCGCTGCGCATCGGCGAAAGAAAGAACGCCCCTGCCGTCGGCGTCCTGATAGTCGTCCGCTAGGCCGAGGCTGTTCTTGAGATAGCCGCTCTTGGTGTCGGCGGTCTTGCCGACATAGCGCCGCGCCATCCACACGCCCGGCGTTCCCGGCTTGCGCCTGCGATAGCCTAGATGAAGCTGTCCGGGTACCAGCGTGCGCCAGTGAACCGTCTCGCCGCTGAGCAGCCGCTCCCGCGCAGTTCTGGTCTCAAGCTTTGCGTCTCTTACCGTCTTTGCCATCGAAATCCCCTGTGTCCACCCACCGATCCGGGCTAACATAGGGTAATATGCGGAGCAGGCATGCGCTAGGCCCTACGGGACCGCGCAGGAAATAAACAAGTCTTTTCATGATGATGACTAGTCTGGCGCGTTCCCGGACGGTCCCGGAAAAGCTCCGGACTGGCCCCTTTCACGGCGGTAACAGGGGTTCGATTCCCCTTGGGCGTACCAGATCTTTCAGGAAAACAAGAGGCCTCGCGGCAGCCGCCGAACTAGCAGCGGCTGGAACGGTGGCGCGGCGCATCGGTTGAGACGGCGAACAGCGGCTCCCGTGCCGAGGTTTCCCTCGGCGCCTGCTCGCGGCAATCTCCGGCCACTCATCCCTGGTCGTGCGCCACCTGTGGCCAGCGCTGCAACGCCGCATGGCCGCATTCGGTCAGCGCGTAGACGCCGCGCTCGGCCCTGGCGAACCAGCCATAGACATTGTCCAATAGGATGCTGGGCGCGCGCGGCGAAATCGCTTTCAGATCGCGCGGGCGTTTCGGCCCGTCGGTCATGGCTGCGGCGCAGGCCAGCGCATCCTGCCGGTAGGCGGTCATGATCGGCGCGCGCGAACCGCCGCCCACCACCGGGTCGCCGCGCCGGCGCAGGTGTTCCTCCATCAGCCGCGAGCGCCGCTTTGGATCGCGACGCGGCGGCAGAGCGGCCGGGCTGAGCAGCAATTCGACCTCCCCCTTGCCGCTGACAGCCAGAAGCCCGAAGCCGAGCCGCCGGCACAGCGCGCGAAAACGGCGGTCGTGCTCGCGGCCTTTGCCACGCGCCGACATGCGCGCGGCCAGCCACACTTCGTCGCATGCCGCGGCGCGATCGACACCTTGCAGCACCAGTTCGAGGTTGAACTGCAATTTCAGTTCGCAGATGACCAGCACAGGCGGCTCGCCGTCGCGCACCGCCACGATATCGCAGTGCCCGACTTCGCCCTTGACCGTGAATTCCAGGCTCTCGAGAAACCGCTTCACCGGGATGTAGAGAGACGTTTCCTGCATCGCGCAGGCATAGCCGATTCGGATCGGGTCGGCACAGGGATCGCCGAGAGGCCGACGCCTTGCGCTAAGCCGCCTTGAGACCCACTGTTTGCAAAGGCGGCCGTCAGGCAGGTCTCCGGCATGATAGTCCCGCCATAGCGCTCGACGATTTCCTTGGCGATGACCGACGTCGCCAGGGCCGAGCGCGACCAGTATTTCATCGCCTGTCTCGCGTTCAACAAGGCGCTCGCCGTGGCTGGGACGGCACAATCGACAGCGTAAGACCCGAGATCCGTCGACGCAAGACCGGTCCACGGTTGGCCACACAATGATGAGCGCGTGTGTTTTGAGGCTAGGGGCGGGTGCGCGTCCGGCGCTGCCCTGGTGCGGCATCGTCCGCCTTGAAATGCATCTCGTCCTGGACCGCGGCAAAAAACCGGCGGACATCGTTGGCCGCCGAAGCCGCATCGCAGCCGGCCGCGACCGCCTTGTCGAGGAGTTCGCGCGCCGTGGCCTTCCAGAACGACGTGGCCGTGTCGCCGTGCAGTCTGCCCAGCCTTGCGGCGACCTCGCGCACCAGCACGGTCTGCCGATCTAGCGGGAAGGTACGCACATTGGCTGAAGACATATTCTGCACCATGAGACTGACGCAACGAATCAGACGCTGCTCCATGGCCTCATGCCTAGCTGTGAAGTCGGAAACGGAACCTTAACGCCGCGGAGTCCGCGCCGATTGGAACGAGTCGGTTGGCCGGCCTCCAGGCCAAGCAGAACTCTAGACCCTCAGGCCCCTCGCCTCGCCGGCGCGCTTGGCCGTAACCATCATGTCCCTGGCCAGCAGGCCACTGACCCGGCAAAACGCCATGAAGGCGCGCCATGCGTCCTCAGTCCTGACCACATCCACCGTGGCCCCGAAACAGGCATTGAACGCCGCTTCATAGACCTTGCCCTGTCGCTTCTTTGGCCAGTCATGCAGGATATCCAGCGCCTGTTCGACGCTGTATATTTCCTCTACCGGCAGCCCGGGCGCGGGCGCGATGCGCACCGGCACCTCGAATTGCAATCTGTCCATTCTATATCTCCCGAACTGGCGTCGACCACAGCAACGCCGTTCGTCGTCAAAAGTTGCTTTGGCTGCTTTTGCGCGAAAATGTGTCGTCAGTGCGATCTCGGCATTCGGAGGAGATCGCGCACCTAGATGTCATCTGAGCGGCCGCGCAAGCCAGGAATATGGCCAGTATCAGTCCATTGCCGGCAGTTCTTCCTTGAACCTTGCGGCTTGCAGTGCCAAATCTGGGGAAATTTTCTAACGGGCTGGTATGCGCCGCCCGCTTACAGGCAAACGGACACTATGGTCACCTATCTCGACGCCGCCACGGCACCCCTCAGGAACACCGGCCAGATCCGCCTCTATGGCGAAGAAGGATTTTCCGGCATGCGCAAGGCCTGCGATCTCACCGCGCGCTGCCTCGATGAACTGGTGCCGATGGTCCAGCCGGGTGTCACCACCGAGACCATCGACCGTTTCGTCTTCGAATTCGGCATGGACCAAGGCGCGCTACCGGCGACGCTCAACTACCGCGGCTACACCAAATCGTCCTGCACCTCGATCAACCACGTCGTCTGCCACGGCATTCCAGACAACAAGCCGTTGAAGGATGGCGACATCGTCAACATCGACGTCACCTACATCCTCGACGGCTGGCACGGCGATTCCTCGCGCATGTATCCCGTCGGCACCATCAAGCGCGCCGCCGAACGCCTGCTTGAAGTCACTCATGAGTGCCTGATGCGCGGAATCGCGGCGGTCCGGCCCGGCGCCCGCACCGGCGCCATCGGCGCCGCCATCCAGACCTATGCCGAGGCAGAGCGCTGCTCGGTGGTGCGCGATTTCTGCGGCCACGGCGTTGGCCAGCTGTTCCACGACGCACCCAACATCCTGCACTATGGCACCGCCTCGGAAGGCGTCGAGATGCGGCCGGGCATGATCTTCACCATCGAGCCCATGATCAATCTTGGCCGGCCGCATGTGAAAGTGCTGTCGGACGGCTGGACGGCGGTGACGCGCGACCGCTCGCTGTCGGCGCAGTACGAACACACGATCGGCGTCACCGAAACCGGCTGCGAGATTTTCACCCTGTCGCCAAACAAGCTCGACCGCCCCGGCCTGCCGCCGGTCAGCTGAAAACAAGATCGCCTCAAGCCGCGGCTTTGAGGCGCCGTCGCCGAAAAAACTCGACCGCGCGCTGCTTACCGCTCTAATCTGCCGTCGAAGCCTTCGGGGAGTGTGGGGGATGGATGGGGAACAGCGGTGACGACGAACGGGGGTTCTTCTCCGAGCGGTGGCTTGAACCACCGGCGAAGGACAAGGCACCAAGAGACAAATCGGCGGAGAAGCCACACTATCACGGCCATCGCGACCGTTTGCGCGAGCGCTTCGTTGCCGGCGGCGCGGACGCCCTGCCCGACTACGAACTTCTCGAACTGCTGCTGTTTCGCCTGATCCGGCGCGTCGACACCAAGCCGATCGCCAAGGCGCTCTTGGCGCGCTTCGGCACTTTTGGCGAAGTGCTTGGCGCACCGGTGGCGCTGCTGCAGGAGGTGAAGGGCATCGGCCCCGCCGTGGCGGTCGACCTGAAGGTGATTGCCGCTGCCGCGCAGCGCATGGCGCGGACCGAGGTTCGCGACCGCGAGGTGCTGTCCAACTGGACGCAGCTTCTCGCGTACTGCCGCTCGGCGATGGCGTTCGAGAACCGCGAACAGTTCCGCATCCTGTTTCTCGACAAGAAGAACGTGCTGATCGCCGACGAGGTACAGCAGGTCGGCACCGTGGACCACACGCCGGTCTATCCGCGCGAAGTGATCAAGCGCGCGCTGGAACTATCGGCCAGCGCCGTCATCCTGGTGCATAACCACCCTTCCGGCGATCCGACACCATCGCGTGCGGACATCGAAATGACCAAGCAGATCATCGACAGCGCCAAGCCGCTCGGCATCGCCGTCCACGACCACATCATCATCGGCAAGAAAGGCAACGCCTCGATGAAGGGCCTGCTGCTGATCTGAGCCTGATGGGCGCCGGTGCCGTCATCCCAAACGCCACCGCTCGCGAGCCAATCAGCAACATTCCGGCTTGGCTCAAACGCCCACGCTTGCGGTGTAGAAGTGATATTGCGACGGAAGCGCCCGCTTCGGCGACAATGTCGTAGACTCGCGAATACGAAGCAGCCAGTTCCCGTCAGCCATTGCAGGAGATCTATTCAATGACGCTCGAATGCATAAATCCAAATGATCTGCCGATTCCGGAAATGTACTCCCAGGTCGTCGTTGCGACAGGAAGCAAGCTGGTGTTCGTCTCGGGCCAGCAGCCAGAAGACATACACGGCAAGCTCGTTGGCCATGGTGATTTCGCAGTCCAGGCGCGCCTGGCGTTCGGGAATCTCGGCCGAGCGCTTGCTGCCGCCGGCGCTCGGCCCGAGCAAGTCTGCAAGATCACGATCTACATCGTCGATTACAAACGCGACGAACACGTGCCGATCATCGAAGCGGCCCAGGTCGAGCTGTTCGGCGATCACAAGCCAGCAAACGTAGTGGTCGGGATAGCGGTGATGTCTCCCGGCTACCTGATAGAGATCGATGCGATCGCGGTCATCGACCCGGGCCAAGCGAGGACGCGTCAAGTCGCCCAAACCAATCCCGGAACTCGCTGCGAGATTGCCACGACCTTGATCTCTCCATCCATCCACGATCACATCGTCATCGGCAGGAATTGCGATGTCTCGATGAAGAGCCTGCTGCTCACCTGATCAACGTCGGAAACAGGAAACACGCAATGCCCCAGCCCGGCGACGAACCATGGCCGTTCGACAAGCAACGCGCAGCCCTCCTGGTCATCGACATGCAAAGCGACTTCGTCGATGAGGGCGCCGTCATGGAAGTGGCCATGGCCCGCCATCGCATTCCGGCGATGCGGCAGGTGGTCGAGCTTTGCCGCGCGCAAGGCGTCCCGGTGATCTACACCCAGCATGTGCTCAGCGACCATTTCGATATCTCGCCGCTGGAAACCAGCTATCAGCCGAAGCTGAAAACCAAAGGCATGCGGGAAGGCACGCCGGCGCCGAAATCGTCGCCGCGCTTGCGCCCTTGCCTGGGGATGTCGTCATCAAGAAGCACCGCTACGATGCCTTCCACAACACGCAGCTCGAGACCGTGTTGCGCAACATCCGTGGCGCAGGCCGGGTCGACACGGTGATCATCATCGGCACCGTGACCAGCATCTGCTGCGAATCCACCGCGCGGAGCGCCTTCATGCGCGACTACAAGGTGGCTTTCATCAGCGACGCCAATGGCGGACTGGACGAGGCATCGCACAATGCAACCCTCGACATCATAGGCAAGGTGTTCGGGCGCGTGATGACGGTTGCCGAGCTTGGGAACCTGTTGCGGAGTTGAACCCCAGCGTCAGCTGGCGTGCGTCTCAAGCTCCGGCGCCGAGCCTGCCCTCAAGAAGGTCGCGCCGCTGCTGCAATTCGCCGGAGACGAATTTGGTGAAGGCGTGGACGCGCGCCGTGCGGCGCAAATCGTCGTGCACCAGCACCCACAGCGCCGAGCCGATCTCCTCGATCAGCCCTCCGACCCTTACAAGCCCGGGCAGGCTGTCGCCGAGATAACAGGGCAGCGCCGCAACCCCGATTCCGGCGCCCGCCGCATGCGACATCGTCACCAGGGAATCGGCGCGCATGGCGATCTCGACATCGGGCAGCGACGACCGCATCCAGCGGGCGACGCCGGTGTTGGCCAGGCTGTCGTCGGGCGCGATCCAGCGCAGCGCACCCAGTCTCGGCTCCGGGGGTAGCGTTTCGGCATAGGAACGTGTCGCGTAGGCGGCGAAGGCGACGCCCGAAATGCGCCGGCCGACCAGGATTTCCTGCGGTTGCGACACCGGCCTGATCGCCACGTCTGCATCCCTTTGCGTCAGGTTGGCGATGGAATTCTGCGTCATCGCCTCGACCCGTATGCCGGGATGGAGCTTATGAAACGCCGCCAGGATCGGCGGCAGCACCGACGCCATCAGCGTATCGGTGGTGGTGACCCGCAACCTGCCTTCGAACCTGAGATCCTGCCCCGACAGTTTGCGCGCCAGTTCATTGACCGTCTCGGCCATTGTGCGTGCCGCGCCCAGCAGTTCCTCGCCGCCCGGGGTGAGGGCATAACCAGTCGGCACCCGATCGAAAAGGCGGATGCCCAGCCGCGCCTCGAAGGCGTTGACGCGCCGCAGCACAGTCGTGTGGTTCACGCCCAGGATCCGAGCCGCCGCCGCCAGCGAAGCGCCATCGGCGACGGCCAGCACCATGCGCAGATCTTCCCAGTCGATATCGCGCGAGCTGTGCATCCTTGCAGAAAGATAAGAGAAAGCGCTGCGCTCTGCGAGTCAAATGACGCTTCACTGTGCAAAAACGCAGAGCAAGCGGGCGAATCGGCATGTCGATCTGCGCATGCACGCACGCCATATGGAGTCCGACGACAAAAGAAACAGTCGCGGAGAAGAGCCATGACGCCGATAGAACTCTACACCTGCCAGACACCCAACGGGCACAAGGCCTCGATCATGCTGGAAGAGGTCGGCCTGCCCTACTCGGTCCGCTTGGTCGACATCGAAAAGGGCGACCAGACCAAGCCTGATTTCCTGGCGCTCAATCCCAACAACAAGATCCCGGTGATCGTCGACCGGGACGCCGGCCGCACGGTCTTCGAATCCGGCGCCATCCTGCACTACCTGGCGCGACGGTCGGGCAAGCTTCAGCCGGTGGGCGCGCAGGAGGCGGACGATACGCTGACCTGGACCTTGTTCCAGGCGGCCCATGTCGGCCCGACGCTTGGCCAATTGTGGAATTACAAAATCTTCGCGCCGGAAAAAATCCCTTATGTGATCGAGCGTTTTGAGCGCGAAACCGGACGCGTCTTCCGAGTGCTCAATAGCCGGCTCAAGAACTATGAGCACATCGTCGGCAAAAGCTACGGCATCGCCGATGTGATGACATGGCCATGGATCAACGCGGCCGTCACCAGGCTCGGCCTCAGCCTCGATGACGCGCCAGACCTGGCGCGTTGGTATGCCGCCATAGGCCGACGCTCCGCAGTTGTCAGAGGCATTGCCGTTCCCGCCCTGCCCGAAGCATCGGCTGCCGCTTAGATCATGATGAGATTTGGTTGAAATCTCATCATGACCTAACCCTTTGTTGTAGCATGATCTTTTCCAAAAACCGGCACCCACTTTTTGGGATCATGCCCTAGCCGCCGCACCCCGCATTCAAGGAATACGATCGTGGAAATCCTCTTCATCCCTCTGGCGCTTGCCGCCGGTGGCCTGCTCGCAGTGCAGGCTGGCGCCAACGCCCAACTTTCAAAGGCGGTCGGCTCACCCTTTGCCGCGACCACGCTTCAGCTCGCGGTCGGCGCCATCGTGCTGTTGTCGATCACGGCCCTCACCGGAACGACACCGGCTCTGCTTGCCGTTCGGCAAGCCGAATGGTGGCATGCGATCGGCGGCATGGCTTCGGCCTTCTACGTCGTTTCGACCATTCTTCTGTTCCCTCGCCTTGGCGCCGTCGTGTCCGTCGGGCTCTTCATCGCTGGGCAGATGCTTGCATCCTTCGCCCTCGACACGTTCGGCTGGCTCGGGATCCCCGAAGCCGGACTGCGAGCCGGGCCTGCCTTCGGCATGCTCGTCTTGCTTGCCGGGGCTGCCCTCATCGTTCTGGGACAGAAGGGCGCGGCCGACAATACCGCATCCTCAAGACCAGGGTGGATCGGACTGGCGCTGCTGGCAGGCGCCGTGCTTCCGGTGCAAGGCGCTGTAAACGCCTTGCTTCGGCACGACCTTGGCGGCGCGCCGTTTGCGGTCGGCACCATCTCGTTCCTGGTGGCGATGCTGGCCATGGCCGCGGTGCTTCTGATCGCGCTTGCCCTGACGAAGACGTCCCGCCCTCGCCTCGCCGGCCTGTCGTCGATGCCCTGGTGGGGCTGGCTCGGAGGTTTTGCCGGCGCCACCTATGTCACGACCGTGTTCACCGCCATCCCCGTCATCGGAGCGGCAGCTGCCGTCAGCCTGACGGTGGCCGGCCAGCAGGTCGCCGGCATCTTCGTCGACACCTTCGGCTGGTTCCGCCTGCCGCAGCGGCTTGTCTCCGGCATGCGGCTCGCCGGCGTCGTGCTGCTTTTGGCCGGCTGCATCATCATCAAGGCGCTTTGATCCCGCTGGAACAAGGCAAGCCGAATCAAACCAGCCCCTGCCCTCCCTGATTTGGGGGGTCAGGTGTCGCTCCGGCGTCACCAACGAAGCAAGGTCCGGGCGCCGCAGAAGCAATTTTTCGCTCCTTCCACAACCGGCTCTAGAATTTCGATCGCAAATCACGCATGATGCACTTGGTATTTTCCCGGGACGGCTTCGCGCCCCCTGAAATACCGGGAGGAACGGGACATGCCCATAGTGGTTGTACTCGTTTTGATCGTCGTGGGCTCGGTGTTGTTCCACTTCCTGAGCCCATGGTGGTGGACTCCGATTGCCTCGAATTGGGACTATATCGACAACACCATCATCATCACCTTTTGGATTACCGGCGTCGTCTTCGCCGCAGTCGTCCTATTCATGGCCTATTGCGTTTTCCGCTTCCGTCACCGCGAAGGCAACCAGGCGGCCTACGAACCGGAGAACAAGCGGCTCGAATGGTGGCTGACGATCGTCACCGGAGTGGGTGTTACCGCCATGCTGGTTCCCGGCCTGTTTGTCTGGAGCCGGTTCGTCAACGTTCCAAGCGACGCAACCGTGGTCGAAGTCGTCGGCCAGCAATGGCAGTGGAGCTTCCGCTTGCCCGGCAAGGACGGCAAACTCGGCACATCCGACACCCGCGACGTCACCGCTGAAAATCCGCTGGGCGTGATCGCCAAGGATCCCAGCGGCCAGGACGACGTCGTGGTCGAAGCGGCCGACCTGCATCTGCCGGTCGGCAAGCCGGTCAAGATGCTGCTGCGCTCGATCGATGTGTTGCACGATTTCTACGTTCCGGAATTCCGCGCCAAGATGGACATGATACCGGGCTCGGTCACCTATTTCTGGTTCACCCCCACCAAGACCGGAACCTTCCAGGTTCTGTGCGCCGAACTGTGCGGCCAGGGGCATCCGATGATGCATGGCATCGTCATGGTCGATACCGAGCAGGACTATGTGGCCTGGCTCGACCAGCAGCAGACGTTCGCGCAATTGTCGGCGCCGCAGCAGACGGGCTCGGTGGAACAGGCGCCGGGCAACGCGACGGCGTCAGCTCTAGAAGTTGCGGCAAAACTCGAAACTGTCGGGTCCCGCTGAAGGGCACGGAGGTGCTCCGCCTATGGTCGATATCACGCCTGCAGATGCCGTCCCGCCCGCCGAAGTCGCGGAAATGGAGCTTTACCATCCGCACAGCTGGTGGACGAAGTATGTGTTCTCGCAGGACGCCAAGGTCATCGCCATCCAGTATTCGGCGACCGCAACGGCCATCGGCCTGGTCGCGCTGGTGCTGTCCTGGCTGATGCGGCTGCAGCTCGGCTTCCCCGGCACGTTCGATTTCATCACCCCCGAGGCCTACTACCAGTTCATCACCATGCACGGCATGATCATGGTGATCTACCTGCTCACGGCACTCTTCCTCGGCGGCTTCGGCAACTACCTGATCCCGCTGATGGTCGGAGCCCGCGACATGGTCTTTCCCTATGTCAACATGTTGAGCTACTGGATCTACCTCCTTGCCGTGCTGGTGCTGGTGTCGAGCTTCTTTGCGCCCGGCGGACCGACCGGCGCCGGCTGGACGCTCTATCCGCCGCAAGCCATCATGACCGGCACACCTGGCGGCCAGGAATGGGGCATCATCCTGATGCTCGTCTCGCTGATCCTGTTCATCATCGGCTTCACCATGGGCGGTCTGAACTATGTCGTGACGGTGCTGCAGGCCCGCACGCGCGGCATGACGATGATGCGCCTGCCGCTGACCGTCTGGGGCATCTTCACCGCCACCGTCATGGCGCTGCTCGCCTTTCCGGCGCTGTTCGTCGCCTGCGTGATGATGCTGCTTGACCGCGCGCTTGGAACCTCCTTTTTCATGCCCGCGGTCGTCGAGATGGGGGAACAGCTACAGCACAATGGCGGCAGCCCGATCCTGTTCCAGCATCTGTTCTGGTTCTTCGGCCACCCGGAAGTCTACATCGTGGCGCTGCCGGCCTTCGGCATCGTCTCCGATCTGATCAGCACGCATGCGCGCAAGAACATTTTTGGCTACCGGATGATGGTCTGGGCCATCGTTGGCATCGGCGCGCTGAGCTTCGTGGTCTGGGCGCACCACATGTATGTCAGCGGCATGCACCCCTATTTCGGCTTCTTCTTCGCCACCACGACATTGATCATCGCCATCCCGACGGCGATCAAGGTCTACAATTGGGTGCTGACGCTGTGGCGGGGCGACATCCATCTCACCATACCGATGCTGTTTGCCATGGCTTTCATCGTCACCTTCGTCAATGGCGGGTTGACCGGGCTGTTTCTCGGCAACGTCGTCGTCGACGTCCCGCTGTCGGACACGATGTTCGTCGTCGCTCACTTCCATATGGTCATGGGTGTTGCTCCGATCGTCGTCATCTTCGGCGCGATCTACCACTGGTACCCGAAGGTCACCGGCCGGATGCTGAACGAGACGCTCGGCCGGTTCCATTTCTGGGTCACATTTCTCGGCGCCTACCTGATCTTCTTTCCCATGCATTACATCGGCCTGATGGGCGTGCCGCGGCGCTATGCCGAACTGACCGACGTGACGGTCATGACGGAGTCGGCGCATCACCTGAACTCGTTCATCAGCATCATGGCGTTTATCGTCGGCTTCGCCCAGATCGTTTTCCTGTTCAATCTTATCTGGAGCATCCGCCATGGGCGCGAGGCCGGTGGCAATCCATGGCGAGCCACGACACTCGAATGGCAAACGCCGCAGACGCCACCGGCGCATGGCAATTTCGGCAAGGATCTGCCGATTGTCTATCGCTGGGCCTATGACTACAGCGTGCCGGGCGCCAAGGAGGACTTCATTCCGCAAAACATGCCGGGCACGTTCGGCCCCTCCAGGGAGCCGGCATGAGCGTCATCCTGGTCTTCCTTCTCGTGATCGCCGGCTTTGCCGGCTGGTGGCTCTCGCATCAGCGTCTGATGGCGAAACCATGGCTCGAGCAAGGTGTGGCAGGAGATTTTGTCGCCTTCGACCGATCGAGCCTGCCGACCGCCAAGATTGGCCTCGGTGTCTTCCTCGCCGTGGTCGGCTGCCTGTTTGCGCTGTTCACCAGCGCCTACTTCATGCGTATGGCGCTGTCGGACTGGCAGCCGCTGCCCATCCCACGCCTGCTCTGGCTCAACACCGGCATGCTGGTGCTGAGCAGCGTTGCGCTGCAATGCGCCTCGATCGCGGCGCGCAAGCGCCAGATGGACACGGTCAGGCTCGGCCTTGCCGCGGCTGGGCTCACCGCGATCGCCTTCCTCATCGGGCAGCTCATGGCATGGCGGGACCTGACCGCCGATGGCTATTTTCTGGCCTCCAATCCGGCCAACAGTTTTTTCTACCTGATAACCGGGATGCACGGCCTGCATATCGTGGGAGGGCTGGTGGGCCTGGGCAGGACAACCGCCGGCGCCTGGAACGGGGCACGGCCGGAACGGCTTCGCCTCAGCGTCGAATTGTGCGCCATGTACTGGCATTTCCTGCTTTTCGTCTGGCTCGCCATCTTCGCTCTTTTAGCCGGCTGGGCCGCGACGTTCATCGATATTTGCCGGCAGTTGCTGACCTAGGAGGTCGAGGAGCATGGCAGAAACGACACTGACGCATACCGGCCAAACGGAGACGCGGCCCGCAGGCTGGCAAGGCATCGCCGCCGACTGGTCCTCGGATCAGCGCGCGTTCAAGAACGTGTCCTGGGGCAAGGCCATGATGTGGATCTTCCTGCTCAGCGACACCTTCATCTTCGGCTGCTTCCTGCTCTCCTACATGACCGCGCGCGTCTCCACACGTGTGCCGTGGCCCAATCCGAGCGAGGTCTTTGCGCTTCGCATCGGCGGTTCGGACATTCCACTGATCCTGATTGCCATCATGACCTTCGTGCTGATATCGAGCAGCGGAACGATGGCCATGGCGGTCAATTTCGGCTATCGCCGCGACCGCCGCAAAACCGCAATCCTCATGCTTCTGACGGCAGCGCTAGGAGCCACCTTCGTCGGCATGCAAGCCTTCGAATGGACCAAGTTGATCACCGAAGGGGTACGGCCGTGGGGCAATCCCTGGGGCGCGGCACAATTCGGCTCGACTTTCTTCATGATCACCGGCTTCCACGGCACGCATGTGACGATCGGGGTGATCTTCCTCATCATCGTGGCGCGAAAGGTCTGGCGTGGAGACTACGACGTCGGTCGTCCCGGCTTCTTCACCAGCCGCAGGGGTCGCTACGAGAACGTCGAAATCATGGGGCTCTACTGGCATTTCGTCGACCTGGTCTGGGTGTTCATTTTCGCATTCTTCTATCTTTGGTGAGAGGCTGACATGGCTGAAGCAACCGCAAACGGCCTCGGGCAACACGCGCTGCACTCTGATCATGCGCATGAAGGGCCATCGACCGGCGTCGCGGAGGTTCATCAGGAACATCCGATCAAGCTCTATCTGGTGGTCTGGGCATGGCTGTTCATCCTCAGCGCCTGCTCCTACATGGTCGATTATCTCGGCATCCACGGCTATCTCAGATGGTCTCTGATCCTGATCTTCATGATCCTCAAGGCCGGGCTGATCGTCGCCGTGTTCATGCACATGGCCTGGGAGCGGCTGGCCCTGACCTATGCGATCATCCTGCCGCCACTTCTGATATTGGTGTTCGTGGCGATGATGCTCTTCGAAGCGGACTACACGCTTCTCACCCGGTTGTCCTTCTTCGGACCGGGGCCCTGACGCACAGTCTTCATCTCCGGTCAAAGACCGGAGATGAAGCTTCCCATCAGCTGATCTGCAGGGTCAGAGGCCTACCCGCGTCGGGGACGATGGCGGCTCCACAACCTTGCGGTAGACATGCCAGGTGGCGTGACCCAGGATCGGCAGCACGACCGCCAGCCCGGCAAACACCGGCAGCGAGCCTATGATCAGGGCGACGGCGACAATCAGTCCCCAGACAGCCATGGGGATCGGGTTCGCCAGCACCGCTCGCACCGACGTGTGGATGGCTTCGTAGGCGCCGACGTCGCGGTCGAGCAGCAATGGGAAGGCGACAACCGTCGTGCACAACACCACCGCGGCGAAGACGAAGCCGATGGCGTGCCCCAGGACAATCAGAGACCAGCCGCGTCCGGTGGCAAATATTTCATTGATGAAGCCCGAAATCGATGCAGGCGGAGCCGGGCCGAAGAGATATTCGTAAAACACCTGCGCCGCCAAAAGCCAGGCGATGAAGATTGCAACCAGCATGATCCCGACTGCGGCGATGGCTGGCAGGGCCGGAGAATTCCTGACCTCGAACGCGTGCGTCCAGGAGGTGTCGAGCCCGGCTTCTCGTCTGCGGCTGATCTCGTAAAGGCCGATCGCCGCGAATGGACCGATAAGCGCAAAGCCGGACACCAGCGGAAACAACATCGGCAACGCATTGGCACCCGAAGTCCAGGCAGCGAGCACCACGCCGACAAGCGGATAGATCAGGCAGAGAAAGACGATGTGCGACGGTTTGACCATAAAATCGTCAACACCGCGCTTGAGCGCATCGAATAGATCGGAAACGCTGATTTTTCGGATTTTGGTGTGTTCCAGCGTTTCGCTGGCGCCTGCAATCACGTGAAAACTTGTCATGCCCGTTCCTCCAGACCAGGTCCGGCAAGGTCGCGGTTTCACGGTGCTGCCGTTCTGCATGACTGGCCACGCGAACCGCGACCTGCACCGCAATCAATATACTCCATTGACTGGAGCTTGTCGCCCGTTCTTACAAAAGGCTCCCGGAAGGCGAGGTTTCCGAACACAGCGTCATGCCGTCACCCTCCGGCTGACATGAACGCGCGCATCGCGATGGTGTCGGCAAGCAGCACGGCAAAGATCGCGAAAAGATAGAAGATCGAATAGGCAAACAGCGCCTTGGCCGGCTTCATCTCCTTGTCGAGGATGACCAGGGCGTTCCAGGCATGCCAGATGAAACCCGCGCCCAACGCAGCCGAAACAATCCCATAGACCCCGCTCGTAAATTCGAACGCCCAGGGCAGCACTCCGATCGGTGCCAGAAGCAGTGAATAGGCGAAGATCTGCCTTCTGGTCGAGGCCTGGCCGGCCACGTTCGGCATCATCGGGATGCCGGCAGCGGCATAGTCGCCGGCCTTGAACAGTGCGAGCGCCCAGAAATGCGGCGGCGTCCACAGGAAAATGATCAGGAACAGGATCAGGCTTTCAATGCCGATGGCGCCGGTGGCCGCCGCCCAGCCGATCATCGGAGGAAGGGCACCCGCTGCGCCGCCGATGACGATGTTCTGCGGCGTCGAGCGCTTCAGCCACATCGTATAGATGACGACGTAGAAAAAGATTGTGAAGGCCAGCAGTGACGCGGCAAGCCAGCCCACCAGCACGCCGAGCGTCATGACCGAAAGTGCGGAAAGCACCAGGCCGAAGCCGAGCGCTTCGCCGGCCGTGACGCGGCCCGACGGAACCGGCCGCTTTGACGTGCGCGACATCAGCGCGTCGATGTCGGCGTCGTACCACATGTTGAGCGCGCCGGCCGCTCCCGCTCCAACCGCAATCGCACCTATGGCGATCACGGCGATGACCGGGTTCATCGCGCCGGGCGCCACCATCAGACCGACGAAGGCGGTAAAGACGGCAAGGGCCATGACCCGAGGCTTCAAGAGCGCAAAGAAATCACTGGCCGTCGCTTCCGAGAGGCGGACGCCGGTATCCTTGAGGCTTTCCTTGACCGACATTTGAGACGACCATCGATGGAAACCGGGCAGCCTAGAGCAATTCCAGGAAAAGTGTATGCGGTTTTCCGTCCGGAATTGCGTAAGAACAAAGAGGTCGAGCGGATCGCCGTTTCCGTGAAACGGTGAAACGCTCTGGCCGGCCAAAGAGCCAGGTTACGGGGAAAATTGCTTCAGATAGGCGATGACGTTGGCGACGTCCTCGTCCTTCTTGAGGCCGGGAAACGCCATCTTCGTCCCTTTGACCATTGCCTTGGGGTCGTGAAGATACGTCGTCAGTGTCGGCTCATCCCATTTGACGCCGGATGTGCCGGCCGCGATCATGGCTTCGGAATATTTAAAATCCGGATGCGTGCCGGCCGTCCGGCCGATAACGCCATGCAACGAAGGGCCTATCTTGTTGGTGTCTTGGTCTGCGACGTGGCAGACCTTGCATTTGGTGAAGACCTTCTCGCCCGCCGCGGCGTCCTGTGCCCGCGATGGATTGGCGATGAAAGTTGCAACGGAAACGACGGCGAAAAACGCAACCAAGCGCATGGCATTCCTCCCTGATCGTCAAATTTGCCTGAGACGGTCTGCACATGCCGGTAGCACCAGCATGCGCCCTGCACGGCAGAATAGATTCTCCGCTCCTCCCCAGATGGAATTGCGGCACTTGTGTACCACAGAATCTGGCCGGTAGGTAGAACAGGTCGACCGTACAAAGGTTCAGGTGGGCTGCGGTGGCTCAAGGCACATCCGCCACAACGAAAAAGGCCGCCTCGAGGGCGGCCTTTTCTGATCTTGTCGTCAGACGCTTATTCGGCGTCCTTGGCGGCCTTCTTCTTCGGGGCTGCTTTCTTCTTCGGCTCTTCCGCGTCGTCGGCCTTTTCAGCCTTGTCGGCCTTCTTGGCAGCGGCCTTCTTCGCCGGCTTGGCCTTGGCGGTATCGCCCTCTTCGTCATCAGCCATCAGCTCTTCCTTGCTGACCTTGACGTCGGTGACAGAGATCTGGCTGAGCAGATGGTCGACGACCTTCTCCTCGAACATCGGCGCGCGCAGCGTGTTCAGGGCTTCCGGATTGCTGCGATAGAACTCGAAGGCCTCCTGCTGCTGATTGGCCGGGTAGCGGCGCACCTGCTCGAACAGACCGCGCTGCAGTTCCTCATCGGAAACGGTGACGCCGGCCTTCTCGCCGATCTCGGCCAAAACCAGGCCGAGGCGCACGCGGCGCTCGGCAAGCCGCAGATATTCGGCGCGTGCCTCTTCTTCCGTCGTCTCCTCGTCGGCGAAGGTACGGCCGGCGGCTTCGAGATCGCGGTTAACCTGGGTCCAGATGTTGTTGAACTCGGCATCGACGAGCTTCGACGGCGCCTCGAATGAATAGGCCGCGTCAAGCTGGTCGAGCAGCTGGCGCTTGACCTTCTGGCGGGTCATCGAACCGAACTGGTTCTCGATCTGGCCGCGCACCACGTCGCGCAGGCGCTCCAGCGATTCCAGGCCGAGGTTCTTGGCCATCTCGTCGTTGATTTCCAGCGCGCCGGGCTTGGACACTTCCTTGACGGTGACGTCGAAGGTGGCTTCCTTGCCGGCCAGATGCGCTGCCTGGTAGTTTTCCGGGAAAGTGACCGTGACCTGCTTCTCGTCGCCGGCCTTGGCGCCGATCAGTTGGTCCTCGAAGCCCGGAATGAATTCCTTGGATCCCAGAACCAGCGGCTGGTCGGTGCCGGCGCCGCCGGAAAAGGCCTCGCCGTCGATCTTGCCGACATAGTCGATCGAAACGCGATCGCCTTCGGCGGCCTTGCCGGTCTTCGGCTCGAAGCTTCGCGCCGATTCGGCAACGCGCTGGACCTGCTCGTCGATCTCGCTGTCCGGCACTTCGAATACCTGGCGCGTCACCTTGATGTCGGAGAAATCCTTGATCTCGATCGCCGGGATGACCTCGTAGTTGAGGCGGAATTCGAAGTCGGCGCCGCCGGCCAGGATCTTCTCGGCCTCTTTCTCGTCTTCCGTCATGATCACTTCAGGCTGCATGGCGGCCTTTTCGCCGCGCCCCGTGATGATCGAACGGGTCGAATCGTTGAGGATCTCGTTGACCACTTCGGCCATGAACGACTTGCCGTAGACCTTGCGCAAATGCTGCACAGGCACCTTGCCGGGACGGAAGCCGTTGATGCGGACCTTGTTCCTGGCGTCGGACAGCCGCGCCATCAGCTTGGCTTCCATATCACCGGCCGGCACGGTGATCTTGATCTCGCGCTTGAGACCGGAGTTGAGCGTTTCGGTGACCTGCATCGTAAAACCTTTATCTTCACCAAAGAGGCTGCCACGGCGTCTTGCCGTTCACAGCCTGCCGGTACAATCTTGCCGGGAATGGCTTTTGGTACGGAACCTGGCGATTTGACCGAAATTACGGCTCAAATTGTTCCAAACTGCGTTCCAAGATGTGAATAAGTTCTTGTTTTTCCTACTTCTTATCACATTCTGCAGAAGCGGATCGGCGCGTCCCGTCACATTTGACACGCCTTTTGTCACAGGCGAGGCCAATTTTCAACCATCTTCGCGTTGCAGCGAATGACCGCCCCAACGGCAGACATTTTCGCCCCGACATTGACAGAATGATGGCTACATGGGATTGCCGACAAATGCGGATGTGGCGGAACTGGTAGACGCCCTGGATTTAGGTTCCAGTGCCGAAAGGCGTGGGGGTTCGAGTCCCTTCATCCGCACCACCCTTCGCTCTATCGAGCTTCGGGTGGCCTGCCACCCAGGAGCTTGATGTAGCGAAGGGTGTCCTCCGAAGCCGTGGCGTAGGAGGACTGGCGGCGACGGCCTACACTTCAAACACTTGACCGGTAAACCACTCCGCCAATTTCGCCAGCTCCGGCCCCAGCACCCGGTCGGCGTCGACCGGCGGCACGATCTTCCTGATATCCGCGACAAAATCCTGCAATGCCGGCGGCGCGGCGCGTTCAGTGACGTGCAGCGCCTGCGAGGCGATCATGGCCAGCATCGCCATCGCCGCATCGAGGCAGCGTCCGGCGGTCGCCTCCTTGGTCCAGGCGAAGAATGCCGTCGTGGCGACGTCGTCCTGACCGGCGCCCGCCGATTCGGTGCCCGGGATGAAGGTGCGCTGCGCCGCGAGCTTGGCCTGCTCGAGATAGCCGGTGATCGCCATCGGGACATAGCCGACATTGCCGTGGCCGTCGCTGTCGGCCCAGTGGCGACCGGTCATCAACAGATCGGGCAGCAGCGACACCTTGCCGTTCAGCAGCTTTGAGGCGTGGCGGTCGCAAAGCAGGCAGAGATCGGCCCAGATCGCCGCCAGATCGTCTAATGCCGGCGTCGCAATGGCATTGTGATAGCCGCCGGTGGAGATGCAGCGTCCGAGCGGGTGCGCGGCGTCGGGCGGGATATAGACCGGATTATCCGAGATCGAGGCAAGCGAGACGGTGGCCGCCTGCTCGGCGCCGGTCAGCGCCCGGTGCGCATGGCCGAGCCCGCGCGGCCCGATGCGGTAGCTGACCGGCGCCTGATAGTTTCGCCGGCCGTCGCCGGCGCCAACCAGGTATTGCCGTAACCCTTGCAAGGCGGCCGCTTCGTGCGCGTCGCCCCACAGCCCGTCGAGCGAGGCATCATAATGCTCGAGCGGCGCACGAAAGGCTTCGATCGACAGCGCAAACACCTTGTGCGCCATCGCGACGCGACGGCGTGCGGCAAGTGCTGCGTCCGCCACAAGGGCGGCAGCGCAGGGCGAGCCGTTGATCAGCGAGCCCCGCTCCTTCACTTCGAGCTCCAGACCGGCGGTAAGCTCGGCAAACAGCGGATAGAGCGCCAGGATCTCGCCGGCGCCGCCCTGCCCCTGCGACGACACCACCGGCATCGGGCCGCCGTCGAGCATCGCCGCAACGGCCAGCGCGATGCGCGGCGTGGTGGCGGCATTGCCTTCGATGAAATTGGTCAGCCGTGCCAGCACGATCGCCCTGACCACGCGCTCGGGCAACGGCTCCCCGAAGGATGTGGCGGCGGCATACGCCTTGATGCGCGCATGGCGGTCGCGCTCGTCAAGTTCGAGCTTGCGGCTTGCCAGCTCGCCCATGGCGGTGGTGACGCCGTAGATGACCGGCGGCGGATCGGACTCAATGATTTTCAGGAACGAGGCGCGGCATTCGGCAATGCGTTGCAAGGCCTTGTCGCCGATTTCGACCGTGTCGTTTCTCCAGGCGACGCGCAAAACGGCATCGAGATTGATATCTTCGCGCGTCGTCACCGTAATCGGCATTGTCTTCGCCCGTCTGGTTTGCATGAGGGCGAAGCGATCGATCGTTGCCGAAATCCATGCCCTGGGTAATGTCTTCTAGTAGAGCGGTTCCTCAAACAATGTCTTGTCGCCGTCCATCAGCGCCTTGATCTGTGCCTGGCCACTGGCGGCGAGCGCGACGCGCACGCCGAATGGCCGCACCCGCATGTCGTTCTGGATCGCCATGCCCTGGCCCTCAGGTAGGTAGAAGCGGTCGATGCCGTATTGCGGTGCGATCGTGGATTCAGGATCAAGCGTCCAGCCCGGCGCGACCTGGCCGACAATATCGGCTTCGTCGGCGGTCGCCGGCGTCGGAGCCCTGCCGAACCAGGCCGTGGTCGCATGCCAATAGCCGTCGGCGCCCGGCTTCAGCCGGACCACGATCGGCGTGTTCTCGCTCACGAGCTGGCCGGCCGGGATGTTGGCGATCAGCTTCACCGGCAAGCGCGATATTTCATAGCCGAGGATAATATAGTCGCCGCGCAGCAGATCGCGCGGATCGACCGGCTCGACTTTCAGCAAGACCTCCTTGCCGTTGCGCAGGATCGCCGCGCGGCCGGCGATGATCCAGCTCAGGAAGCCGATCTGGACGAGCGCCAGGACCAGCGCCGAGATGACAAGTTTCTTTCCCGACATCATGCTGCCGCTCCTTCCGGGGCCTTCATGCGTTTTTCCACACGGATGATGACGAGAGCCAGGGTGCCGAAAAGCACCGCGGCAGCCAGCAAGAAGCCGGCCGTGCCGAGCATCGTCTGCAAGGTCACGACGTAGATAATGGCAAGTTCGAAGGCAAAGCCGGCATAAGCAACCCAGCGCAGCCCCCTGCTCTCGCGCCCGCCCAGAACGATCGCCGCCGCAATCCCGGCCAGCGCGATAACCGAGGCGACGGCAAAGCCGTTGCTGAAGGCGTTATCATCGCCCAGTTCGATCTGGATCATCGCCAGCCCGGTGAGAAAGCCGGTCAAGGCGTGCAAAGGCAGCCGCCCGCCGAGCTGCAAGATCCAGTCGGCCGGCCCGGCGGCGAAGATGGAAACCGCAAACAGCAGCGCCGACACCGCGACCAGAGGAATAGCCAGGGCGAGCGTGTTCTGGTCCAGGCCGCGCACCGCGATATAGAAAATGACCGAGAGAATGATCAAGTGGCGTGCCGGCTGGCTACGCGTCCAGAACGAGACGACAAAAAGCACCGGCGCCATCACGACGAAGAAATCCGGAAATACGGGGCGGTCATAAAAGTCGAACGCGCGCACGAACAGCCAGGCAACGGATATGCCGACGGCAGCGACCGTCAGCGGGTTCGAGCGCAACGCCACCGCGGCAAGTGCCGTGCCGATGCCCCAGGTGACGATGGCCGAGGCCTCGTCGCCCGTGAGATGGTACATCTGGCCGATCAGCGCGATCGATCCGCCGAAGGCCGCGGCGGCCACGATCCACAGCGCCTCGCCGATCGCCGCATGGTCGCGCATCTTCAACACCGCGCCGCCGACATAGCCGGCGAGAATGACGGCAAACAGTGCCGCGACCCGCACCAGCCGCGGGATGGCGTCCCAGTTGGCGGCGACGAAGAGCAGGATCGCGGCGCCGAACAGCAGCGCCGCCATCATTGCCAATATAGTGCCGAAGCTCAGCGATTTGCGCTCGTTTGCGTCGATGTCGCACTTAAGCGCATCGGCCGTCTTCGCGTCGATCAGGCCGGCCTGCAGCCACCGCCCGATATCGGCCCTCGCCCGTGACGAATAACTCGCCATGTCGCTTCTCCCCCAGCTTGGTCTTTCTGACAGCCGATCCGCTCAAATCGTTGACGCAGCGTCATTTTTCGATTCGGGTCTTCATGACGAAGCCGTGAACGCGCGTTAATGTTGCATTGCACAATTTGCATTGCTGCCATGCGCCAACAGCACTTTTAAATCGATATTACCCAGCCTATTTACTGTTCGTACACAAACGGAATGATCCGAAGAAAGACGAAACGAGCACTACCATGAACCTGATCCGCAACTACCGCAACTGGCGCCGCTACCGGGACACCGTCTCCGAGCTGAGCCGCCTGTCGAACCGTGAACTGACCGACCTCGGCATCAGCCGCAGCGACATCCACTACGTCGCCCGCAAGGCGGTCTAATCCTCTTCGGATCGCAAATGGTCCGAACCAGTTTTGAAAAAGAGAACGACAATGAACCTGATCCGCAACTATCGTAACTGGCGCGTTTACCGCGACACCGTTACCGAGCTGGGTCGCCTTTCGAACCGTCAGCTCCATGATCTCGGCATCGTCCGTGACGAGATCAAGATCATCGCCCGCAGGGCAACGATCTAGCCAGAATTTCGCCAGGGTCGACCTCCTCCCCGACCCTGACGGATACGGTCAGCCTTCACCTCCTCCCGAGGGTTGACCACCAAAACGGCGCCCGCCGCCCCTCCACCCGCGGCGGGCGCTGTTTCCAAACCGAACGCAGTTCGTCTTTCCGAAGCGAACGCTAGTTCGTCTTCAAAGTGAACGCAGTTCGTCTTCCAGGGATTTCGCCTCCCTCGATCCGGCGAAAAGAATTTCGTCAAAGCCGACCTCCTCCCCGGCGATGACGAATACGGCCGATCCCCACCTCCTCCCGAGGATCGGCCCCAAAAACGACACCCGCCGCACCTCCTCCCGCGGCGGGTGTTGTTGTTTTTGGGGCAGGTTTTCGGCTGTGCTTGCGGTCGATCGAGGCGCTTTGCGCCGCCATCCAAGCGTCGCCGCGGACATAAGAAACTCGAGCTCCGTCGTTGCACGACAATGCCCCACGCTCGCACCGGCCAATTGCAAACGGCGCGCCAAGCGATTATTCCGGCGCTCATGAGCAAAAATCCTATCCACATCGTCGGCGGCGGCCTCGCCGGCTCCGAAGCCGCCTGGCAGGCAGCACAAGCCGGTGTTCCCGTCATTTTGCATGAGATGCGCCCGGTGCGCGGCACCGATGCGCACAAGACCGATGGACTTGCCGAACTTGTCTGTTCCAATTCCTTCCGCTCCGACAATGCCGAGAACAACGCCGTCGGCCTGCTGCATGCCGAAATGCGGCTGGCCGGCTCGCTGATCATGAGTGCCGGCGACGCCAACCAGGTGCCGGCAGGCGGCGCGCTGGCCGTGGATCGCGACGGTTTCTCCGACGCGGTGACGAAAAAGCTTGAAGCGCACCCGCTGATCACCATCGAGCGCGAGGAAGTGCCGGGCCTGCCGCCGGCGGAGTGGGACCAGGCGATCATCGCCACGGGACCGCTGACCGCGCCGTCGCTCGCCCAGTCGATCGCCGAGGCAACCGGCGCCGATGCGCTGGCCTTCTTCGACGCGATTGCCCCGATCATCCATTTCGACACGATCGACATGGACATTTGCTGGTTCCAGTCGCGCTACGACAAGGTTGGGCCCGGCGGCACCGGCAAGGACTACATCAACTGCCCGATGGACAAGGACCAGTATCTCGCCTTCGTACAGGCGCTGGTCGACGGCCAGAAGACCGAATTCAAGCAGTGGGAAGGCACGCCCTATTTCGACGGCTGCCTGCCGATCGAGATCATGGCCGAGCGCGGCGTCGAGACGCTGCGCTACGGGCCGATGAAGCCGATGGGGCTGACCAATGCCCACAATCCGACGGTAAAAGCCTATGCCGTGGTGCAGCTGCGTCAGGACAATGCGCTGGGCACGCTCTACAACATGGTCGGTTTCCAGACCAAGCTGAAGCATGCCGAGCAGGTGCGCGTGTTCCGCACCATTCCGGGTCTGGAAAACGCCGAGTTCGCCCGTCTCGGCGGCCTGCACCGCAACACCTACATCAATTCGCCGACCTTGCTCGACGCCTCGCTGCAGCTGAAGTCGCGGCCGGGCCTGCGCTTTGCCGGCCAGATCACCGGCTGCGAGGGCTATGTCGAGAGCGCGGCGATCGGCCTGCTCGCCGGCCGCTTCGCCGCCGCCGAGCGGCTCGGCCACGCGCCATCGCTGCCACCGCTCACCACCGCCTTCGGCGCCTTGCTCAACCACATCACCGGCGGCCACATCGTTTCCGACGACGAGCCGGGCAAACGCTCGTTCCAGCCGATGAACGTCAATTTCGGCCTGTTCCCGCCGGTGGAAGCACCGAAGACCGAAGGCAAACGCCTGCGCGGCAAGGACAAGACGGTGGCCAAGCGCCACGCGATCACCTCACGCGCGCGGGCAGATTGTCGGGAGTGGCTAGGGCTGCCGGCGCAAACAGCGGAAGCTGCTGAATAGCCAAGTCTCAGAGTCCTAACGCGATTGACGTTTACGTCAACTCGCTGGCCATCCCCGCGTTGCGCGCCTGAGCAACAGCCAATGCCGGCGCAGAGCCGAAAGCCGGGCTGCGCCACCAAGCGGCGAGCGGCCATTGGCCATCTTGCCGAGATAGGCGCTGGTCAGCGCCAGCGGCAGGAACGCCGGACGCAGCGTTTCCGGAAGTGCGGACGCCCCTTGCTCGAAAGCGCGGAGATGCTCCTGCGCCAATGCAATCATCGCAGCCACCGCGCGCTGAGCGCCGGGGCCGCCGTCGCCGCTGACGAACTCCTCCGGCGACGAGCCGGCCGCGGCAAGGATATCCGCCGGCACGAAGCATTGCCCGCTTCGGCGATGCAGCGGCAACAGCAGCAACAGGCCGGTCATCGCCTGGGCGCAGCCGGCCCTGCCCGCCAGTTCGGCAAAGCGCGGCGCCTCATTGGGATCGAGCACCATCGCCGCCAGCTGGATCAGCGCGGCCGCCGTCTCGCCGCAATAGCCCTCGAGATCGGTGCGCGACGGCATCGGATCGTCATAGAGGTCGAAGATGCGGGCCTCGAGCATGTTGTCGAAGGCAGTTTTGGGCAGGCCATGGGCAGAAATCGTCGCCTTCAGCGCATCGGCGAGCGGGTTGCCTGTGGCTGCGGCTTCAGCACCGATGACATCGCGCCACCATTGCAGCCTCACTTCGCCCGGCAATGGCTCGTGGATGCGGTCGCGGACAGAGGCGATCTCGGCATTGAAGGCGTAAAGTGAAAACAGCGCCGCGCGCTTGTCGGCCGGTGCATAGAGTGCGCTGACATAGCGGTCATGGTCGCCGGCGCGCACCGCCTCCATGACGATGTCAGCTGTATCGGTCACGTCAGTCGACGGCGATGAGCGCCGCGGCCACGGCGCGGTCTTCGGCAAGCAGCACATTGTAGGTCCGCACCGCTGCCCCCGTCGACATCGGGTCGGAGCCAATGCCAGCCGCCTTCAGCGCCGCCCGAAGTGCTGCCGGCAAGGGCCGCAAATCCTTGCCTGTGCCGACCAGCAGGATCTCGACCTTGTCGGCCTCGGCCAGCAGCAGGTCGAAATCCGCCGCCGTCAGGGCCAGCGGATCGGCCGGCTCCCAGCCATGGATGCCGGAGGGCAGGCAAAGAAGCGAGCCGCGATGCGACATGTCGGCGAAGCGGAAGCCGCCATTGCCGTAGGCTTCGATCGGCGCCCGTCCGGGGAAATGCGCCTCGCGGATGACGATGCCTTTTGCCACCAGCGCAGCCGTCAGGTCGCCATGGCCTTGCCGCCACCAACCGGCTTCTCCTCATCGGCGCTCGCTCCCTGCGGCCTGAGCCTGAACAGGATCAGCAAGGGCGCTGCGATGAAGATCGACGAATAGGTACCGAAGACGACGCCGAACAGCATCGCCATGGTGAACGAGCGGATCACCTCGCCGCCGAACAACACCAGCGCCAGCAGCGCCAGGATGGTCGTCACCGAAGTCAGCGTCGTTCTCGACAGAGTCTCGTTGATGGCGTTGTTCAACAATTGCGGCAGCGGCATTCGTTTGTATTTTCGCAAATCTTCTCGAACACGGTCATAGACGACGATCGTGTCGTTGAGCGAATAGCCGATAATGGTTAGGATCGCCGCCAGCGAAGACTGGTTGAATTCGAGCCCGGTGATGACGAAGAAGCCCAGCGTCATCACCACATCGTGCACCGTCGCCACGATGGCGCCGACCGCGAACTGCCATTCGAAGCGGAACCACACATAGACCAGGATGCCGATCAGCGCGATGATCATCGCAATCGTGCCTTGCTTGGCCAGCTCGCCCGAAACCGTCGGGCCCACCACCTCGACGCGGCGAAAATCGTAATTGTCCTGGAGCTCGCCGCGCACCTTGTCGATGACGGTCTGCTCGGCGTTCTCGCCGCCATCCTGGGTGCCGACGCGGATCAGCACGTCGTTCGGCGCGCCGAATTGCTGGACCTGCACTTCACCGATGTTTAGCTCCGACAGCCGGCTTCTGATATCGCCAATATCGGCGTCGCCTTGCTTGGACTGCACCTCGATGATCGAGCCGCCCTTGAAGTCGATGCCGTAGTTGATGTCGATGGTCAGGAATCCGATAACCGACGCGATCGACAGCAGGCTGGACAGTGCGAACGTCCAGCGGCGGATGCCCATGAACGGGATTTTCGTGCCGGCCGGAACGAAGGTCACCGGCGCACGCGGCAATTCCTTCGGACGCGCACGGCGCAGCCAGATCGACACCAGCAGACGGGTGAAGGTGAAGGCGGTGAACACCGTGGTCAAAATGCCGATGGCATAGGTGATGGCGAAGCCCTTGACCGGTCCGGTGCCGAGATAGAACAGCACGACCGTGGCAATCAGCGACGTCACGTTGGAATCCACGATGGTCGCCAACGCCTTGGTGAAGCCTGTGTCGATCGACTGGATGACCGAACGGCCGGCCCGTCGCTCCTCTCGGATACGCTCATAGATCAGCACGTTGGAATCGACCGCCATGCCGATGGTCAGCACGATACCGGCAATGCCGGGCAAGGTCAGTGTCGCGCCAAGCAGCGACAAGACCCCGACGATCATCGCCACGTGCACGGCGAGCGCAATGTTGGCGAGGAAGCCGAGAAGTCCGTAGGCGACGAACATGAAGGCGACGACGAGAATGGAGCCGATGATGCCGGCGACCTTGCCGGCATGGATCGAATCCTGGCCGAGGCCCGGGCCCACCGTGCGTTCTTCGATCACGGTCAGCTTTGCCGGCAACGCACCGGCGCGCAGCAGCACGGCGAGGTCGTTGGCGCTTTCGGCGGTGAAATTGCCTGAAATCTGGCCGCTGCCGCCGAGGATCGGTTCGCGGATCACCGGCGCTGAAATCACCTGATTGTCGAGGATGATGGCGAACGGCTTGCCGACATTCTGCTGCGTCGCCTGGCCGAACCGTGTCGCACCGCGCGAGTTGAAGACGAACGAAACCACTGGCTCGTTGTTTCGGGAATCATAAGTTGCGGTGGCCTTGGCAAGATCCTCGCCGGACACGATGACGCGATTTTCCACCAGATACGGAACCGGCGGATCGTCCTGCGAATAAAGCACCGAGGAGCCTGCCGGCGGGCGGCCGTTCAGCGCATCCTGCACCGACATCGAGGTATCGACCATCTGGAAGGTCATCTTGGCGGTCTGGCCAATGATCTCCTTCAGCCTTTGCGGATCCTGCAGGCCCGGCACCTGGACGAGCACACGGTCGTCGCCCTGCCGCTGCACGATCGGCTCGGTGGTGCCGAGTTCGTTGACGCGACGCTCGACGACTTCGATCGACTGCGCCAATGCGGCTGAGGTGCGGTATTTGATGCCGGCGTCGGTGACGGTGAATTTGAGCAGCCCGGCTTCGGAATCATCCAGGGACATTTCCTGGATGGAGCCACCGGTGAACAGGCCGGCGGCGACCGGATCGGTCAGCGGCTTAAGCGCCGCCTTGGCGGCATCGATCTGGGTTGGATCGGTGATGCGCACTTGTACGGTCCTGCCGGTGCCGCCAAGGCCGGTATAGCCCACCTTGGCATCGCGCAGCAGCGTGCGGATCTCGTCGCGCGTCGTTTCCAGCTGCGCCTTGACGAGATCATTCTGGTCCATCTGCAAGAGGATGTGCGAACCGCCCTGCAGATCGAGACCAAGCGTCATCTGCCGCTTCGGCACCCAGTTGGGCAATTGCGCCAATGTGCTGGCCGGGAAGAGATTTGGCGCGGCAAGGATGAATGTGACGGCCACGGCGATCCAGATCAGGATCATCTTCAGGCGCGAAAAATACAGCATATGGCGTTGTCCGTCAGGGCGTACTGGCGGATCGTTCCGCCGACAATTCGGTTATTTCTTGGCGTTCTTATTTGCCACCGGCTCGCCCTTAACCCGCACTTCGCCGATTGTCGAGCGCGCTGAGGTCAATTTGGCGCTGCCGCCGGCAGCGGTTTCGGCGTCAATCGCCTCTGTCGGTTCCATTCTAATTCTGATCACCGCCGGGCGCTATCGTGCGCTACTCGACTATTTTCAATCGTGCAGGCATCGGTCCGGAACGCAAAAGCAAGGCCAGATCATCGGCGTTCTCCTTGGTGAGGTTGCCCGATATCTGGCCGCGGCCGTTAAGAATTGGCTCGCGGACGACTGGCACCGAAAGCACTTGGTTGTCGAGGATCATCGCAAATAGCTTGCCGACATTCTGCGAGGTCGCCTGCGCAACGCGTGCCGTTGCCCTGGAATCGAAGGTGAACGAAACCGCCGGCTCATTTGTGACGGAGTTGGGAGTCGCCTGAGCATTGACAATGTCGTCACTGGAAACGATCGTTCGGCTCTCAACCAGATAGGGAACCGGTGGATCGTCCTTCGAATAAACCACCACCGAGCCAGCGGGCGTCCGGCCATTGATCGCATCAGCGACCGGCATCGACTCATCAACCCACTGAAAAGTCAGCATTCCGGTTCGGGTGAGAATTCTCCTCAGCCTTTGCAAATCCGCAACGCCCGAGGTCCGGACCAGCATACCGTCTTCGCCCTCTGGCCGCACTACTGGGTCGGCTACACCAAGATCACGCAGGCGATTCTTAATGACCACGATCGACTGCGCAAGCGCGATCGACATCCGATACTTGATACCTGTGTCTGTTACCGTGAACTTGAGCAACGCTGCTCCGGTATCATCCAGGATCACTTCCTGGACCGGACCAGCGCTGCCAAGGACAGGATCAGTCACCGCCTCCAATGCCATCTTGGCCGCGCCGACCTGAGCGGCGTCGGTGATATGCACCTGAACGGCCCGACCCGACTTAGCAAGACCAGTATAGCCGATCCTTGCATCGCGCAGCAGCGTCCTGATTTCGTCACGCGTCGCCTCCAACCGGCGATCGATCACATCGGTCGCGTCCAATCGAAGCAGCACGTCCGCGCCGGCAGCGTGAAGACTGGGCGCGTCGACGAGCATTGTGGCCATAGCAAGCCAGATCAGGATCATTTTCAGGCGCGAAAAATGGACCATACGCCGTCTTTTGTCAGAGCTCTGCCCGCGGATCGCTCCGCTTGGGAAACTGGCTTACTTCTTGGCGTTCTGATTGGCCACCGGCTCGCCCTTGACCCGAACATCGGCGATCGTCGAGCGCAGCGCCGTCACCTTGGTGCCGCCGCCAAGGTCGATCTCAAGCTCATTGTCGTCGATCACCTTGGTCACCTTGCCGACGAAGCCGCCGCCGGTGATGACCGTGTCGCCACGGCGCACGGCCGAGATCATCTCCTGGCGCTTCTTCAACTGGGCGCGCTGCGGCCGGATGATGAGGAAATACATGATCACGAAGATCAGAACGAACGGGAGTATCATGCCGATATCCCCGAACGGACCAAGCGGAGTTCCGGTAGCTTGGGCGTATGCCGGTGTGACGAACATCAAGAACTCCTGGTTACGAAGAAGGCCGTAGGGCGGCCTCGCCAAATTTGGCCGGAATATAGTGGGTAAAGTTACCAATGCAACTGCGCGGCCGGGCTTTCAGCTGCTTTTCCGGCCGGTTGACCCGTGTTAGAGCATGCTTCCGGAATACGGGCGTGGTTTTCGCAAAAGATCATGCCCAAACAAAAGCTTGGAACCAGTTTCTATCTCGCCCGGATCAAGACGATTTCGGCCCCTACGCACGTTCGTGCGGAAACATAAAAGACGAGACATGACCGACAGCACCATCGAGGCCCTGAACCAAAAGCTCGACCGCCTGATCGAGGCGGTCACCCGCCTCGCCCCGCCGCCGGTGCCGCAAACCGATCTTGCGGTTGCCGATTGCTTCGTCTGGCAGGCCGACCCCGGCTATCTCGAGCCGGTGCGCAAGGTCAACCGCGTCGACATCGGCCTGATCCGCGGCGTCGACCGCGTGCGCGACATTCTGGTCGAAAACACGGAACGCTTCGCCGCCGGCCATGCCGCCAACAATGTGTTGTTGTGGGGTGCGCGCGGCATGGGCAAATCCTCGCTGGTCAAGGCCGTGCATGCGCAGATCAACGCCCAGGCCAAATCCGACCTGCCGCTCAAGCTGATCGAGATCCATCGCGAGGATATCGACACGCTGCCCAGGCTGATGGGCCTGCTGAAGGCGGCGCCGTTTCGCTTCATCCTGTTTTGCGACGACCTCTCCTTCGACCATGACGACACCTCCTACAAGTCGCTGAAGGCAGCCCTTGAAGGCGGCGTCGAGGGCCGCCCGGCCAATGTCATCTTCTACGCCACGTCGAACCGCCGGCACCTGTTGCCGCGCGACATGATCGACAATGAGCGCTCGACCGCCATCAACCCGTCCGAGGCGGTCGAGGAAAAGGTTTCGCTGTCCGACCGTTTCGGCCTGTGGCTCGGCTTCCACAAATGTTCGCAGGACGAATATCTCGACATGGTCAACAGCTATGCCAGCCATCACGGGCTCACTATCGACCCGGAGCAGCTGCGCGCCGAGGCGCTGGAATGGGCAACGACGCGCGGCAGCCGCTCGGGCCGCGTCGCCTGGCAGTTCACCCAGGATCTGGCCGGCCGGCTCGGCAAGCCGCTGAACGACTGATTGATTTCCGTCAGGTCACTGAAAAAGCCCGCCCCTTGCGGAGCGGGCTGAGCCGGCGGGCCGGACTGGAGGTCAGACGGCCTGCAAAACGTTTATTGTTCTATTCGAGATAGCCAGAGGGGTCGACCGGGGCCGAGTTCTTGCGCACTTCGAAGTGCAGTTTCGGCGAGTCGGTGGTCCCGCTCATGCCCGACAGCGCGATTTCCTGGCCGCGCTTGACCTTCTGGCCGCGCTGCACCTCGATCGACCTGGCGTGACCATAGACGGTGACCAGCCCGTTTTCGTGGCGCACCAGAACCGTATTGCCGAATTCCTTGAGGCCGTCGCCGGCATAGATGACCACGCCGTTTTCGGCCGCCTTGACCGGCGTCCCCTCAGGCACGGCGATGTCGACACCATCCTTGCCGCCACCAAAATTGGAGATGACGCGGCCACGCACCGGCCAACGCATCTTGCCGATGCCGGTGGCATCGGGCGCAACAGCATCGTCGTCCTCGGCCTGCTGGATAACCTTGGCGTCCTTCTTCGGCGGCGTGTAGGTGACGAGTGTCTCCGTCGGCTTTGCCGCCGGTTGGGTGGTCGCGGTCGTCACCGGATCAACTTTGGCCGGCTTGGCGCTGGCGACCGTTGCGGTGCCACCTGCCGGAACCTTCAGCGTCTGGCCGATCTTGAGCAGGCCGTCCTGCATGCCGTTCGCCTGCTTCAGCGCCACGACGCCAACGCCGGTCTTCCTGGCGATGGAGGACATGGTGTCGCCCGACTGGACCGTGTAGGTGCCCGCGCCGGCCTTTGGCGCGGCCGAGGCCGTCTGCGCCGGCTTGTCGGTCTTCGGCTTGTTCGCTGCCGAAGCGTCAACCTGCGCGGCGGACTTGCCGTCCTTGAGTTTCGGCTGCTGCGGCAGCACGGCGACCTTTTCCGGCGCTGGCGCCTTGGGGCTGTTTGCCGGCTTGCCGTCGGCAAGTTTCGGCTCTGCCCCCTTGCTTGAATAGGCATAGGCCGGGATGACCAGTTTCTGACCGGTCTTCAGCCCCTTGGTGGCGCTCAAGCCGTTGACCTTCATGATCACGTCGGCGGGCACATGATAGCGATGAGCGATGCCGGAAATGGTCTCGCCGTCGCTGACCACGATCTCGGTCGCATGCGGCGTACCAGCCGCAACTGGTTTCGGATCGGAGTCACCGGCATTCTTGAACGGCCTCGCCGGCTGGACGGTGCCGGTAGTCGTTCTGTCGACATGCGGTGCCGGTGCAAGCGCCGGCGCGGAAGCGGTACGCATCGGAGCAGCTTTGGGCGCGCTCGGCGGCGGCAGCTGCTGGACGGTGACCGGCTCCAGGCTGGAGCGGCTGACCGACTGGTTATGGCTGCCATCGACAGGTGCCGCAGCGATCGGCTCGGCCGCCACATCGCCCGGATAGGGCTGAGCGGTGCTCTGCTTGTCGATGATGGCGCGCTGATTGTTGGTCGAGGAGGTGAAGACGTCGTCGACACCGTTGAACCGCGAGACTTGGGAGCTACACCCCGCCGCCACTCCGGCTAGCATGAGGACAGCGCAGCCCCGCGACAGAGTACGCCCGTTTGCCTTCAAAACACTGAATTGCATCGCACTAACCCGCACAGACCCGGTACACACTGGTCATGATTAAAGCGCGTTAATGTTACTGGCGGGTTAACCCCATAGAATCAGACGCAAATTTTCTTAAAACATTTTGTAAGGCGCCTTCACCAACGTCGTCATCCCTGGGCGAAGCAGGCGCGAAGCGCCGTCGCGGAGACCCTGGGATCCATTCCGTGACATTGGCCGAAGAATGCAGCAGAGCAGAATTCTGCGCCGTAGCTACGCCTTGATGGCGCGGCATGGATCCTCGGGTCTGCGCTGCGTCGCTACGCTCCTTGCTTCGCCCGTGGATGACGAAACGATCGGCTTCGGCTTACCTTCGAAGCGCGTGACAGGCAGAATTCAGATAACCGCCGCGACGCTGCGCAGGATCGGCTGCAGGCGCACGGTGCCGATATCCTCGCGCTCGAAGCGGCTGCCGACCTTGGTCAGCTTGGCCAGCACCTGCTCGCCCTCCTCCGGCCCGATCGGGGCAATGACGATGCCGCCGCTCGACAATTGGTCGAGCAGGAAGCGCGGCAGGCTGTCGAAAGCCGCCCAGGCTACGATGCGGTCGAACGGCGCTTCATTGGCAAGCCCGTTGGAACCGTCGGCCTGGCGCACGATGACATTGCCGATGCCGAGCGCCTCGAAGCGTTGCCTGGCCTGCTCGGCCAGCGTTTTGTAGCGGTCGACGCTGACGATGCGCGCCGCGAGCCGCGACATCACCGCTGCCGTGTAGCCCGAGCCGGTGCCGATCTCCAGCACCCGGTTGCCGGGCTCTATTGCCAGGGCCGCAATCACCGCCGCCTGCAGATCGGCGCCCTCGATCGCCTCGCCGCATTCGATCGGCAGCATGCCGTCCGACCAGGCGATGGAATGGAACTGGCCGTTGAGGAAGCCGCGCCGCGGCGTCGCCTCGAAGGCTGCGATCAGCGCCTTCGGCACCGCGCCTTGGCCGCGCAGGCGCAGCAGGAAAGCGGCAAAACCCTCGCGATCGTCGAGCGGCAAGTTCATGCCAGAACCTTCTTCATGCGAACACCTTATTCAGACAGCGCCTTGGTCAGTTGGTCACGGATTTCATGCGCGGTGAGGTCAAGCTGCAGCGGCGTCACAGACACGAGCCGGTTGCGCAGAGCATGGAGATCGGTGCCCTGCTTGCCCTCGACCGGCTCGCGGCCGAAGCGCAGCCAGTAATAAGGCAGGCCGCGCCCGTCGCGGCGCTCGTCGACCCAAAGGCTGTGCACCAGCTTGCCCTGCGACGTCACGACGGTGCCGGCAACCTCGTCAGGGAGGCAGTTGGGAAAGTTGACGTTGAGCAGCACGCCGTCCGGCAGCGGCATGGCGACGAGCTTTTTCAGCAACGCCGGCGCCAGCGCCTCGGTGGTCTCATAGGGAACGACGCGGTCCTCGCCGACATAGGAATAACCCTGGCTGAGTGCGATCGAGCGGATGCCGAGCAGCGCGCCTTCCATGGCGCCGGCGACGGTGCCGGAATAGGTGACGTCGTCAGCGATGTTGGCGCCGGAATTGACACCGGACAGGATCAGGTCCGGCGCGCCAGGCAGGATCTTCTTGACGCCCATGATGACGCAGTCGGTCGGCGTGCCGCGCACGGCGTAGTGTTTCTCGCCGATCTTGCGCAGCCGGAGCGGCTCCGAGATCGACAGCGAGTGCGCGTAGCCGGACTGGTCCTGCTCCGGCGCCACGACCCAGACATCGTCCGACAGCGTGCGGGCGATGCGTTCGAGCGACGCCAGGCCCTCGGCATGAATGCCGTCATCATTGGTCAGAAGGATGCGCATTACTTCGATTCGATCTTCGCCAGACCGCCCATATAAGGCCGCAGCACTTCAGGAATGGTTACGCTGCCATCCTCATTCTGGTAGTTTTCGATGACGGCAATCAGCGCACGGCCGACAGCGGTGCCCGAACCGTTCAGCGTGTGCACAAAGCGGTTGCCGTTGCCGTCCCTGTCCTTGTAGCGGGCATCCATGCGCCTGGCCTGGAAGTCGCCGCACACTGAACAGGACGAGATCTCGCGATAGGCGTTCTGTCCAGGCAGCCAGACCTCGATGTCGTAGGTCTTGCGCGCGCCAAACCCCATGTCGCCCGTGCACAGGACCATGGTGCGGAACGGCAGCTCCAGTCGCTTCAGCACCTCTTCGGCGCACTGCGTCATCCGCTCGTGCTCGGCGAGCGAAGACTCCTGGTCGGTGACCGAGACCAGCTCGACCTTGTAGAACTGGTGCTGGCGCAACATGCCGCGCGTGTCGCGGCCGGCGGAGCCCGCTTCCGAGCGGAAGCACGGCGTCAGCGCCGTATAGCGCAGCGGCAGCTTTTCATGGGCCGTGATTTCTTCGCGCACCAGGTTGGTGAGCGGGACCTCGGCGGTTGGAATCAACCCGAGCCGGCCATCGCCATGCTGCACGAAGAACAGGTCGTCCTCGAATTTCGGCAGCTGGTTGGTCCCGAAAAGCACTTCGTCGCGCACCATCAGTGGCGGGATGACTTCTTCATAGCCATGCTCGGTCGTGTGCAGATCGAGCATGAACTGGCCGATGGCGCGCTCCATCCGCGCCAGCCCGCTCTTCAGCACGGTGAAGCGTGATCCCGACAGCTTTGCCGCCCGCTCGAAATCCATCATGCCGAGCGCTTCGCCGATCTCGAAATGCTCCTTCACCCAGTTCGGCCGAGTCGGCACCTCGCCGACGATATGCTTGACGACATTGTCGTGCTCGTCCTTGCCGACCGGCACGTCGTCGAGCGGCACATTCGGCAGCACCGCCAGCGCATCGTTCAGCGTCTTGTCGAGCTCGCGCTCGCGCGCCTCGCCATTCTGGATGAAGGTCTTGATATCGCCGACTTCGGCCTTGAGCTTTTCGGCAAGTGCCGTGTCGCCCGAACGCATGGCGTTGCCGATCTCCTTCGAGGCGGCGTTGCGGCGTTCCTGCTTGGTCTGCAGCTCGGTGACGTGCTCGCGCCGCGCTTCGTCCTTCTTGATCAGCTCATCGACCGTGGACTGCGCCTCGTCAGCCGACCACGAGCGCTTGGCCAGCGCCTCGACAAGGGCCTTCGGGTTGTCGCGAATCCATTTGATATCAAGCATGGTTGGTTCGTCCTCAGAATAAGGCTGAGGGGGTAAACCGCATCCTTCATCGATGCAAGATGGCGGCTGTCGCGTTTTTCCGCTAACGCGGATACCCGAACGCGACAGCCTATGAACGAGCCTGCTTTGAGGACGCGTCCGCCGCCTTTTCGGCCACGGCTTCGGCGGCTTCCTGCTTCTCGCGCGCCAGCTTCTGCTTGACCTGATCGCGCTCGATCAGCCGGGCCGCCCAGATCGACACCTCGTAGAGCAGGATGGTCGGGATGGCCAAACCGATCTGGCTCATCGGATCAGGCGGCGTCAGCACCGCCGCGACGACGAAGGCGATGACGATCGCCCATTTGCGCTTCTCGGCCAGCGCCTTCGACGACAGCATGCCGACGCGCGTCATCAGGCTGGTCACCACCGGCAGCTGGAACACCAGGCCGAAGGAGAAGATCAGCGTCATGATCAGGCTGAGATATTCCGACACTTTCGGCAGCAGCGAAATCTGCACCTGGTCGTCGGTGCCGGCCTGCTGCATGGCGAGGAAGAACCACATCACCATCGGCGTGAAGAAGAAATAGACCAGCGACGCTCCCATCAGGAACAGGATCGGCGATGCGATAAGGAACGGCAGGAAGGCGTTGCGTTCGTTCTTGTAGAGGCCTGGCGCGATGAATTTGTAGATCTGCGTGGCGATCAGCGGAAAGGCGATGACCATGCCGCCGAACATGGCGAGCTTGACCTGGGTGAAGAAGAATTCCTGCGGCGCCGTATAGATCAGCTCGACCTTGTGCGGATCGAGCCCGGCCCACTGCGTGGCCCACTTGAACGGAACGACCAAAAGATTGAACAGCTTCTTGGCAAAGAAGAAGCAGACGAGGAAGGCGACGAAGAAACCGCCGATCGACCAGATCAGCCGCCGGCGCAGTTCGATCAGATGCTCCATCAGCGGAGCCGACGACTTCTCGATCTCGTCCTTTTCGCTGTCCGTAATGCTCACTTGGCGGCCCCCGCCGTCTTCTTGGACGCGGGCTTCGTGGCCGGCGCAGGCTTCGGCTCAGCCTTTGCGACTGCCTTCGGTGCAGCAGCGTGCTTGGTGGCGGCTTTTCCAGGTGCAGCCTTGGCGGGCGCCGCTGACGGCTTGGCCGCAACCTTCGCCGCAGGCGCCGGCTTTGCCGGTGCTGCCTTGGCTGCCGCTGTTTTGGTTGCCGGGGCCTTTGATATCGCAGCCCCCTTGGCGCGCGCGTTTCGTGGCGCTGCTGTTGCTGCAGCCGGTGTCACCACCGCCTGATCGGTCATCGCCGGAAGGATCGGCGCCGCCGGCGCTGTTTCCGGTCCGTTGACACCCGGCATCACCGTCGCGCCGTTCTTGAGCGGCTCGGCCGGCTGTGGTGTTTCTGCCGCGGGCGTTGAGGGGTCGACGGCGGGCTTCGGCTTCATCACCGCATCGACGCCGGAGCGAACCTCGGCTGCCGCCTGTTCGAACGGATTGAGCTGCTTGCGGATTTCGGCCGCCGGATTGAGGCCGCGCAGCGTATCGACAGACTTCTTGACGTCGTCGAGCTCGGCTTCCTTCAACGCCTCGTTGAACTGCTTCTGGAAGTCGGAGGCCATGGCACGCAGCTTCGCCGTCGTGCGGCCGAAGGTGCGCAGCATATTGGGCAAATCCTTGGGTCCGACGACCACGATCATGACGATCGCGATCACCAGCATTTCGGTCCAGCCGACTTCAAACATGGCAATCAGTTCCGACTAGTGCTTGTCGCCCAAAAGTGCGAAGCGGTTTTGGGACAACGACTTGCACAAAAGCAACAACCTTCGGCTCAGCTCTTGCTGGCCTTTTCCTTCACTGCCGAAACGGTCTCGTCCGGGCGGTGCTCGACGGTGCGCTTGTCTTCGGCGGTATCGTCGTCGGCCATGCCCTTCTTGAAGCTCTTGATGCCCTTGGCCATGTCGCCCATCAGCTCGGGTATCTTGCCGCGGCCGAACACCAGCAGCACGATCACCAGCACGATCATCCAGTGCCAAATCGAAAATGAACCCATTGTAACTCTCTCTCGAATGTTTTCCCTGGCGATGATCTATGCGTTTTCGCGTTGGGATTCAAACACAACAGCGACAAAGTTTATGAAGGCGCGGCTTATGTCACCCATTTTCGGCAAAGCTGCCCGCTACCAATCGGCGCATCTACCGCAGCAATGCAGCTTTTTGACAGCGGCTTGCGGTCAATCTTCCGTGACGCGCGGCGTCAGCAGGCCGAGTTCCTCGAGATCGATGTCGGTCAACGCATCCTCGTCCTCGGTCAGCGCGTCCGGATCGGCCGGCGGCAACGGGATGGCGAAATTCGACGGCATGCGGCCGGAAAGCAGCCCTGCCCCCTTCAGTTCGTCCATCCCGGGAAGATCGCGGATCTCCTCCAGTGCGAAATGGTCGAGGAAAGTGTCTGTCGTGCCGTAGGTGACGGGACGGCCGGGCGTGCGGCGGCGGCCGCGCATGCGCACCCATTCCGTTTCGAGCAGCGTATCCAGCGTGCCCTTCGAGGTCTCGACGCCTCTGATGTCCTCGATCTCGGCGCGCGTCACCGGCTGGTGGTAGGCGATGATCGCCAGCACTTCGAGCGCGGCGCGCGACAGCTTGCGCTGCTGCACCGTGTCGCGGCTCATCAGGAAGGCGAGATCGCCGGCGGTACGGAACGCCCAGGCATCGCCGACCCGAACCAGATTGACGCCGCGCCGCGCATAGATCTGCTGCAGCTCAGCCATGGCAGCGGCAATGCTGATGCCATCGGGCAATCTGGCTGCGAGCTGCTTTTCGCTGACCGGCTCGGCGCTGGCGAACACGATCGCCTCGGCCATGCGTATGGCTTCGGCCATATGCAGCCGTTCGCCAGGATTCAGAAGCAGGGTATCAGTCGGGTCCTGGGCGATAATGCCCTCCTCGGTCTCTTCTTCGACCTTGAACGGAATGACCGAAGCGTTGGCGCGTTCGCTCATGATGCCACCTCGACTGCCTTGATTGGCTGCGCGCGGCCGCGCAGATAGAGCGGCGCGAACACCTGGTCCTGCCGCATCTCGATGCTGCCTTCGCGCACCAGTTCCAGCGACGCCGCAAACGAGCTGGCAATCGCGGTACGCCGTTCGTCCGGGCTGGTCAGGTAATTGATCAGATAGCTGTCCAGCGCCGTCCAGTCGCGCAGCGAGCCGATCAGCCGGGTCAGGATATCGCGCGCATCCTTGAGCGACCACACGCCACGCCGGGCAATTGTCACATTGGTGATCGCCTGTTTCTGGCGCTGCTGCGCATAGGCGGTGAGCAAATCGTAGAGCGAGGCCGAATAGGCGTTACGCTTCTCGACGATGACCATTTCAGGCATCCCGCGTGCAAACACGTCGCGGCCGAGCCGGTTGCGGTTGACCAGCCTTGCCGAGGCGTCGCGCATGGCCTCCAGACGCTTCAGCCGGAACTGCAGCACCGCGGCCAGTTCCTCGCCGCTTTCGCCTTCTTCGCCGGGCTGCTTGGGGATGAGGAGCTTCGACTTGAGGAAGGCCAGCCACGCCGCCATCACCAGGTAGTCGGCGGCAAGCTCAAGCCTCAGCGCCCTCGCCGTCTCGACGAAGGTCAGATATTGCTCGACCAGCGCCAAGATGGAAATCCGCGACAGATCGACCTTTTGGTTGCGGGCGAGATGCAGCAAGAGGTCGAGCGGACCTTCGAACCCGGCGACGTCGACGACAAGCGACGGGTCGCCGGTGACTCGTGAATCGTCGTTCTCGGCCCACAGACGGTCCATCGGTGCGGCCTTCGCAGCCTTGCTGTCCAATGTCTCCGCCACTTGTTCCTTACCTCTGGTTAGAGCATGATACCGAAAAGTGTGAAGCGGTTTTCGGACGACATCATGCTCTCTCTGTCTAATTTAGAGACGGATTCAGATTTCAGGTCGAACAGACCTGAAATCATCCGTCTCTAGGCCACCGCGTCGAAATAGGTGGCAAACTCGGCGCGTATCTCGGTTTCGTCGGCCCGGTCGCGATCCCTTATATAGGTCAGCGCCCGCTTGGCGCGCTCCAGCGACGTCCCTTCAAGTCCCGTGGTTCGCGATGCGATGCCGGCCATCTCCTCGAAAACGCCATTGCAGTGAAGGACCAGATCGCAGCCCGCCGCAAGGATCGAGGCCGCCTTTGTCGGGAAATCCCCAGAAAGTGCCTTCATCGAGGTGTCGTCGCTCATCAACAGCCCGTCGAAGCCGATCTCGCGGCGGATGATCTCGTCGATGACCTTGCCCGACGTGGTCGCCGGGTTGTTCGGATCGATGGCGCTGTAGACGACATGCGCCGTCATCGCCATCGGCAGATGGCTAAGCTCGCGGAACGGGGCGAAATCATGCCGCTGCAGGTCGCTCAGCGAGGCATCGACCACAGGCAGTTCGAAATGCGTGTCGGCAAAGGCGCGCCCATGGCCCGGAATGTGCTTCATGACCGGCAGCACGCCGCCCGACATCAGCCCTTCCGCTGCCGCGCGGCCGAGTTCGATGACCGGGCGCGGCTCCTTGCCATAGGCGCGCGCGCCGATGACGTCGCTGGCGCCCTCGATCGGCACGTCCAGCACCGGCAGGCAATCGGCCGAGATACCGTAGCGCAACAGGTCGAAGGCGTGCAGCCGCGCCATCAGCCAGGCAGCGCGGGTGCCGGCATCATGGTCCTTGCGCCACAATGCGCCGAGCGCGCCGCCGGCGGGATAGTTCGGCGCCAGCGGCGGCCGCAGGCGCTGCACCCGGCCACCTTCCTGGTCGATGAACACCAGCGCATCGGGGCGCCCGATACAGTCGCGCATTTCGGCAACCAGATCGCGGATCTGCTCCGTTTCGCCGATGTTGCGGGCAAACAGGATGAAGCCCCACGGGCATTCATTGCGGTAGAAACGGATTTCTTCGCGGGTCAGCGATTTCCCGGCACAGCCGAGGATCATGGATTTTGATTCGGTCATTCCGCCAGTTTAGGGCTTCGCGCCGCCAAAGGGAATCTCCCCGGACGGCAAGCGCCTCAACCTCTCGCCCATCCACATGAAAAAGCCGGCGCGACCCTTGGGAACGCGCCGGCTCTGATAGTTGGATCCGGCCTTACCGCGACACGAAGCAGTTGCCGCCGGCAGCCTTGTAGCTGGTGCACAGATTGATCGCATCGTTGCGAGACTGCGCAGGCACCCGGACACGGTAGAAGGTGCCCTTGCCGGCGATCTCCGCCTTGACGATGTTGGCGGTGCGACCGGCGAGCACATTTCCATAGCGGCGCTGCAGGTCGGCGTAGTTGGCCTGGGCGCTTTCGACCGTCGGCTGCGAAGCGATCTGCATCGACCACGAACCGCCCGATGTCGAAGCCGTCGCCGGAATGGAGGCAACCTGGTCGGGCTTGACCTCGCCGACCACGTCGACCGGCTGGTCGGACGGGCGCTGCGGCGCCACGGCAACCGTCTGCGGCGTGTTGGCGGACTGGGTCTCAGCCTTCGGCGCAGCCGCCGGCTTCACCGGCTTGACCGGCTTGGCGGTCTCGGCACTTGCCTGGTCGCTATCTGCCTGATCGACAGGCGCCACGGTGCCGGTCTGCTCGGCATCGGCCGAAGGGGCGACGTGCTGCGGCGCCGGGTCAAGCGGCTCAGTCGCCGCAACCTGTGGCGCGGCCGGCGTCGAGTCCTCGCGGGCCACCAACGAGCCGTCGGGCTTGACCACCATGGTCCGCACCTTGCGCGGGGCGACGGCGACCGTATCGGGGTTCTTCTCGGCTTCCTGCAGCACCTGCGCGATGCGGTCCTCGGACTTTGGCGCCGGCGCGACAGCCGCGTCGGGGTTGACGGCAGCTTCGGGGTTGCCGGCAGCGTCGGGGCCTGGGGCAGCGTCGGTATCGTCGGGCGACAGATCGACGACGCGGCTTTCAGGCTCCTGCGCCTTCACATCGACCGGCTCTTCGGTGTTGGTGACCAGCTTCTCCTGAACCGGCTCGGCCGGCTTGGTGCCCTTGGCGACCGCATCATAAACCTTGTTGTCCTGGTTCGGCACCACGGCGCCGCCCGGATTTTCGGGCTTGACCTTGATCGGCCTGTTGTCGGCTTTGACAATGACCGGCGCATCGCTGCCGCCCTTGCCGCCGAACGACAAGGCGAAGGCGCCAAGGCCGCCGGCAATCGCAACCGCAGCAACGACCCCCGCGACCAGCAGGCCGCTCCTGCGCGGTCGTGCGGCTTCCTGCTCGGCGAGGCCCGGCACCGCCATCGACTCGTCCAGATCCGGATCGTAGTCGAGTTCGTCGACCGCGAAATCGTCGGCCTGCGAAACCGGCTGGCTGCCGGGCAGATCGTCCATGTCGAAGCCGCCGGCGGCATCGGCGTGGTGAGCTTGCGTGGCTGAAAGCACTTCGGCTGGCCGCGCCGCATAGGCGCGCTGGTCGAGCTCGTGGCCCGAACTGAAGCCGGAACTGTAGGAATCGTCATCATAGCCGGCACTGCGTGCGGCAGTGGGCGGCGCCACTTCCACCGCGTTCATCTCGTTGAGCATGCCGGCGAATTCGGCGTCGATGTCGTCATAGGCGGCGGGCTCGTCTTGCTCGAAGCTGAGTTCTGGAATGTCGAGGTCGTCGGCAATCGCCACGACACGCTCCGGCACATCGACCGTCTCGACATCCGGCATCTCGTCATAGGCCTGAGGCGGCGCCTGGCGCGATGGCGTCGGCGCGACATAGGCAGCAGCGGCAACCGGCTGGTCGAGATAGCTTGGCGCTGCCGCTGGCGGCATGGACGGCTTTTCTGCAAAAGAAGCTTGCGGCTGCGCTGCAAAAGAAGGTTGCGGCTGCGCTGCAAAGGAAGGCTGGGCCGGGGTGGGAGTCACGCGGCTCCACGAACGCGCCGGCTCCGGCGGCGTCGAGCGCCAATCGCCAGCGACCGGTGCTGCCGTATCGTCATGACCGAGATCGATGCCCTTGGCCAGTGCCGCGTCGAATGCGTGATCATCGAACTCGATCTCGGGCACATGGCCTTCAAGTTCGCCGGCAAGCAGATCGTCGAAATCGGCATCGTCCGCCTGGGCCTCCTGAGGAGCCGGCGCGTGTTCGTCCAGGTCCCAGTCGAGATTATCGACCGGAGCGACCGGCGTCGCGACGGACCGCTGCACCGGGGCAACCGGCTCATAAGTCCTGGTGGGCTCGATGGCGGCAGCCCTGGTGGGCTCGGTGACCACCGGAATCGGGGCGACTGGCGCCGGGCGTGGTGTGGTCATGGCGCCAAGCAGCGCGTTGAGTTCATCTTCCAACGTCCGTTCGTCAGCGACCGGAGCGGCCGGGGTCGCCATATTGGTAGGCGCCACATAGGCTGGTGCGACCGGAGTTGGCTGAACCGGAGCGGGTGCGGTCTCGGCCACCGGCTCGTGATCGGCAAGCGCATCATCGATGCTCAGATCGAAATCGTCGAATGCTTCGTGCGCAGTCTCATGAGAGGGGCTGGCCTCCACGGTCCAGGCCGGCGTCTCGTCCACTTCCGGCGCATCCATCTCAACCGGCGCGCTGACCTGCAGATCGCTGACATCCAGATCGCGCTCTTCCGGATCCTCGGCCTCAACAAGCTGAGCCTCGAAAGCCTGAGGCTCGAAATGCTCGGCTGCAAAATCCTGGGCTGCAAAATCCTGAGCTGCAAAGTCCATGTCGACATCGGCCATCGCGTCATCGAAATGAACCGCAAAATCCTCGTCGGCAACAGCGTGGTCGGCGGCGCCGACGGCGTCGAAGGTATGGATCGGCGCCTCGGCTACTGGCGCGGCATACTGGTCCTGCGCCGGCGCAGGACCGTCCAGCGTCAGCTCGTCTTCCAGCGACATCGAGACGGCATTGTCGAAATCATCGTCGAACGCGAGATCGTCGGCAGGCGCAGCAGCAACCTGCGCGACATCTGCGGCATGGGCGACCGTCGCGCCGTCATCGAGCAGCAACCCCTGCTCGAGCGAAGCGGCAAGGTCGTCATCCATCGGCAGGTCGTCTTCGAGCGGCGATACGTTTTCCAGCGAGCTGGCGACGGCATTGTCGAAATCATCGTCGAATGCAGCTTCGTCGAATGCGGGCTCGGCAAACGAAGGTTCGGCAAACGAGGGTTCAACGGGAGCAGCCGCAGCCTGCGGGGCAGCGCCGAAATCCAGATCGGCGGCATCGTCGAAGACGAAATCATATTCCAGCGAAGCAGCCAGCGCATCGTCCATCGCGGCATCGGTGGTTTCGAAAGCCGGCTCGCGAATCTCGGCAGCAGGTTCGTAGGGCTCAGCGGCAGGCTGGTGAACCTCGGGAGCTGGTTGGCTGGCCTCCATGGAACCGACTTCATCGCCGAATTCGCCCATCAACTCCTTCTCGAGGTCGATGTCGAAATCGCCCTCGTCCGCAGCCGTCTCGACGGCTGGCGCCTGCGGCTTGACCGGCTGGCGCGGATCGAAACCCATGATCCTGGTCAGTTCAGCGAACGGATCATCTTCGGCGATGTCGTTGTTGTCGGCTACTCTCAGCTGGGTTCTGTCTGCCATTATTGTTCCCGAACTCGCACTCATTCGGACGCCATGGACGTCGCGTAGGGTTGGCCCTTACCAGCGCAATGTGGGCAAATGGTGACAGGTGTTTTAGTTAAACCTAACGCATCTCAGTGGGCGCATCAGCCCCAATCAGCGTCAGGCCGGAGGTCAAAACATCCGAAACAGCCTGCACCAGCCCTAGTCTGGCATGAGTCAATTGTCGGTCGTTAACCTTAACAAAACGTAAGTCGGGATTCTCGGTGCCCCGATTCCAGTGTCCATGGAAGCTGGAAGCCAGATCGTAGAGGTAGAATGCCAGCCGGTGCGGCTCCAGCGCAAGGGCTGCGGATTCGATCAGCCTTGGATATTCAGCCAGCTTCCGGATCAGGCCGATCTCGCCCTCGTCGGTGAGCGACGCCGAGGCCGCGGCCAGGCTGTTGCGGTCGAAATTGGCCTCGCCCAGTTGCTCGCTCGCCTGCCGGAACACCGAATGACAGCGCGCCGAAGCGTACTGCACGTAGAACACGGGATTGTCCTTGGACTGTTCGGTGACCTTGGCGAAATCGAAGTCGAGCGGCGCGTCGCTCTTGCGGTAGAGCATCATGAAGCGGATAGCATCGCGGCCCACCTCCTCCACCGCTTCGCGCAAGGTCACGAAGTCGCCCGACCGCTTCGACATCCGAACCGGTTCGCCATCGCGAAACAGCTTCACCAGATTGCACAGGAGCACCGTGAGTTGCAGCTTCAGATCATCGCCTGCAATCGCCCGCGCCAGCGCTTCCAGCCGCTTGACGTAGCCGCCATGGTCGGCGCCCAGCACATAGATCAGGCCGACGAAACCGCGGTCGACCTTGTCCTTGAGATAGGCGACGTCGGCGGCGAAATAGGTGAACGAGCCGTCGGACTTGACCAGCGCCCGGTCCATGTCGTCGCCGACCGCCGTCGAGCGGAACAGCGTCTGCTCGCGGTCTTCCCAGTCGTCCGGCTTCTCGCCCTTGGGCGGCGGCAGCTTGCCCTTGTAGATATGGCCCTTCAGCGTCAGATCGTTGATCGCCGAGCGGATCCTCCTGGCATTGTCGGCATGCAGCGTGCGCTCGGAGAAGAAAACGTCGTGATGCACATTGAGCAACGCCAGATCCTCGCGGATCATCACCATCATGGCGTCGATCGTGCGGTCCTTGACGATTGCCAGCGCCTCATCGTCGGGCATCTGCAAGAGCTTGCGGCCAAATTCGGCAGCCAGCGCCTGACCGACCGGCACAAGGTAATCGCCGGGATAGAGACCGGCCGGTATCTCGCCAATGTCGTCGCCCAGCGCTTCGCGGTAGCGCAGGAAGGCCGAACGCCCGAGCACGTCGATCTGCGCGCCGGCGTCGTTGATGATGTATTCCTTGGTGACGTCATAGCCGGCGAAGGCCATCAGATTTGCAAGCGTGTCGCCGACAACCGCGCCCCGGCAATGGCCGACATGCATCGGCCCGGTCGGATTGGCCGAGACATATTCGACATTGGTCTTCTTGCCGCCACCAATGGTCGAGCGGCCGTAGTTTTGCCCCTCGCCGAGCACCGCGGTCAGATGTGCCTGCCAGAAAGCGTCCTTGAGCCGGAGATTGACGAAGCCGGGACCGGCGACGTCGGCTTCGGCAACATCGGCGTCGCTGCGCAGCACTTCCACCAGCCGCTCGGCCAGCGCGCGCGGGTTCTGCCCGGTGGGCTTGGCCAGTACCATCGCCGCATTGGTGGCGAGATCGCCATGGCTGGCGTCGCGCGGCGGCTCGACGGCGATGCGCGACAGGTCGGGCGAAACGCCATTACTGTCTTTCAAATCAAGCGCTTCGACGGCTTTTGTGATTCGCGCGCTGAAATCGGCGAAGATGTTCATGGGTCTTGCTCTGGCGGACTGTGCAGGGGAACCGGCTCATTGGCCGGCAAATCGCGCCCGCCCTAGCTTAAATCGGGCGTATGGTCAAACAGACGGCGGTGTTCCTTCAAGGCGTAGGTATCCGTCATCCCCGCCAGGAAATCGGCGACGCTGCGCGCCTTGATGCGGTCCTCCGCCCGGTCGAGCCCCTCCCGCCAGCCGTCCGGCATGGCGCGCGGATCGGCGAAATAGACATCGAACAGGTCGCGCACGATCTGCTCGGCCTGAGTGCGAACGCGCATCACCTCGTCATGCCGGTAGAGATGCTTGTAGAGAAAGGTCTTCAATTCCTTCTCGGTCGCCGCCACGTCAGCGGAAAAGGTCACCATCGTTTCGCCCGCCGCCCGCACCGCTTCGGCGCTGTCAGGCTTGATGCGCTCAAGATTGGCGGTGGTGGAAACAATGACATCCTCGACCATCATCGTGATCTGCCGGCGCATCAGCTCATGGCCGGTGCGCACATCGTCCAGGCCCGGATAGCGCGCGCGCACGCTTGCCAGGATCGATCCCGGCAGCGCCACCGTTTCCAGCATGTCCAAGGTCAGGAAGCCGGAGCGCAGGCCGTCGTCGATGTCATGGGTGTTGTAGGCGATATCGTCGGCGATCGCAGCACATTGCGCCTCGATGCCGGCGAAATGGTCGAGTTCGAGGTCGTGCAGCTCGGAATAGTCGCGGATCGCCTGCGGCACCGGGCCTTTGAGCCCTTTTCCCTTGGCATCTGTCAGGGGCCCATTGTGCTTGACCAGCCCTTCCAGCGTTTCCCAGGTCAGGTTTAGCCCGTCGAACTCGGCATAGCGCCGCTCCAGCCGCGTCACCACGCGCAGCGACTGCGCATTGTGGTCGAAGCCGCCCCATTGGGCCATCCGCTCGTTCAGCGCGTCCTCGCCGGTATGGCCGAACGGCGTGTGACCGAAATCGTGCACCAAGGCGACCGCCTCGGCCAGATCCTCGTCGCCGCGCAGCGCTCGCGCCAGAGCCCGCGCAATCTGCGCGACCTCGATCGAATGCGTCAGCCGGGTGCGATAGTGGTCGCCTTCATGGGCGACGAACACCTGCGTCTTGTGCTTCAGGCGGCGGAAGGCAGTCGAATGAATGATACGGTCGCGGTCGCGCTGGAATGGCGTGCGAGTCGGGCTCTCGACCTCGTCATAGAGCCGCCCGCGCGACCTGGCTGGGTCGCTGGCATAGGCCGCGCGCGGCCGATAGCCGAACCCAATGTCGCCAAGCTCATTTGTCATGGCTGATGCCGCCGCAGTTGACTTGCCCCTTCCCGCTTCATACCTATCATGTGAAACCGAAAGCAAGGTGACGCCCATGGGCGCTGATGCCAAGACTGCCATGAAAGTCGAGATGACCGAGTCCGCCGCCAGGCGGATCGCGAAAATCGTCTCGGGCGAGGTCGGCAAGACGGCGCTGCGCGTCTCCGTAGAGGGCGGCGGCTGCTCCGGCTTTTCCTACAAGTTCGACCTGGTCGATGCGCGCAACGACGACGACGTCGCCATCGAAAAGGACGGCGCCACCGTGCTGATCGACGATTTGTCGCTGGTCTATATGGGCGGCTCGGTGATCGACTTCGTCGACGATCTGATGGGCCAATCGTTCCAGATCCGCAACCCCAATGCAGTCGCCTCCTGCGGCTGCGGCACCAGTTTCTCCATCTAGGCAGATGTCCGGCGTCGGCCCGGTCCGTCAGGTCGCACTGTCGGCCGGGCGCGATCTCGACGTGACGCTGGCCTTCTGGCGCGATGTGCTCGGCCTCAACGTTCACGCCCGCTACGATCCGCCGGGCATCGCCTTCATCATTGCCGGTGATATCAGGTTGCTGTTCACCGATGGCGTTCCGGCCGGCACCGTCTATCTCGATATAGCCGGGCTCGAAGCCTTCCACGCCGAGGCGAAAGCGTCCGGCGTTCCCTTCACCGCACCGCCGGCGCTCGTCCACAACGACACCGAAGGCACGTTCGGAACGGCGGGGGAAAGCGAGTGGATGGCCTTTCTAAAGGACCCGGCAGGCAATACGATCGGGCTTGTCGAACGTCTTTCGCCCGAACATCCCTGAGGCCGCCCATGAAAATCGTCACCTGGAACATAAACGGCATTCGCGCCCGCATCGGCAACCTCACCCACTGGCTGAGCGAAAGCCAGCCCGACATCGTCTGCCTGCAGGAGATCAAGTCGGTCGACGAGCAGTTCCCGCGCGCCGAGATCGAGGCGCTTGGCTACAACGTGGAAACCCATGGCCAGAAGGGCTTTAACGGCGTCGCCCTGCTGTCGAAACATCCGTTCGACGAGGTCATCAGAGGCCTGCCAGGCGACGACACTGATGAGCAGGCGCGCTTCATCGAGGGCGTGTTCTCGACCGACCGGGGCGCGCTGCGCGTCGCCTCGCTCTATCTGCCCAACGGCAATCCCATCGATGACGAGAAGAAGTTTCCCTACAAGCTGACCTGGATGGAACGGCTGCATCGCTGGGCCGAGCAGCGGCTGCTTCTGGAGGAGGCGCTGGTGCTGGCCGGCGACTACAATGTCATCCCCGAGCCGGTCGATGCGCGCTTCCCCGACAACTGGCTTGGCGATGCGCTGTTCCAGCCGCAGACCCGGCAGGCCTTCCGGCGGCTGAAGAATCTCGGCTTTACAGAGGCGGTGCGCGCCGTCACCGATGCGGCCGACGTCTACACCTTCTGGGACTACCAGGCCGGCGCCTGGCAGAAGAACAACGGCATCCGCATCGACCATCTGCTGTTGTCGCCCGAAGCGGCCAACCGCTTTTCCTCGGCCTCAATCGAAAAGCATGTGCGCGCCTGGGAAAAGCCTTCCGACCATGTGCCGGTGGCGATCGATCTGGCGCTGCTGCCGGCCTGATATCAGCCGAAACCCTGATATCGCCACAATCGCGCCATTCAGTCAGAGATCAGCATGGCGGCTGGGGTTGCATGGCACTACGATTCCTCCTTTGCCCGATCGGCCTGGCATTTGCCATGGCCTCCCCTGCAGCGGCACTTGCCGACCAGCAGTGCCTGGCCAATGGCAAGTCCTACCAGGTCGGCCAGGTCACCTGCCTGACGGTTTCAGACAAGAGCCATATGGCCCGCTGCGACCTGGTGCTCAACAACACCTCATGGACCAAGATCGGCGATACCTGTCCCGACAGCACGATTAAGCCGCATCTGCACGTCACGCCGATCTCGATGCCGGTGCACAGAGCGGTGCCGGCGGAACTCACCGAGAACTGATGGATGTGAGCTAATCTCCCCCCTTGAGGGGGAGATTGGCAATTTCACTGGTCGTCACCACCCTTGGTGAGAAGATCGTCGGCAAGCGAAATCGCCGTGCGGCGGTCGGCTTCGCCGGCGGCGGCAAATGCCTCTTCCTGCATGCCGCGGATCCACGGCTGGTCGCTCGGCGAGGCGCGTTCGAGCGCGGCGGTCATCATGGCCAGCCCGCGCACGATCTTGCCGCTCTGGAACAGAAGATTGCCGAGCGTCGCCTGGGCGCCGGCATGGCCCTTTTCGGCAGCGAGCTGGAACCAGCGACCGGCCTGCTTGACGCTGGCCTTCACGCCGCCCTCGCCCTTCAGGAACATCTGGCCCATCTCGAACTGGGCGTTCGGATTGCGGTAGTTGGCGGCCGCACGCATGTAATATTCCTGCGCCGCGACCTCGTTTTCCTCGACCGGGCTACCGGGAATGCCTGTCCTGAGATAGTCGCCCAACGCCACCAGCGCGTCGGAGACATAGCTTTCCTCCGGCGACCCCGGCTCGACATCCTGATCGACGATCTCGGAGAAGAACTTGAACGCCGCATAGTCGTCGCGCGTCACGCCGTCGCCTTCGGCATACATGCGCGCGAGCTTCCAGGTGGCGCCGATCTGGCCGTTTTCGGCGGCGTATTTATAGGCCTCGACCGCCTGTTCCTTGTGGCCGCTCTTGTAGGCGGAGAAGCCGAACTGGAACACGGCCCATGGGCTCGATTGCGGCTTCACGCCGGTCTTGTCGTCGAACACCTTGTCGTCGAAGGCCATGGCCTGGCCCACGGCGCCAAAGATCGCAACAGCGACCAGTGCCGGAAGGACAGACGACCTCAACAACTCAGATATCCGCATAGCAATGTGTTTCTTTGGCACCGCCGGGATGGGTGACCGCGCCGTCGCGGGCTGGCCCTACCGTCTGTGCATATTTCCAGATCGCGCCCGACTGATAGTCGGTCGTGCGCGCCTTCCAGGCCTTCGCCCTCGTTGCCAGTTCAGCCTCGGACAGGTCGACCTCGATCGTGCCTTTGGTTGCGTCAATCGAGATCACGTCGCCATCCTTCAGCAGTCCGATCGGGCCGCCCACGGCAGCTTCGGGCCCGACATGGCCGATGCAGAAACCGCGCGTCGCGCCCGAAAAACGACCGTCGGTGATGAGGGCGACCTTGCCGCCCATGCCCTGGCCGTAGAGCGCCGCCGTCGTCGACAGCATCTCGCGCATGCCCGGGCCGCCGCGCGGACCTTCGTAACGGATGACGAGAACCTCGCCTTCCCGGTAGTTGCGGTGCGTGACCGCCTCGAAACATTCCTCTTCCGAATCGAAACACCGTGCCGGACCTGAGAATTTCAGCTCCGTCATGCCCGCGACCTTCACGATCGCGCCTTCGGGGGCAAGGTTGCCCTTCAAGCCCACGACACCGCCGGTTTGGGTGATTGGTCGGTTGGCGGGACGGACCACATCCTGGCTATCATTCCAGGCAACATGCTCCATGTTTTCGGCCAAAGTACGGCCAGTCACGGTCATGCAGTCGCCATGGAGATAGCCGTGGTCGAGCAGCGTCTTCATCAACAGCGGAATGCCGCCGGCCTCGAACATGTCCTTGGCGACATATTTGCCGCCCGGCTTGAGGTCGGCGATGTAAGGCGTCTTCTCGAAAATCGCGGCAACGTCGAACAGGTCGAACTTGATGCCTGCCTCATGCGCGATCGCCGGCAGGTGCAAAGCCGCATTGGTCGAGCCGCCGGTGGCCGAAACCACGGTCGCCGCATTCTCCAGCGCCTTCAGCGTGACGACGTCGCGCGGCCGGATGTTCTTGGCGATCAGCTCCATGATCTTTTCGCCGGAGGCGAAATTGAAGCGGTCGCGCATCTCGTAAGGCGCCGGCGCGCCGCAGGAGTACGGCAGCGCCAGGCCGATCGCCTCGGCGACGGTGGCCATGGTGTTGGCTGTGAACTGGGCCCCGCAGGAGCCGGCGGACGGACACGCCGCCTGCTCGATCTCGAGCAGTTCGGCATCGCTGACCGTGCCGACCGAATGCTGGCCGACTGCTTCGAACACGTCCTGCACAGTGATCTGGCGGCCGCGATAGGAGCCCGGCAGGATCGAGCCGCCATAGATGAAGATCGACGGCACGTTGAGCCGCACCATGGCCATCATCATGCCGGGCAGCGACTTGTCGCAGCCGGCAAGGCCGACCAGCGCATCGTAGCAATGGCCGCGCATGGTGAGTTCGACCGAGTCGGCAATGACATCGCGCGACACCAGCGACGACTTCATGCCCTGGTGGCCCATGGCGATACCGTCGGTGACGGTGATGGTGCAGAATTCGCGCGGCGTGCCGTTGGCGGCCGCGACGCCTTTCTTGACCACTTGCGCCTGGCGCATCAGCGAGATGTTGCAAGGTGCCGCCTCATTCCAGCAGGAAGCAACGCCGACCAGCGGCTGCGCGATCTCGGCTGCCGACAACCCCATCGCATAGAGATACGAACGATGCGGCGCACGCGCCGGACCAACGGTCACATGGCGGCTAGGCAGCTTGGCCTTGGAGATGACTTTGGCGTCCATTCTCTTCCTTGCCGCGGGCGGTGCGGCCTGCCCCATCGCCGAGCCTTCTGGCGCGTGTCCCGAGACAAATTCGAGGTGCGCCGGGTTTATGGCGGGAAATGGGCAATTTGGTCGAGCGGGACCGTAGCGCGGGGGTTGATCGGAAACTGTTGCCAAAACGTCACAATTACGAGAGGTGAAAGTGATGCGACGGATTTGCAACGCTGGCGCCTGTCGGCACGACATGGCGCTGTTCTCCAAAAGAAAAAGGCCGGGCAGTGCCCGGCCTTTTGTCTTCAATTTGAAAGGCTTACCACTTCACCTTCAACGAGGTCGAAACTGCGGAGACCAGATCGTTGCCGAAGTCTGCTGTGTAATCTGTACCGTAGGTGACGCCATCTTCGCCCACGACTGGATGGATCGATCCGCTCGTAAGAACACCCAGTGCCCCCCCAAGACGTACCTCGATGTTCTGGGTCGGCGTGTAAGCCACGCCACCGCTGACCGTCCAGGTATCGGTCTGAGCGCTGAGGCCCGTGCTGGTGCCACGATCCCAGGTCAGAACGGCAGCGCCGCTCCACTGGTCATTGAACTTGTGGCCGATACCGCCGGAAACCGTCCAGCCGTCGCGGTAGAGCAAATCAAGCGAGGTGGCGCGGGTGGGGCCTGTCGTGGTGCAGGCACCCGGGGCAGCCGTCGGGCAGAATGGTATGCTCTGCAATACGCTCCAATTCACCCACTTGATCGAACCGAATGCCAGCCATCCCGGCGCTACGCCTGACTGCAGCTTCAGTTCGAGCGAGTCCGGCACCTGCGAGGAACCGCTAACATCGGTAATCTTGCCCAAAAGCGGGTTGCCCGGAAGAGGAACCTCGGTCAGATCGAGCGTTCCGTCCAAATTATTGAGCTTGACCGCCGAGTTGTACACTAGGCTGGCGCGCAGCGCGATATCCGGAATCTCGTACGCAATACCAGCGCGCCATCCATAACCGTCGCCCTTGAGATCGAGACGGCCTATGCCGGTACCGATGCCAAGCAACCCTGGAATTGGCGACACCAACTGTTCCTTGTAGCCCGAGACGTCCTCGTGGAACACGCCACCGATGAAACGAAACTGTCCTTTGCCCAGATCCATCTTGTACGAGCAGGTTCCGCCTACAGCTTCACTCTTGACCTTGGTGACGACATTGCCGTTCGCGCCGGCCCAATTGGCGCCGGGATTGCTATACGCACCGATCGGTTGGCCGTAGTCGATAAGGCAATCGACGGGGCCTACACCAGCCTTGAAGCCGACGCTCGGTACCCAATAGCTTTCGGTATCACGGGCGCTGCTGGAGTATCCCATGGCGCTAAGATCGCTACCACCTGTAAGCGGGTTCGGATCTATGTCCTTCACATTCTTCAGGTCACGCTGTGGCATCACATAGGTGCCGGTAATTTCGCCGGTGACCTGCGCCGGATCGAACAGCAGATCGATGTCATAGCCACCGCGCTCCAGACCGCCGGCATGTACGGAACCGATCAAGCCCAGCGAAAAACACCCCGCCCCCAGCAGTGTTTTAAAACGCAAATTGTTCATGGATGTCCTCCCCGAAATTCCAGTGCGTCAAGCTAGAACCAATTCGGGTTAACGGTGCAACAATGAATTGATATAGCGTACATGTACGCACTTGCAGAACGCATTTCGGACAAAGTGGCGACCCGCGCAAGCATGCCGGAAAATGGCCATTTGAGCGGCAATCGGCGCAAAAAATCATGAAAAACCGCTCTAAACAGTATAAAACGCGGATGTTTTACCGGCATTAGGCCCCATTGTTACATTAAGGCAACAATGGGGCGCAAACTTTCCGTTTACGTCAACATTAACGTTACGGAATGCCTGTTTTTCGGGCACAAGACTGCCTTGACGCCGTTCCCAGGCATCGCGAACCGGCGCTCAGCCGGCGTCGCGCACCCGGGTCAACGCCACCGAAAGCTTCTCCTGCTGATCGCGGTATTCCGCGAGCTTTTCACGCTCGGCTGCGACGATCTCTTCCGGCGCGCTGGCGACGAACCGTTCGTTCGACAGCTTCTTGTGCAGCCGCGCGATTTCCTCGGTCACCTTGGCCAGTTCCTTCTGCAGCCGCGCCGCCTCGGCGGAGAGATCGATCAGGCTGCCGAGCGGCAGGCAGATCGTCGCCTCGTTGAGCACGATCTGGGCCGAGCCCTTGGGCGCGGCGTCCTGCAGCGAGATGTCGCCGACCCGCGCCAGCCGCTGGATGGCGGACGCATGGCGATCCAGCCTCTGCTGGGTCTCGACGCTGGCGCCAACCACCACCAACGGCGCGATCGCCGCCGGCGGCACGTTCATTTCAGAGCGCACCGAGCGGATGCCGGAGACCAGATCGACCAGCCAGTTGATGTCGGCGGCTGCATCGGCGTCCTCGAAGTCCGGTGATGGCCAGGCGGCGTGGCAAAGCAGCGTTGCGCGCGTCCTGCCCTCACCTGCCGTCTGCGCCCACAGCTCCTCGGTCATGAACGGCATCATGGGGTGAAGCAGCTTGTAGATCTCGTCGAGCACGAAGGCGACGCAGGCACGGCTTTCGGCCTTGGCAGCCTCGTCCGTGCCCATAAACACCGGCTTCAGCAGTTCCAGATACCAGTCGCAGAACAGGTTCCAGACGAAGCGGTAGGCGGCGCCCGCTGCTTCGTTGAAGCGGTAGCCGGTGATGCCCTCGGTGATCGCGCGCGACGCCCTGGTCAGCTCGGTCAGGATCCAGCGATTGACCGGCAGCTTGGCGTCGTTCAGCCAGAAATCGTCATTGCGCGCGACCTCGTTCATCTCGGCAAAGCGTGTCGCGTTCCACAGCTTGGTGCCGAAATTGCGGTAGCCGGCGATGCGCGCCGGATCGAGTTTCACGTCGCGCCCCTGCGCCGCCATCACCGTCAGCGTGAAGCGCAGTGCATCGGCGCCAAACTCGTCGATGAGGTCGAGCGGATCGATGACGTTGCCTTTCGACTTCGACATCTTCTGCCCGTTCTTGTCGCGCACCAGCGCATGCACATAGACGGTGTGGAACGGCTCCTCGTGCATGAAATGCAGGCCCATCATCATCATCCGGGCGACCCAGAAGAAGATGATGTCGAAACCGGTCACCAGCACGTCGGTCTGGTAATAGGTCTTCAGCTCCGGCGTGTGATCCGGCCAGCCCAGTGTCGAGAACGGCCACAGTGCGGACGAGAACCAGGTGTCGAGCACATCCTCGTCGCGGCTCAGGATTTCGCCCGGCTTGAAGGTCTCGAGCTTGTCCTCGACCCAGGCCTTCCACGGGCCTTCCAGCGCCAGATAATATTCAATCGCGGCGCCCAGCGCCTCTTCCTCGGTCTTCTCGACGAAGACGCGGCCGTCCGGCCCGTACCAGGCCGGGATCTGATGACCCCACCACAGCTGGCGTGAAATACACCAGGGCTGAATGTTCTCCATCCAGTCAAAATAGGTCTTTTCCCAGTTCTTCGGCACGAAGTTGGTACGGCCTTCACGCACCGATGCGATCGCCGGCTTGGCGAGCTCGGCGGCGTTTGCATACCACTGCTCGGTCAGAAACGGCTCGATCGGCACGCCGCCGCGGTCGCCATGCGGCACGGCGTGGCGGTGCGGCTCGATCTTGTCGAGGAAGCCGCCGGTCTCCATCAGCTCGACGATTTTCTTGCGCGCGACGAAACGGTCGAGACCGTCGAGCTCGTCCCAGACGGCCTGACGCTCCGGCGTCACGTCGAGCCCGGCGAGAAAATCCTCATTATCCCTGAGCGTTATTGCCGCCTCGATGGTCAGGATGTTGATCGCCGGCAGCCTGTGGCGCTTGCCGACCTCGAAATCGTTGAAGTCGTGCGCCGGCGTGATCTTGACCGCGCCGGAACCCTTTTCCGGGTCGGAATACTCGTCAGCCACAACCGGGATTTTCCGGCCGACGATCGGCAGCACGACATTTTTCCCGACCAGATGCCGGTAGCGCTCGTCGTCCGGGTGCACGGCAACCGCCGTATCGCCAAGCATCGTCTCGGGCCGTGTCGTCGCCACGGTAATGAAGGTCGCCGAATTTTCCGGATCGAAAGTCTCGCCTTCGATCGGATAGCGGAAGTGCCAGAGATTGCCGTTGATCTCCTGGGGCTCGACCTCCAGGTCGGAGATCGCCGTCAACAGCTTCGGGTCCCAGTTCACAAGGCGCTTGTCCTTGTAGATCAGCCCTTCCTTGTAGAGGCTGACGAATACTTCGAGCACGGCCTTGGACAGGCCTTCATCCATGGTAAAACGTTCGCGCGACCAGTCCGCCGAGGCGCCGAGCCGCTTCAGCTGGTTGAAGATGGCGCCGCCGGACTCGGCCTTCCACTCCCAGACCTTCTCGATGAACTCCTCGCGGGTGAGATCGCGGCGATGGATCTGTTTCTCCATCAGCTGGCGCTCGACCACCATCTGCGTGGCGATGCCGGCATGGTCCATGCCCGGCTGCCACAGCACGTTCTTGCCGCGCATGCGCTCAAAGCGCACGAGTATGTCCTGCAGCGTGTTGTTGAGTGCGTGGCCCATATGCAGCGAGCCGGTGACGTTGGGCGGCGGGATGACGATGGTAAAGGCCTCGGCCCCCTCTTCCGCACCTGCGCCGGCGCGAAATGCGTCCGCCTCTTCCCAGATTTTGGCGATCTTGGGTTCGACGGTCTTGGCGTCGTAGGTCTTTTCAAGCATGGGAAAGTGGTCCGCGCGGTCGGGAGTTTTGCTGACCCGGTGTAAATCGGAAGGTTTTGGCCAAGTCAACCGCGAGGGCTGCCTCAGTCCTTCAACGCAAATAGGCGGGGCCCTGGTCATTTCAACGGGAAGGCCATGCCCGCACCTTCATCGTCAGCGATCCCGACGGGAAGCTGATCGCATTCGCGACATCAGCCGGACGCTGGCCTGCAGCGAGAAAGCGCCGCCCGAAGGCGGCGCTTTAATCCGGAACGGGCTGTGGTGATGCCTATTGCGCGCCGCGCGCGACGCGCTCGATTTCTTCGCGTACCAGGCGCTCGACCAGCGTCGGCAGGTTGTTGTCCAGCCAGTCCTGCAGCATCGGCCGCAGCATCTCCTCGGCCATCTCGTCGAAGGTCTTCTTGCTGCGGCTGGCGAAGGCGTCGGAGAGCTCGCCGAAGGCGGCTGCGACCTGCCGTCCCGTATGTTCCGAAACGATCGCCGGACGGGCCGGGGTTGTATCGGCCGGGCGCGCGTGCTCGCTGCGCGAAGGACGAGGCTCGAAAGCCGGCTCGGCAGCGAGATCGTCTTCGAAAGCCTCGACCTCCGCGATTGCTGCCTGCCGATTTTCAGTCTCTGGCTGCCTGATCTCCGGCTGCCTGATCTCGGGCCGCCGTACTGTGTCAGCCGGTTTTGCCTGATTGCCAACGGCCGCGATTTCGCGGCGCCAATCCGTGACGATCGAGTCGGTGGTTTCCGCCTTTGCCCGCACTGCAGCTTCTGCCCTGACGGCGGGAGCTGGCTCACTGGCTATCCTGGCGCTCACTTCCGCCAGGGTCATCGGAGCATGCGCGGGTGGCGCGGCGGTCGTGGCATTTGCCGCAATGGCCGGCTTCACTGGCGACGGCTCGGAGCGCGGCTCCAGCCGCGCAACCACCGGCTCGGCCAGTTGGGCCTGCACCTCGGCCAGCGTCACCGGCTTCTTGCTTTCGGTCGAGCTGTGCAATTCGCTGCGGAAGGCCTCGACATCCGAAACAGGCCCGGCGGCCGGCACAAGGTCCTGGCGCAACTCATCCGCGTCGCCCTTGCGGCCGGTGTCGCTGTCTTCGATGATCCTCCTGATGGAAGCCAGTATTTCTTCCATGGAAGGTTCGCGCTGTGCGCTGCTTGCCGTCGCCATCGTCACATCCGCCGCCCCCGCGCATGATCCCGAAAATCGATCTTCGATTTTCGAAGAGGATCAGGCGCAAAATCAAAGTTCTACAGCCTCCTTTGCGCATCCATCGGACGCGTGGCGCTGTAGTGACCCGTTCCTGGATTCCTGTCCGGCAAAGCCGGATACGAATCATGGCGACAGCGTAGCCGACGGATCGCCATCCGAGAATCCCCAATCTCGGAAGACGCCGGATTTCAACAATTTAGGCTACAAAAGACAAACGCCGCGCATCCTTGGGAAGCGCGGCGCTACGATACTTTCAATCTTGGCGGGATTTGAACCGCTCAGTCGCGATCAACGACCGTCCGGCGTACGCAGCCCGATCCATTTGTCCTTGACGGCTCTGTAGTGCTCTTCAGGCTTGTACTTCACCACATTCAACGCCAGGCGATCGGCCGACAGGCGGCCCATGGCCGACAGGATGGCGTAGCTCGCTACAACCACATCGCGCTCGGAGCTGGCGAGGTCGATCTTTGCCGAGATGACGGCGTTCTGGGCATTCAACACGTCGAGCGTGGTGCGCTGTCCGACATTGCGCTCCTCGATGACGCCGTTGAGCGCCAACTGTGCGGCCGCGATCACCTGCCGATTAGCGTCGACGCTTTCACGCGCTGCGATGTATTGCGTCCATGCCGAGGTCACGGCCTGGCGCACCGAGTCACGGCTGACATCCACCTCGATGCGAGCCTGGCTGAGCGATTCCTTCGACTGACGAACGAGTGCGGAGGTACGGCCGCCCGAATAGATCGGAACGGTCAGCGTCGCGCCGACGGTGGCGGCATTGGAATCGCCGTCCGAATCCCCCGCGCCAGGTACGGTATTTTGATAGGCATGGGAAAGGCCGGCACTGGCAGTCAACTGCGGCAGCAACGCACCCTCCTGCGTCTTTACATCAAATCCGGCTGCATCGACGGAATGTAGGGCGGCCAGGATGGCCGGATGCTCGTTCGATGCAATGCCGATCGCCGCCTCGAGACTCCTCGGCAACAGCTTCGCCAACGGCGACGCGGCCTTGAGCTTGCCCGGCTCGTCACCGACGATCTGATGATAGGTTGCCGCACTGGCCAGAGCCTGCGCACGGGCGGCACTCAATTGCGCCACCGCGGCCGAACGCGACGCGTCGGCCTGCGCCACATCGGTGCGCGTGCCCTCGCCGACCTCGAAGCGCGAGCGTGCCGCGCGCGCCTGCTCGGTCAGGAACTGCAGATTCTGTTCGGTCAGCACCGCCACCTGGCGATCGCGAATCACGTCCATATAGGCGCTCGCCGCATTGAACAGCGTGTTCTCTTCGGTGTTGCGCAGGCCCTCGACCGAGGCCCTCACCTGTGCAGCGGCCGACGCGACCCTGTTCTTGGTCTGGAAGCCGTCGAACAGCGTCTGATCAATCCGAACGCCGAAGCTGCCGGTGGTCAATGCCAGGCTCGCGTTCCTGCCGTTTAGGTGCCTGGAGGTGTAATCGATATCAGCCGAACCAGTGATCACCGGGCGATAGCCCGACTTGGCGATCGCCACGCCCTCATCGGTGACGCGCACGCCGGCACGGGCCGAATTCAGCGAGGAATTGTTCTGGTAGGCCTTGGAAAGCGCGCCGAGAATGGTTTCCGCCGAGGCGGCTATCGGCGAAAGCGCTGTCGCGGAAATGAGGACAGTAACAAACAAACTCTTGGCTAAGGACGGCACTTTATATCCCTCATTCGTTTTGCACGGGAACCACGCCACGCCAGCCCATCCCTAGGGATCGGCCAGCGCCGCGTCGATGTATCGTTCCCCCGCTGACAGCCTCCCGAAACCCCGGTTAACCAATCAGCAACGATTGTTCAATCGCAAGCCAACATGACAGAGTCTTTGCTGCAAGGCAAAATCACTTAGAACTCGAAGGCATGAATGCGTTCAAATCCGGGTAGTGGCTTAATTGCCGCATTAAATGCCCGTCTTCCGGTTACAACCCCCCCTGCATTGAAAAAGAGCCGGGCTACGCCCGCATTGCCCTGCCCTTCCACAGCCACCAGCCGGCCGCCTTCGGCAAGCTGGTCAAGCAGCGCCGCAGGCACTTTCTCGACGCTGCCGCCGATGAGAATCACATTGTAGGGCGCCTTGGCGGCATGACCTTGCGGCAGTGGGCCGGTGACCACGGTGACGTTATCGCAGCCCTGCGCCGAAAGCGCCGCTTTGGCTGCTTCCGCCAGTGTGGTATCGCTTTCCAGCGCCACGACGGATTTGGCCAGCCTGGACAGCAGCGCCGCGGAATAACCGGTGCCGCAGCCGACATCGAGCACCGAATCGCCGGCGTCGATCTCGGCCAATTGCAAAAGCTTGGCCAGTGGCGACGGCTCCATGAGGTAGCGCGCACCGCTGCCATCGGCGCCGTCGGAGATGCGGATATCCTCGTCGATATAGGCGAGAGCCTGTTGGCCGGCCCCGACAAAGGCCTCGCGCGGCACGGCAAGCATGGCATCGAGCAATGCTGCGTCGGTCACATCGGTGGTGCGGACCTGGCCGTCGACCATCTTGACGCGAAGTTCGGAGAAATCAGCGCTCATGTCCCAACCAATCCGTCAAAAGCCAATGCGCTGAAATGCGCTTGTCGCGCCGACACTGCGGCGCATTCGACCGGAACTCAAGCCCCCGGCATGCGGGAGTTGAAGCGATTGGAGGCCTCGCCCGGAATCGAACCGGGGTGCAAGGATTTGCAGTCCTCTGCGTAACCACTCCGCCACGAGGCCTCATCACTCCCGGCGAGCGAACTCAATATGGTGGCAGCGAAAGGTCGTCAAGCGTCCGCGCGGCATTCCGGCGCGCTTTCCTCATCAGCCGCCGCAACGTGGTTCCCGAGCGATTTCAGCGCTTGGCGCACCGGCATATTGGCCGCTCCTCAAGCATGGCTGCGCGACCGGCGAAACTCGAACCCGCAGCTTTACGCAGCGGGTGCAAACTGGCTTTCACCGTAAACGCGCGGCTGACACCAGGGGCTGCCGTTCTCAAGGAGATATTCGAGGGGAAGGTCTGCGGGGGGCTGGAAGCGAAGCGTCCACTGAACCGGGACCGCGCGCCATCGCTTTCAATTTGGCCGGCGACGCCGTTCCCACCAGACGACGAACCGGCGCCGCAGGCGGCGCACCGCGGCAAATTCGTAGGAAAGCACCAAAAGGCCGAGCGGAATCATCCAGAAGCCGAGAATCGGCAGGAAACCGAGAAGGCCGAAAAACACCAGCACGATACCGATGGCGATCCTCAGCCCGCGCGAGCGCGGCATGGTGAACTCGCGCCCGAACACCGAGATTTTCCGCGCCGGTGCCTGGTTTTCGTCTGCTGCAGTCATGTCGAAAGTCGATCCGGTTGCCTTCGATAAAGCCATATGCGCTAAAGGCTGCAATCGCCTTTCAGGTTCCGCCGACCAAGGTCCGACGGCGCCCAAGACGGCTCATATGTGGTGTCATCCGGCGATTGCCAGAAACCATTGGGTGAAAATGCGCTAAAAAATGCGAAATGCTTCTTTGCAAAGCCGAAAAGGGTTTGCTATAGGCTGCGCCACTCACATGAGAGCCTCTATTCCCCGGTAGCTCAGTGGTAGAGCAACCGGCTGTTAACCGGTTGGTCGCTGGTTCGAATCCGGCCCGGGGAGCCACCGCCTTTTCTAAGCCGTGGTGCGATCTTGTACACTACAGCGCCATTGTCCGCGCACTTCGGTCCGCTTAGCTTCTGCCAGAACGGCTGGTAACAGCTACGAAGCCGATCGAGGCAGTTTGGTGGGCATCGCGCCCCTGCCCTCGCCCGAAGGCAGCCTGATAACGCCCGGTATCATCTATGAAAATACCAAATCGGGAGGACGTTGGTGCAAACCAAGAAGATCATCAATGACGGCAATCGCGCCGTCGACGAGATGCTGGAAGGCATCCTGGCTGCGCATCCCCGCCATCTCAAAGCCGTTGACGGAAGCCAGCGCTCTATCATCGCCCGCGATGGACCGCGCCAAGGCAAGGTAGGCCTCGTCATTGGTGGCGGCTCGGGCCACGAGCCGAGTTTTCTCGGCTTCGTCGGCAAGGGGCTGGCCGACGCGGCGGCGATCGGCAATGTCTTCGCCTCTCCGCCGCCCGACCCGATCCTCGAATGCGCCAAGGCGGCGAGCGGCGGCGCCGGTGTGCTGTTCATGTACGGCAACTATGCCGGCGACGTCATGAATTTCGACATGGCGGCCGAGATGGCCGCGATGGACGACATCGAGGTGCGCACGGTTCTGAGCACCGACGACGTCGCTTCCGCGCCCGTTGGCGACAGGCACAAGAGGCGCGGTGTCGCCGGCAACTTCTTCATCTTCAAGGCGGCAGGCGCCGCCTGCGACCGCATGTTGTCGTTCGATGAATGCGAACGCATTGCCGGGAAAGCCAACGACCACACCTTTACCATGGGCGTCGCATTGGCGCCCTGTTCGTTGCCGCAAACGCGCCGGCCGAATTTCGAAATCGGACCCGACGAGATGGAGATCGGCATGGGCATCCATGGCGAACCCGGCATCGCACGCGGAAAACTCAAAACGGCCGACGAGATCACTGACGAAATGCTGGACAGGATTCTCGCCGAGATGGCGCCGGCACGCGGCGAGAAGGTCGCCGTGCTGGTCAATTCGCTGGGTTCGACGCCGCTGATGGAACTCTACATCATGAACCGGCGCGTGAAGCAGCGGCTTGACGATATCGGTGTATCCATTCACGCAAGCTGGATCGGCAATTACTGCACCTCGCTCGAAATGGCCGGCGCTTCGATCACGCTGCACCACCTCGACGACGAGTTGCAAACGATGCTCGACCACCCTTGCGAGTGCGCCATGTTTCGCGCCGGCTAAACTGGGGACGGCAAGGAGCAAGAGATGACGACAATCGACACCGCCCGCCTTGCCGCGATGTTCGTTGCCATTGCCGACGCCATGTCGGCCGACAGGGACCGGCTGTGCGCGCTTGACGGGGTGATTGGCGACGCCGACCACGGCATTGCCATGGAGTTGGGATTTGCCGCGGCACGCGATGCAGTTGCGGCATTGGATACCGGCGCCACCGATCCGACCATCTTGCTGAACACCGCAGCAAAGTCGTTCCTCAACGCCGTCGGCGCCTCCTCAGGCCCGCTCTATGCCACGGCATTCATGCGCGGCGCGGCCGCCGTCAAGGGCAAGGCGACGCTCGACGACGCCGACGCGGTCGCTATGTTCCAAGCGATGGCCAGAGGCATTCAGGATCGCGGCAAGGCCGAGCCTGGTGAAAAGACGATGATCGATGCGTGGGCGCCGGCCGCGAGGGCTGCGGGCGAGGCACTGGCCGCCGGCAAGGGGCTGGCCGGCAGCCTCGCGGCTGCAGCCGAGGCGGCAAAGGCCGGCGCGGAGGCGACCAAGACGATGATCGCCACCAAGGGCCGGGCCTCCCGCCTCGGCGAACGCTCGCTTGGCCATATGGATCCAGGCGCGGCGTCCGCCGTAACCGTCATCGAGGCGATGCGGATCGCCTTGACCGGCTAGGTCGGGAGCGGATCCTCAGCGCTTCGCGTCGAGCTTGTCGACAGCCTGCACGTTGGCGGCAGAGGGACCGTTCGGATCGAACTCCGAGGCCAGCCAGGCGTCGGCGATCGATTTGGCCAGTTCGGGGCCGATGACGCGCGCACCCATGGTGATGATCTGGGCATTGTTGGATTTCGCAGCGCGTTCCGCCGAATAGGTGTCGTGGGTTAGCGCGGCACGGATTCCGGGCACCTTGTTGGCCGAGATGCTGACGCCGATGCCGGTGCCGCAAAACAGGATGGCGCGGTCGTAATTGCCGTCGACAATTTCGTGGCCGACCGCAGCGGCAATATCGGCGTAGAATCCGGCCTGGCTGAGATCGACGACCTGCAGTTCTGGCTTGGTGGCGAGATGCTTGGCGATGACATCGAGCAGCGGCTTGCCGGCGCTGTCGGCTCCGAGTGCGATCTTCATGGCAATTAACTCCTTCGTTTTCGTGGTCAGCGCGCGATGGCGGCCGACGCCTTTTTGAGAATGTCGATATAGCCTTCCGCTTGCCATGCCGAGCGGCCGATGAACAGCCCATCGATATGCGGCTGGCCGATCAGTTCGGCCGCGTTGCCGGGATTGACGCTGCCGCCGTAGAGCACAAGCGGGGCGGTCGGCAACCGGGTTGCTGCGACCTGCTTGATCAGCGCCTGCTGCTTGTCGGCATAGTCGGCGCTGGCCGGAATGCCTTTCTCGCCGATCGCCCACACCGGTTCATAGGCAAAGAGTATCTCTGCCGACAACTCATTGTTTGCGAGACCCTGCAGCGCGCCCAAAACCTGCGCGGTCAGGATTTCGTCGGCGCGGCCGCCCTCGCGCTCGGCCAGCGTCTCGCCGACACAAATCAAGGGTACGAAGCCGTGCTTGACTGCCGCTGCGGTTTTCAGTCCCACGATCTTGTCCGTCTCGCCAAAATGCTCACGGCGCTCGCTATGGCCGAGTTCGATCAGGTCGAGCCCACAATCCCTCAGCATCACCGGCGAAATCTCGCCCGTCCAGGCACCGGCATCGGCCCAATGCATGTTCTGGGCGCCGACCTTGACGCGGGTGTTGGCGAGCGCCGCCTTGACCTGCCGCACCGCGGTGAAGGGGGGAATGACGAAAGGCTGTATCGCCGGATCGAAGCCCGGCACGAACGCCGCCAATGCCTCGGCGAACTGCAGCGCCTCCGCCAGCGTCTTGTTCATCTTCCAGCTCGTGCCGACCCAATATGGGGCCATTCTTCTCTCCTTCGATCCGAAATTCGAATGATGCGTGTTTCCGGGTCTGCGCCGCCTTCGGGCCGGCGGTTTGCCTCAAGCGCGAGGCTTGAGACTTTCGCGGCCGCTGTCGATGTAAGGCGCCCAGAAATCCACCGACTCACGGATCATTGCAATAACCTGATGATCGACCGGTTCCCTCTCCCGGAAGGAAAGTTCAAGGCAGATTTCATTGTCGGTTCCGCCACCCGCCCGCACGGCGTCGAGCAGCTTCTGCGGGATGATGCGGCCATCCTTGTTGTAGGCGGCGGTGAACGGCCAGTGCCCGCCCTTGTTCATCGACGATTGCTTGATGTGGATGATCGGCGATTGCAACGGGAACGCTTTCGCCCAGGCATAGGGATCAGTGTCGTCAGGATTGGGCGAGGTCACGTCGCCATGGTCGATGTCGACCATCATCTGCATCGGGATCGGCAGCTTGGCCGCATCGACGGCGCCTTGCAATTCGACGCAGCTTTCGATCGTGTGGCCAAACTCGCGGCCGACCGACATCGGTTCCCAGAAAAGGTAGGTCAGGCCCGCCGCCTTGGCGTGCTCGGCCACTTCGCGCCAGCATTCGAGCGCGATGTCGAGAAGCGCCGCGCGCCGCTGCGGATCGTCAAAATCCTTGTAGGTGAATATGGCGAACTGCGTGCCCATGCCCGACGCGCCGAGTTCGGCGGAGATGTCGGCGAAGGTCTTGAACCAATCGACATAATAGCGGCGCACATCCGCGTCCGGATGGCCGAAATGATTGAGCCGGCCATAGGGACCGGTCATACCCGAAGTGATCCGCACGCCGGTCCGCGCCAGGGCGCTGTTGAACAGGCGAACGAACTTGGCGATCGTTGCCGCCGGCCAGCCCGGATTGACGAATTCATGCGTCAGCTGCACGTCGCGGATGCCGATGCCATAGGCAATGGCGTCGATCAGATCGTCGGGATCGGCGAAGCGATTGACCAGCGGGTTGGTGTTCAGCGAAAGCGTGAAGGCCATCAGTTCACCGCCGCCATTGTCTTTGTGCACCAGTCTTGGAATGTTTTCCGCTCGGCCGCATTGATATGCAGCCCGTGTTTGGTCCGGCGTTCGAGAACGTCGGCGGCGGTCATCGCCCATTCGGTCTCGAACAGGAAGACAGCTTCGAGCTCATAGAAATCCGGGCCGAAACGACGTCCGAGATCGGCTTCGCCTTTTACGCCTTTCAGCAAGGCGCGCGTGCGCGTGCCGTAGCTGCGGGCATAGTGCTTCACCAGCGACGGGCTAAGCCACGAAAACTCGGCGTGCAGATCGCCCAGGAACTGCTCGAAATCCGCGTTGGGCAGGTCGCCTCCCGGCAGGGGAATTTTGGCTGTCCAGGCCTTCTTCATGGTCGGAAAGAAGGGCTGGATCTTTTCCAGCGCATGTTCGGACAGTTTGCGGAAGGTGGTGATCTTGCCGCCGAACACAGAAAGCAGCGGCGCGCCACCGTTCGGGGCGTCGAGTTCGAAGATGTAGTCGCGCGTCACCGCGCTCGGGTTGTCGGCATTGTCGTCATAGAGCGGACGCACGCCCGAGAAACTGTAAACCACGTCTTTCGCGGTCAGCTGTCGCTTGAAATAGCGATTGACCACCTTGATCAGATAATCGATTTCGCTGGCCTCGGCCGCCACTTCTTCGGGCCGGCCCTCGTAGGGAATGTCCGTCGTGCCGATCAGCGCCAGATCGTTCTCATACGGGTTGACGAAGATCACCCGCTTGTCGTTGTTCTGGATCAGATAGGCCTGCCGCCCCTCCCAGAATTTCGGCACGACGATATGGCTGCCCTTCACCAGGCGAACGTTGCGGGTGGAATTCTGCCCGGCGACGCGGCTGACGATGTCATTCACCCACGGCCCAGCCGCATTGACCAGCCCGCGTGCGCGGACCTTCGTCACCGCACCGGTGCGGCCATCCTGCATGTCGATGGACCACATGCCGCCTTCGCGCCGGGCAGCAATACAGGCGGTGCGGGTGAAGACTTTTGCGCCGCGCTGACTGGCGTCGAGCGCATTGAGCAGCACCAGCCTGGCGTCATCGACCCAGCAGTCGGAATATTCGAAGCCGCGCTTGAATTCGTCCTTGATCGGCTCCCCTTCCGGCGCGGTCCTCAGGTTCAGCGTCCTCGTTCCCGGCAACCGCTTGCGGCCGCCAAGATGGTCGTAGAGAAACAGCCCGAGCCGAACCAGCCATGCCGGCCTGTCTTCGGGGCTGTGCGGCAGCACGAAGCGCATCGGCCAGATGATGTGCGGCGCCGCCTCAAGCAGCACCTCGCGTTCGATCAGCGCTTCGCGCACCAGCCGGAACTCGTAATATTCGAGATAGCGCAGACCGCCATGCACCAGCTTGCCGGAGCGCGAGCTGGTGCCTTGTGCAAGATCGTCCTTCTCGCACAGGATGACCGACAGCCCGCGACCGGCAGCATCACGCGCTATGCCGGCGCCGTTGACGCCGCCGCCGATCACGAAGAGATCGACAATATCTGACGTATCACTCAAGACTTTGCTCCTGTGCGGTGCGCCATGCCCTTCCACACCGGCCGCAGCGCCTGGCGCGCCGCGACGAAGGATGGAAACAGCGCATCGTAGGTTTGGGAAAGCGCCTCGTCATAGGCGTCGCATTCGCCCAGAAGCGGCGTCACCCATTCGGCGCAGCAATCATCCATGGAGCGATAGACGCCGAGCCCGACCGCGGCCATCATCGCCGCACCCGCGGCGCCGGCTTCCTGGCGGCTGCTGGTCCTGACTTGCGCGCGGGTCGCCGCAGCGATGATACGGCGCAGCGACGGGCTGCGCGCGGCGCCGCCAGACAGGCGGATTTCGCCGGGCACGCTGCCCATTGCCTGGTAGCAATCGCGGGCCGCGAAGGCCAATCCTTCGAGAACTGCGCGCGCCAGATCGCCAAAACCGTGCTTGACGGAAAGCCCGATGAAGCCCGCGCGCGCGTCTGGATCGACGAACGGTCCGCGTTCGCCGGCAAGCGAGATGTAGGGCTGATAGACCAGCGACCCCGGTTCCGATCCTTCGACCCAGACATCGAGCGCTTTCAGCAATTCGTCGCGCGAAGGCTTGGCGCCGCTGGCGGTCAGCACGTCGCGCGCCAGGCCGAGCAGCCAGTCGATGTTGAGCGTCGCCGCCATGTTGGATTGCAGTTGCGCATAGGCGCCGGGAACCGGCATGGCGATCGTGTAGCCGGACGCGTTGTCGTTGAGGATGACATCGTCGGCTGTGCGCGCCAGGCGCGTGTGGATGCCGGTCGAGCCGATGACCGTGCAGCCAACATTGCCGCTTGGATCATAGAGGCCGGCGCCGAGCGCGGTGCTGACCATGTCGACATAGCCCAGCACCACCGGCGTGCCCGCAAGCAGGCCGGTCTCGCCTGCTGCCGACGCAGAAAGCGGATGATGGTCGGTCGTGCCTTCGAGCATGGGGGGCAGCAGGCGGCGGTGCGACGTCAGATCGAGAATGTCGAGCACCTCGTCGGAATAGCTGCGCGCGCGGAAATCGCCGAAGGTGAATGTTCCCTCCGAAGGATCGGTGGCGCGCTCGCCGGTCATCTTGAAATAGAGCCAGTCCTTGCAGTGAAAGGCAGTGGCGGCGCGCTCCAGGATTTCCGGGCTGTTTTTCTTCAGCCAGCTGAGCTGAGCGCCCTGCTGGCAGGCGTTGAGCCCGGTGCCGGTGATCTCGAACCGCGTGCGATCCCGGGGATCGCCGCGCATCTCGTCCACCAGATGTCCGGCGCGCGCATCGAGCCAGAGCCACGCGCGCCCGACCGGCATGCCGTCGCCATCGATCAGCCAGGTGCCGTCGCCCTGCCCGGTGACCGCGACGGCCGCGGTTCGCCGCGCGAGGTCTGGAATTTTCGTCGCCAGATCGAGAACGGTCAGCACCATGTCGCGCCAGGTCTGATTAAGGTCCTGTTCGGCGCCGCCGCCTTCCAGCGTGACGAAGCTGTTGGTCACCGATGCCATGTCGAGCTGCCGCCCCGATAGATCGAAAGCGACCGATTTGATCACGGACGTTCCCGCGTCGATCCCGATCAGCAGGTCTTTCATGCCGCAAGTTCCGGATGGTTATGAAGGCAAGTCACAAGGAGCAGTCTTTGTTGTCTCGAAGCCATGGAAGAGCCAGGGAGTGTCCGCAAAGGACACCCCCTGAGCAGGTTTTTATTCCGACAGCACGAAGGGTGCGGTGTACTTGTCCACATTGTCCTTGGTGATGAGCAGGCAATCGAACAGCTGCTTCTCGCTGGTGGCGCCAGTAGCGCCCGACTTGATGAACGAGTCGGCCTGCTGCACAGCCTTGGCCGAGAAGATGGCCACCGGCTGAAGCACGGTGTACTGCAGTTCGCCGGACTTGATGGCCGCAACCGCATCCGGGGAACCGTCAAAGCCGCCGACCTTGATGCCGGCGAGCTTGCCAGCTTCCTTCAGCGCCGCAACCGCGCCAAGCGCCATTTCATCGTTGCCGCTGATCACGGCGATGATGTCGGGATTGGCCTGCAGCATGCTCTGCATCTTGTCATGGCCCTGGGTACGATCCCAGTTGGCGACCTGCGAAGCGGCCTTTTCGAGATCCGGATACTGGCTGAGCACAGTCGCGTAGCCGTTCGAGCGCGTGGCGGCGTTGTTGTCCGACGGGGCGCCGAGCAGTTCGACATACTTGCCCTTTTCACCGACCGCCTGCACCCACTGCTGGGCACCGAGAGCCGCACCCTGGGCGTTGTTGGAGACGAGCTGTCCCTTGGCAAGACCTTCCTGGTTGATCTCGGCATTGACGAGGAAAACCGGGATGTTGGCGGCAATCGCCTTCTTCACCGCGCCGACCGAACCATCGGCATTGGCCGGGTCGAGGATGATCGCCACCGACTTGTTGGTGATGGCGGTGTCGATCAGATTGCTTTCGGTATTGGTGTCGCCCTTGTGGGCGGCGACGTTGGCTGTATAGCCAAGCTTTTCGGCTTCGGCCTTGGCAACGTTGCCTTCGGTCAGCCAGTAGGGGTTGGCCGGATCGTTGACGATGATCGAGATCAGGCCCGCGGCCGATGCGGCTGCGCTAAACCCGACCACCATCGCGGCGGCAAGCAAACTTCTAAGCACGATTTTCATGTACATTCCTCCAATGATTTTACGCGGTCTTGCTGCCAGTCAGCTGGCAGTCTTCCCTTGGGCAGGATTGGCCGGTTCGGCCTTCCCCCGTTTCTGAGAAGTCGGTTGGCCGCCCGTCGAAGCTGGAAGCTTGCTACGGCGGCGATACTGAACGGCATTGAGGAGCACGGCGAGCACGATGACGGCGCCGGTGAACACTGTCTGCCAGTAGGATGAGATGCCGATGATCACCAGACCGTCGGACAGGAAGCCGATGACGAAGGCTCCGAGCAGGGTGCCGCGAATGTTGCCGCGCCCGCCGGTGAGTGCGGCGCCGCCGATGACGACGGCGGCGATGGCCGTCAGTTCGTAAGTGGTGCCAGCGGTCGGTCCGGCCGAGGTCAACTGCGAGGACAGGATCAGGCCGGCAATGGCGGCACAGATGCCTGAAAGCACATAGACCGAAATCTGCACAGTCTTGACCGGAACGCCGGACAGTTCGGCGGCGCGCTCATTGCCGCCCGAGGCGTAGAGCCAGCGCCCGAACGCGGTGCGGTTCAACACGATGCTGCCGATCAGCGCGATGACCGCCAGCACCACCACGCCGGTCGGCACGCCGAACAGACGGTTGAAGCCAAGCGCGTCGAAACCGGTGTTGCCCAACTCCGGCTTGCCGCCGAGATTGTTGTAGGTCAGGCCGCTGGTCATCAGCAGTGCCAGGCCGCGCGCCATGTACATGACGCCGAGCGTGGCGACAAAGGCCGGAACCTTGAACCGCGCGATCAGCACGCCGTTGATCAGCCCGACAGCGGCGCCCAGCATGCAGGCCAGCACCGCGACCACCCAGACCGGCGGATAGAGAACGACGCCGAGCCAGGTCAGCGTCACGCCTTGCATCAGAAAACCGGCGACGACGCCGGCAAGCCCGAGCGTCGACCCCACCGACAGGTCGATGCCGCCATTGAGGATGACGAGCAGCATGCCGATGGCGAGAATCCCGAAGATGGCGACATGCGAAGCCATGGTCAGGAAATTCGCCACCGAGAGGTAGTAGGGCGACAGGATCGAGAAGACGACAATGATGACGATCAGGGCAAAGAAGGCCCGGCCTTCGAGCAGCAGCTTGGCCACGTCGAAGCCCTCGCCGCCCGCATTGGGGCTGGACTGTTTGCTGGCCTGGCTGAGATCGCTCATGGGTCGGGGCTCCGAAATTCTATGGTCAGGCGACCACGGCTTCGCCGGAGGCGGCCATGATCTGCTCTTTGGTGGCGTTGGCGCCGAATTCGGCTGAAATCTTGCCGCGCCGCATCACGACGATGCGATGGGCGATGCTGAGGCACTCATTGACCTCCGAGGTCGAGAAGACGACCGCCAGGCCTTGCGCGGCACGCTCGCTGAGCAAGCGAAAGACTTCGGCCTTGGCGCCGACATCGATGCCGCGGCTCGGCTCGTCGAGAAGGATGACCTTGGGATCTGTCGTCAGCATCTTGCCGATGACGACCTTCTGCTGGTTGCCGCCCGACAGCGATCCGATCATGGCGTTGCCGCCCGCGGTCTTGATGGTCACCTTGCGGATCGAATCGTCGATCAGTGCGCGTTCCCTCGGCCGGGAGAGGAACAGGCCTTTCGCGAACGCCTCGATGCTGGCAAGCGACAGATTGCGGCCGACGGTCATGGTCTGAACCAGGCCGTCGCGCTGGCGATCCTCGGGGACCAGAACCAGACCTCGGGCGATGCGCTGGGCAATGGTCAGCCCCGAAACGTCCTCACCCTCCAGCAGCGCCCGCCCGCCCGCCATGGGCACACGGCCGGCGACGGCCTCCAGCAATTCCGTGCGGCCCGCGCCCATCAGCCCATAGATGCAGACGATCTCGCCCGCTTTGACATCCAGCGACAGATGATCGACGACGTAGCCTGAACCCGAAGCGTCGGTGACGCTGACATCCTCGATCGACAGCGCGACCTCACCAAACGCATGGCCGGTCGGCGGCGAGCCGAGGTCGAAATTCTCACCCACCATGTTGCGGACGATCCATTCGAGGTCGATGTCCTTGGCTTCGGCCGTCGCCGTGATCGCCCCGTCACGCAGCACGACGGCGTAGTCGGTGATCTGCAGCGCCTCTTCGAGGTGATGCGAGATGTAGACGATGGAGACACCGCGGCTGGTCAGATCGCGGATCACCTTGAACAGCACTTCGACCTCCGTGGCGCTCAGCGCGGAGGTCGGCTCGTCCATAATCAGGATGCGGCTGTCGACCGATAGCGCGCGTGCGATCTCGACGATCTGCTGCTGCCCCAGGCGCAGGTCCTCCACCAAGGTCATCGGATCGATGTCTTCTTCGAGGTCGGCCATCAGCGCCCGCGCTTGGCGCGACTCCTCGGCGAAGTCGAGGCCGGTTCTGGTGCGCAGTTCGCGGCCCATGAAGATGTTGTCGCGAACGCTCAGATTCGGCGCCAGGCTGAGCTCCTGGTGGATGATCGAAATGCCGCGGTCGCGCGCGTCCGAAGACGAGGAAAAGCTGACGAGATTGCCGTCGAGCACGATGTCGCCGGATGTCGGCGTGACCACGCCGGACAGGATCTTCATCAGCGTCGACTTGCCGGCGCCATTCTCTCCGAACAGGGTGGTGACCTTGCCGCGATGGATGTCGAAGTTGACGCCCTTGAGCGCGTGGACGCCGCCATACGACATGACGACATTGCGCGCCGAAAGCACGGCATCGCCAGTCGCGGGTTCTGTGCCGGCAGCCATTGTCATTTGACGTCCAGCCTCACCGGCGTGACCAGCCAGCTCTTCGGATTGACCAGCTTGAAGACGCCGACCACCGCTATTGTCTTGCCGGTCAAGTCACTGGTATCGACTTTCGCCAGCACCTCCTTCTTCATCTCGTTGTTCAGCGCCGAGCCGGCGTCCTGATACTCGATCTGGTTGGTGAACTGACCAAAGGTGATCTTGCCGGTGGCGTCGCGAAGCTCGGTGCCGTTGATCGCCGGCCCAGTCTGTACGCGGACGGTCAACGTGTCCGGCAAACCGTCGACCGCGACCTTGTAGATGCCCGATTTTCCCTCGCCGACGACGCCGGTGAACTTGACCGAGATGACCGGTCCGACTCCCGCCGGCACGCCATATTCCTTTTCGGCCGTCGCCCTGTCCTTGGCGATCGCCGTTGCCACCGTTGCGGCGTCGGCGGCACGCGCTTCGACATCGGCCTGCACCTTGGGAAATTCAGACTTGCCGTAGTCGGCGGCCGAAAACACCGCGTTGCGAACATCGCCGGCAGAGCCGATCTTGATCACCTTGGTATCGAGCGCCATGGCGCCGAGCAGAACCACAACCGCAGCGCCGGCAAGCACCCGGCGCAGGCCGGGCGAAGCTTGCCGGGCGGTGGCCTTCGCGCTCATGATGCAACCACCAGCGGTGCGGATTGTCCGTTGTCACGCATTCGAAGTTCCTCCGTTCACGCAGCGCTTCGCGGTCCCGGCTGCATCGTCGAGCTCGACCAGCGCGCGGGCCGTGCATTCGTCGGTGATCAGGCCGCTGAGATAACGGCTTTCGAGTACTGCCTTGATGGCGCGCACCTTCACCTTGCCGCCGGCGACGGCAACGATCCTGCGGCCCTTCAACTGATCGCGCGGAAGCGCCAGTATTCTTTCCGACAGCGCCGTTTCGACCGGACGCCCCTTGTCGTCGAAGAAATGCGCCAGCAATTCACCAACGCCGCCGTCACGCTTGACCTCGTCGATTTCGGAAGGCTCGATCATGCCGGTGGCGACCAGCGACGCCTCCCGCTCGGCCGTGCCTATTCCGACGAACATCAGGTCGGACCGGCTGGCGAGAGCGAACACATCGCTGATGCCGCGCTGGCCAAGCAGCACTTCGCGGTCCTCGGCGGTATTGGCGACAAAAGGCACCGGCATGACGAAAGCCTGCGCGCCGGTCCGCTCTGCCAGGCGATGCATGACGTCGTGCGGGTTGGCGGCGAATTTGCGCGTCACGCCGCCAAGCAGCGAGACGAAACGGATGTGAGCAGCAGTTGCGCGCGTCAGATATTCGACGCTGGCGGCAAGCGTGCGGCCATGGCCGACGCCGATCAGCATGTCTTCGCCGCGATCGATTTCGCGCTTCAGGAACTGGGCGCCGGCAATGCCCAGCCCCTTGAGCGGCAGTTCGTCCTGATCGAGATCGGGAACCACCTCGCAATAGTGGAGCCCATAGGCGGCGATCAGGCGCTGTTCCAGGTCGACGCATTCGGCGACGTCGCCGTCGATGAAGACCCTGACCAGACCTTCCTGGTTGGCCTTGGTGATCAGCCTATGCGCCTTGAGGCTGGTCAGGCCAAGCCGCTTGGCCACCTGGGCCTGGGTCAGACCACCGGCATAGTGCAGCCAGGCCGCGCGCGTGGCGAGGCTGGATTCATGGTCGCGGTTTGCGCTTCCGCCGGAATTCAAGCCATCCCCTCCCCAGGGTGATAATATTATCTTTGTGTGCAAAAATTTTCATACCTTTGCACCGCTGTCAATCCCTCCGCAGATGGTTGCCTCAGCCGACGTTCGGCAGCCAACGCGAGCCTATTAGAAGGTAAGCATACAATATGACCATACGGTAGTGTTAATTTAACGTCAATTTGTGTTACCGGATCCAGTGACGGCATGAGCCCGTAGGCGCCGGCAAATCCCAATCCGGGTGCAAAATGGGAAGGTTGATGCACAGGGCGCAACAAGGGCAAATCGATCGGATTGCCTCAGGAAAAGCTAGGCGTCGGCGATCAAGCGATCAGTCCAGCCGCATCAGGTTCCTGCCTTCGAGCTCGACAACAGCGGCTTCGACCTCCCGCGTGAGGCGCTCGGTGCTCCACCCCAACGCCCGCCCCGCGATCGCGGCAATCTCCTGCAGGTCGCGGCTCGTCAGCGAGCCGCCTATCGCCAACGTGCTGCGGCGCATAACGACATCGGCCAGATGTTCGACGAACTCGTTGCGCGCGATGTAGTCGATTTCCGCCTTGCCGTAGCCGCCGGAGTCCGGCAGGCAACCCTCATCATCCGACCCGTGCCTGGCGATCTCAACGGCTCTGGTCCCGTAGCGCGACAGCAATTGATCAAGGCGCCCTTCCCCGGCGCCCGTTGCCTGCTGTGCCTCAGCCAGCCAGTCCGCGCGCGCGGCGGCATTGGCCGGAAAATCCCGCCCACCGCCGATCGGCATCGACTGAGTCGACATCTTGCGGCTGCGCTGCAAGCGCTTGAGTACGGTATCAGTGACTTCCTCGGCAAAGCCGCGGAACGTCGTCCATTTGCCGCCGACCAGCGAAATGACTGCAAAGGGCCTGTTGCCGTCCGGCTCGGCAACGGGCGCCGAATGATCGCGGCTGATCAGTCCGGGCGTCGCTGCTTCAGACGTCGGCAGCGGCCGGATGCCGCTATAGGCGTAGACGATCTGGTCGCGCTCGAACGCCATGCCCGGCAGCAGCGTTCGCACGCTGTCGAGCAGATAGTCGACTTCTTCGGGTTCGCAGCGGACCGCGTCCGGATTGTCGGCCTTGATGTCGGTCGAGCCGACCAGCGCCAGGCCGAGATAGTCGTAGACCAGGCAGATGCGGCCGTCATCGGCCTCGAAATAGAGCATGCGCCCGGCGAGGCTTTTGACCAGTTCGTCATGCCTTAAAAGGATATGCGAGCCCTTGGTGCCGCCGATCATCTTCGATGGAGCACCAAGCAGCGCGTTGACGTCGTCGATCCACGGACCGGCGGCGTTCACCACCAGCTTCGGCCGCACCGAAAAGGCCGCGCCGTTTTCCGGCTGGAAGGTGAGCACGCCATTGGCTGAAGCCGCCAGTGTCGTGTAGTTGGCACCGGCAGACGCCGCGTGAGCCTGCAAGCCGTCGAGGATCAGTTCCAGCACCAGCCTTTCCGGGTGACTTATCTTGGCGTCGTAGTAGGTGCCGGTGGCGACGATCGCCGGATTGAGCGCCGGCATCTCAACAAGCGCCTGCCGCCGCCCGACCATGCGGTGGCGCGGCATGACCTGGTTTCGTGAACCGTAGAAATCGTAGATCATCAAGCCGATCTTGATCAGTATGGCGCCGCGGCTGCGCGGCGCGCTGGTCGAGCCGAACAGCGTTCGCAACGCCGCGAGCATGCCCTTGCTCCACGAGAAGATCGGGATGACGGTCGGCAGCGGGCTGACATAGTGCGGCGCGTTTTGAAGAAGCAGATTGCGTTCGAGCGTCGACTGCGCCACCAGCCCGAACTCGCCGGTCTCGAGATATTTCAAGCCGCCGTGGATGAGCCTCGACGGCGCGGCACTGGTGCCCGAGCCGAAATCCGCCTTTTCGACGATCAGGCAGCTGACACCTTGCGCGCACAGATCGCGAAACAGCCCAGCCCCGTTGATGCCGGCGCCAAGAATGACGACGTCGACCTCGCCGGTCGCAGCCATAGCGGCGAGACGTCCGGCGCGATTGTCCGCCCCTGCTCCGTCTGTTCGGCTCATGGCGCTTTCGTCTTGACGATGCGCAGTTTCACGCCGGCCCGCTCGAGGCTCTGCGCCTGCGCATCGCCGAGCCCCTCGGTCACCAGCACGGCGTCGAAACTGGTCAAATCGTCGAAGACATGCAGCGCGATCCGGTCGAATTTTGCGTGGTCGACCAAAAGGATGCGCTTCACGGAGGCGGTCATCATCGCCTGCTTGACCCGCACGACATTCGGATCCTGGATGAAAGCCGTGGTTCCGGTGACGGCCGAAGCCGAACAGATCAGCACATTGGCGCGCAACTGCGCCACGGCGTTCTCGCAGACGATGCCGATATAGGCATTGTAGGTGCCGTGATACTGGCCGCCGAGACAGATGAAGTCGAGGTCGTCGACATTGATCAGCAACGCAGCCGTCGACACGCTGTTGGTGACAACCGTCAGCGGCTTGACGTCGAGCAGCAGCGTCGCAACCGCGTTTGCCGTCGATGAATCGTCCAGCATCACCACCTGGCCGGCCTCGACATAGTCCAATGCTGCCCGCGCCAGCGCATCCTTCTCGGCTCGGTTGACCGTCACCCGGTAGCGGAAGGCGCTCTCATAGAGACCGGACGGCTGAACCGTCACGGCACCATGCAGCTTGCGCAGCACGCCCTGCTGCGCCAGCCGGTCGATGTGCCGGTGGATGGTCATGCGCGATACGCCGAAATGCTCGACCAGATCGTCGATGCGCACCTGGCCCAGCTTGATCACATAATCGGCGATCTCTTCGCGTCGTTCGTCGGCCTTGATCATGCGTCTCCCCTTGGCCGCGCCAGCCTTTCGATGTCCGGCCAATGCGACTTCAGCTGCTCGGCTATGCGGCAGTAGAGCGAAAACCGCTCATTGAACACAGCACTGGAGGCGGGCACCGGTTGATACGTCCGCTCCGTCATCCCAACCTGCCTTGCTCCCTCTTGCGGCGTCTTGAACAAGCCGACCGCAGCACCTGCGCAAAGCGCGGCACCGAGGGCCGCGGTCTCATCCGTCGAGGTGACGGTGACCGGGGCGTTCAGCACGTCGGCAAACATCTGGACGAAGGCAGGATTGCGCGAACCGCCGCCGGTCAGGCGGATCTCGCTGACGGCAAAGCCGTCGCGCAAAGCCTCGACATGGGTGCGGTGATTGAAGGCGATGCCTTCCAGAACCGCCTTCAGCATGTCGCCGCGATTGTGCCAGCCATGCAGGCCGACAAAGCTGCCGCTGGCCAAATCGCCATAGGGAGAGCCGAACAGATAGGGATGAAACAGGATGGTCGAAGGCTTCTTCAACGCCGCGTCGATCTCTCCCGCCAGCAATTCGTGGAGGGAGCCGCCATCCGTCCTGTCCTGCTCCGCGCGGCAAAACGTGTCGAGAAACCAGTCGTAGTTCGCGGTCGAGGCCGGCGAGATCGACATGTTGTTCCAACGGCCCGCGTCGATGGCGTTGCGGCAGAACCAACGCCGGTCGACGCGCGGTTGCGAAGAGACGACTTCATTGATGGAATAGGTGCCGGCGACGATGGCGAGCACGCCGTCTTCATGGCCGCCCATGCCAAGCGCCGAGGCGGCCACGTCGTGCAGGCCGCAGGCGACCGGTGTTCCCTTGCGAAGGCCGGTCCTTTCGGCGGCATCGGCTGTGACTTGACCGGCGACGTCAGCCGAATGCCCCACCGGCGGCAGCGCGTTGAACAGATCCTCCAACCCGAAGATGCGCAGCGCTTCAGGCGCATAGGCTTGCGTGCGAAAATCCGTGAATGAAGTGCTGGCCTCCGTGCGGTCGGTCCCGATCGTGCCGGTCAGGCAAAAGCGCAACCAGTCCTTGCAGGCCAGCACACGGCCGATGCGGCCATAGCGATCAGGATCGTTCTGCTTAAGCCACGCCAGCAGCGCCGACGGCGCCGAAACATGCGGCGTCTGGCCTGTCGTCGCCAGCGCATCGGTGAAAACGGTACCGGCGGACCACCTGTCGACAATGTCGCCGGCGCGGCTGTCGAGCGACAGGATGCCTGGTCCCAAAGGCTGACGATCATGATCGAGCACATAGAGACCATCGCCATGCGCGGTCGCCGCCACCGCCTTGATGTCTTCCGCCGGCCTGCCGGAGAGCGCGATCGCCTCCTTGATGGCGTCGGCTGTTGCTTGCCACAGGCCTGACATGTCGCGCTCCACCCAGCGCGCGTGGGGCATCGATTGCGGCACCCGGCGACGCGCCACGGACAATTGCGTGCCGTCGGCATCGAAGATGACCGCCTTGGTGACCGTGAGGCCGTTATCGATTCCGAGCAGGCTGGGCATGATCACCGCCTCTTTCAGCATTGGCGATTGCTACAGGGCGATCCTGCAGTCTGATGCAAGGGCGAAACACATGGCGACAACCCCGATAGAGCAAGGCGGATAAATGGCAAAAGTACCTTGCCCCGACAAAACACCCATATCTTTATGTGAATTTAACGTCAACATGCGCGACAAAAACCGCTACCGCGCCGTTAGAGGGCATGAATGGATCTCGCGGTTGCCAGGCGACGCGTAATCAGCTGCTAAGGCCGTCACGGATGGCGCTGAAATAGCGGTCGGTTCCAACCTGCCCGCCCTTGAGTGCCACCTCCAGCCCATCGATCGCCTTGACGCGCGAGTGAGCGACGCAAAGCGGCGAGCCCGGCGACGCCGGCAACGGCATCCGCACGGTCAGCGCATCGACACCCATCTGGCCGAGCGCGTGGCTCGACGTATCGCCGCCGGCAACGACCACGCGCTGCAACTTCTGCTCGATGGTCAGCGCGCGAAGCAGTTCGCCGAGGCCCCGCCCGAGCTTGTGGCGGGCGCCTTCCTGGCGGTCGATTTCGCCCCCCCTATCGGCCGCGGGTCCAAGGGCCGTGTAGAGAACGACGCTGCGCCCGGCTTCCAGACTGGCGCGACCGGCTGCCGTCGCGCGTGCGATCGCATCTCCGGAAGCTTCGGAGATCAGTTCGACGGGATCGACCTCGATGCCGTCGAAGCCGTCAGTCAAAGCGTGACGGATCTGTCGTTCGGTCGTCGACGAACAACTGCCCGAGACGACCGCGATCCGGTCGGCGGCACCCGGCGGCGAAAATTCTGGTTCAGCTCTGACTGTCCCGTTCGACACCCATTCGGCCAGCAGCGCATATTCGATCCCCGACGAGCCGACGACGAACGAACCGCCCGGCTTGCGGGCGCGCCATATCTCCTTGCCGGCAAGCGCCTGCGTCTCGAGGCTGTCGACATCGACAAGTACGATGTCGGTGCCCTTTGCGAGCAAGCGGTCGAAGGCTTCCGAGCGCGACGCCGACTGCAACGTCGCGAGATCGACCAGCCCCGATGTGAGCTCCGTCTGCCGCGACAGATGGATCAGCAGGTCGGATTCATCCATCGGCGTCGTCGGGTGGCGGCTCATCACCGGATGGCGGTCGATGCGGAAATACTTTTCACGATAGACCGCGAACAAATGACCGAAGGCGGTGTAACGCTTGAGCTGCGGCGCCCCGACCAGCAGCGGCACGCTGTCCTGCGCGAAGACCGAGCGGCCGATCTCGATGGCGCGACCGATGCTGCCGATCGTCGGACTGGAATCGAAGGTCGAGCAGACCTTGTAGTGACAGATCGCGGCATTCAGCGTCTTCAGCCAAGCGAAGGCATCGCTCAGATGCGTGTCCATCCATTGTGGCGTCTCGCTGCGGCTGGTGCCGGCCAATCCAATGGCGCGGCAGTGGCTGAACTGCGCAAGCATGGCCGCGTCCGGCTGGCGCATAAATAGCACGGTCGGCACGCCGCCGAGTTCGAGCGCTTCCATGACGTCGGTCGAGCCGGTGAGGTCGTCGCCATAATAGCTGAGAAGCAGGTCTTGCATTGCTTCAGGCCGCTTTGCCGTCGCCGAATTTTTCGATCGACCGCGCCAGCTCCGGATGGCTCAAGGCGAAATCCGCCAGCGGAATGCCGTCGACCGCCGCCTGCCAGGCTTGCTGCACGGCACGCACCCCGGCGCCCGGTCCATCCGGATGGCTGACGATGCCGCCGCCGCACAGATAGAGCAGATCGACCGTCCGGCCGGTCCGTTCATAGGTCTCGGGCGCTTGCCCGCCCCATTGGCCGGAGCCCGCCACAGGCAAGGCGCAATCCTCAGGGGCAAAAATCGGCGTCGTCACCGCCTTGAAGGACTCGACGAAAGACGCGTCCGGCTCCCAGTATTTCGATTGGATGCCGTTGATCTGGAACTGGTCGACGCCGAGCAGCCGCCAGAACTGTTGCCAGACCTTGAAGTTCATACCGAGGCCGGGATGGCGGGTGAGGATGTCCCAGCCGTTGCGATGAGCGTGAAGCACCAGGCTGGAGCGTTTTCTCAAGAAGGCCAGGCCACCGAAACCGACGGAGTTGATGTTGACCACCGCGCAATTTCCGCCGGCCTTGGCCACCAGATCGTGATTGCGCATCATCTCGTCCGGGTCGGCATGCGAGATGCCGAAGGCGTACATCACCTTCTTGCCGGTCCTCTGCTCGTGGTCGAGGATCAGCGGCATGATTGCCTTTACCCGCTCCGCCAGCGGCGAATAGGCTGGGCTCATCAGCTTCTCATCGTCCTTGATGAAATCGACACCGGCGGCGATCAGCTCGCCCACCATCGCGGCGGTTTCGGGGGGCCGCAGCCCCAGCGCCGGCTTGACGATGGTGCCGATGATCGGCCGATCCGTGACACCTGTCAGCCTGCGGCTGCCGGCGACGCCGAATTGCGGACCTGGATGCGCGCCGCGGAATTGCTCCGGCAGCTTCATGTCGACAACGCGAATGCCGGTTAGGCCCTTGATCGAATAGGCGCCGCCGATGGCAATGGTCATCAGAGCCGACAGGTCGTGGCCGATGGCATCGAATGGAAAGGCGATGTCGACATCCGCGCGCTTGAACGGCCCGTTGCCGGCCTCGGGAATGGAGGGGCGAAGTGCGTCCGGCAGGTGCCGAATGGCCAGGACACGCGCGGCCACCCGGGCTTTCAGTTCCTCGGTCTCGCCGGGCAGCGCGACGAAGGTTCCAGTCGACTGGTCGCTGGCGATCTTGGCTGCCAGCGTCTCGATGCTGCCTGATGTCTCGATGCGGTAGGTGAGCGTGATCATGGTTCGTTGTCTGAGGCCGCAGGGGGTTCGAAAAGAGTTCCTTGATCGTCGGAATCTGGTATAATGAGTACATAAGCTTTGCAAGCAATATCCTGTCTGGCGGCTATGGGCGATCGGGGCGACAGCCATTCCGGGAACAGCTGCGGCAGTGCTAGATAGACACAGGTCAAGGGAGTGATTCGCGACGATGAACCGTTCGGAGCCGATCGTCCGGCGCAAACTTTCCGACGAAGTGTTTTTGCGGCTGAAGCGCCTGATCACCAGCGGAGAATTGACGCCGGGCGACGACATGCCGTCGGAGCGCGAGTTGATGGAGCGCTTCGAGGTCGGCCGTCCCGCGATCCGCGAGGCGATGCAGGCGCTGAGCAATATGGGCCTCGTCGCGATCTCGCATGGGGAACGCGCCAAGGTGCTGCAGCTGACCGCCAAGTCGATCATCAAGCAGGTCGATGGCGCAGCCAAGATCATCCTGTCGTCGTCGAAGGACACGTTGGAACACCTGAAAACGGCGCGCATCTTCTTCGAGCGCGGTATGGTCAGGGAAGCCGCCGAAAACGCCACTGCCGAGGACGTTGAGCAGCTGCGGGCCACAATTGCCGAACAGCGTGGCTTTCGTGGCGATTCCGAGGCTTTCATTTCAGCCGACATGAAGTTTCACACCCAGATCGCGGCCATTTCAGGCAACCCGATCTATATCGCCGTCAGCGAGGCGATGCTCGGTTGGCTGAAGGAATATCACACCGAAATGCTGATCTGGACCGGCAAGGAACAGTTCACGCTGACCGAGCATGAAGAGATCATCGGCCGCATTGAGAAGAAGGATGCCGACGGCGCCGAGAAGGCGATGATCAAGCACCTCGAGCGCTCGCGCGCGCTTTATGTGATGAACTCCGGCAACTGATTTCAGCCGATCCGCGTGATCGCGTAAGGGGTCATCACCAGTTGGCCTCGGCCAAACGCTGAGATGTCGACCGTCACGTCGTCCGCCGTCAGGTTCGCCAGCCACGCCACGGTCTTGCCCGAAGCGGAGCGGCCGGCCAGCGCCAGCACCTTCGTCTGATCGCTCGTCCTTGCCGCCACATACGCAAGGCCGGCCATTTCGCAAAGACCCTTGATGGCATCGAAGATCGGCCGGGGTGCGCCTTCGGCGACGGGTTCGCCGGACGCTGCGAGCACGCCGAACGGTCCGGCGAAGCCGGAGAGCGTGAGCAGTTCCAGCCCGGCCGACGCGACACGCGCGGCATAGCCGATCGCCCATGCGGCTGCGAAGAGGCCGGCATGGCGAGGGTCGCGATCGGCCATGGCGATGCGCTGTCCCCCGGGATTGCCCTTGGTCGCGCCGCCATAGGGGTTCTGGCGCATGGCGATCGTCGATGGACCGATGCGGTAAGGCTTTTCCCCAAAGATCGCCCGCGCCGACGCGGTTATGGAGGGCAGCGCCTCCAGCGACTGCATGACGCTGAGATCGTCGGCGGCGTGCACGATCGGGCACGTGCAGTGAGTGACGAAATCGAGCAGGCCCCCCGGCACGCGCTTGCGGTTGAGCTCGGTGAAATAGCTGAACATGCCGCCGCCAAGCCGGATATCGGGAAAGGCGCGCCGCGCCGCGTCATAGACGTCTTCGAGCGGCGGACAGTCCGGCCACGCACTGCCCGGCGGTGTCGACTGCCGGTCGACCGAAGGCGAGACGGCAATGGCCGAAAGCTTCAACCCGGCTTGACGCACCATGTCGGCAACGCCTGACAGCTCGGGATCGAGGTCGCCCGCGCAGGCAACGATGCATTCCAGCGTCGTCTGCACCGGATAGGCGGCGGTGAGCCTTGCATAAGACTGCAATGCTTCGAGACCGTGGCCGCGCGTCGGATCGTAGTGGAAGACAAGTTGCTGCGGGCCGAGCTCGGTCAATGTCGAAAGATTTGCGAGCGCTGCTTCGACCTCATCCGGGTAGATGATCACGCCGAGATCCGGCAGCCTCTGCCCGGTCTCGCCGAGTTCGACGCTGACCGGTTCGGCGGCAGATGCTGCGGCCGGCATTCCCCCCTCGCCGGTGATGCGCAGGCTGACCGTCTGGCTTACAGTTTGGCCGGCCGGCAGTACATAGGGCCAAGGCAGCGCCAGTGGCCGCACATAGGTCTTGTAGGACGCGTCCGACCAGTTACGCTGGTCCTCCATCTCGAAAGTGTCGCCCTCCATCCGGCATTCGGCAGTAATGCCCGGCCGGACTTCATGGGTGATCGCGCGCAAATCCTTGAAAGGCTGCCAGGGATCGATGAACAGCGGCAGTTTCGTCGCCACCACGCTGCCGTCGGTATGCTCGACCGTGACCGGGCTGCCGGCGAGGCCGGCGATCGGATGCAGGACGCAAAAACCGCAGCGATTGGTCTCGAAATCGCTTTCAGGGACCGCGCTGACGTCGAACACTAGGTGACCGTTGGCGGAGCCCTTGATCGTAGCGCGAAAGTCGAGCCGGCTTCCGCCCGGTGCTAAGCAAGTTGCGGAGTAGCTGACGGAGAAGCTGTCGGCGTCCTGATCGACGGCAAGGTCCGTCAGCGCCGGTTCATAGGTGCCCCAGTCGCGGTCGCGCACGATGTAGGCGATGGCGCGCAGCACTTCGATGCCGCCGTAACGGATGGTGCGCAGGCTGCCGTTGACAAAGTCGGCGCTGAGCAAGCCCGCACTCAGCCTAACCGGCTCGGCCTCGACCACGCGTGTGCCGTATAGGAGGAAGGCGTCGGCTGTCATGTCAGCAAGCCATCCAGGTGGACAGGTTCGTGGCTCGCGGCGCCCAGATAGGCCGCCTCGACCAGCGCGAATGTCTTGAGATTGTCGGCGCCCGAGGTCGCCGGCTCGGTTCCCTTTGCCAGGCAGTCGACCCAGTGCTGCTGGATGGCGACGACGCTCTCCTGGATGTTGTGCCATGGGCGCGATGCCCAGGCGAGTACGGGCGGCGAAACGTCGGTGATCTTCGTGCCGCTCCTGCCGGTGACGGTGAGCCGATATCCCTGCGCCAAGCGGATCGTGCCGTCGCTGCCGTCGATCTCGATCAGCGTTTCGGGAAAGGGTTCGGTGGCGAGCTTCGTCGCGTAGCTACAGTCGACCACTGACGTCGCCCCGCTCTTGTGGTCCATCAGCATCGTCGCGACATCTTCGCCCGCGATGCCGGGGTTGATGCGCGCGGTTCGCGTCGTGATCGTCGACACGTCGCCCAGTAGAAAACGGGCGATGTCGAGACTGTGGATACCGAGGTCCTCGATGATGAAGCGCTTTCCCTTGGCGAGATAGGGCTGGCCGGAAAACACGTCATAGGCAGAGCGGAAGGAGATGCGCCCGAAGAACGGCGTGCCGATCTCGCCGCTGTCGAGCACGGCACGCACCGCCTGGATCGCCGACTGCCAGCGAAAATTCTCATGCACCATCAGCGGTACGCCGGCTTCCACGCAGGCCCTCACCATCGCCTTGGCGTCGGCAAGCGTCGGCGCGAACGGCTTTTGGCAAATCACCGGCACACGGTGCAGCGCCGCCATCTCGACCAGCGGACGATGGCTGGGAACGGTAGTGGCGATATCGACGAAGTCGAGGCTTTCGCTTGCAAACATCTCTGCCGCGTCGGTGTAGCGCTTCGCAATGCCGAACTGGTCGCCGATGATGCGCAGCCGCTCCGGGTCGCGGTCGCAAATGGCGACCATCGCGGCGCCTTCAATGTCGCGCCAGGCATGCATCTGGTTGATGGCAAAGAAGCCGCAGCCGATGAGCCCTCCCCGCAACTCCGCCATGCTCAGCCTGCCTTTGCCATCTGCATCAGCGTCACCCGGCTCTGCAGCCGGCGCTGCGCTTGGTCGACGACGACGGCGACGATGATGACAAGGCCCTTGATCACCATCTGCCAGAAGGAACTCACGCCCATCATCACCAACCCGTCCGAAAGAATGCCGATGACGAAGGCGCCGACAATGGTGCCGCCGATCGTGCCGCGCCCACCCGACATCGAGGTGCCGCCGAGCACTGCCGCCGCGATGGCGTTGAGCTCGAAACTTTCGCCCGTTGCCGGGTGCGAGGCCATCAGTTCCGACGAGATGATCAGGCCGACGATCGCCGCGCAGAAGCCGGAGAACATGTAGACGAACATTTTCACCATGTTGACACGAACGCCCGAAATTCGCGACGCCCGTTCATTGCCGCCGACGGCGAAGATGTGGCGGCCGAGCGGCGTGTATTTGGCGAGATATGCCGCAACCAGCGCAACGACGATCAGGATCCAGATCGCCACCGGCAGGCCGAGCAGCCGCCCGGCGCCGAGGAAACCAAACCCGGTGGTGCCAAGCTCCGGCTTGCCGACCAGGTTGGGGAAGGTGCGGCCGTCCGACGACAGCAACGCCAGGCCGCGCGCGACATAGAGCACGCCAAGCGTGGCGATGAACGGCGCGACGTTCAGCCTGGTGATCAGCAATCCGTTGACGGCGCCGATCAGGATGCCAACCGCCAGCGTGATCAGCGCGATCTCGACGACGTTGAAATAGATAGTGTAGCCGAATTGCAGGTCGATGCCGTTCAGCACGAGGTAGCCGGCGACCATGCCGCACAGGCCGACGATCGAGCCGACCGACAGGTCGATGCCGCCGGTGATGATGACGAAGGTCATGCCCATGGCGAGGAAGGCGTTCAGCGCCACATGTTTCGACATCAGGATCAGGTTGGCGGTCGACAGGAAATTCGGCGCCGCGATCGAGAAGAAGATCAAGACGGCGATCAGCGCGATGAAGGTCCTCGCCTTCATCAGCGTCAGCAGCAGCGAGCCGCTCGAGACGGAGGGGGCAGCCGCCTTGGCCGGGATGTCAGTCATGGGTTCTCCGTGTGCGGGGCCGGTCCGTGGCCAAGTGCCGAGGCGGCGACAAGGGCTGCCTCCGTCGCCTCGGCGCGATCGAACATGCCGGTCAGTTTTCCGTTGCTCATCACCGCGATGCGATCGGACAGCGCCATCACCTCATCGAGATCGGAGGTGGCGAACAGAATACCCAATCCGTCGCGCGACAGTTTGCGCATGGTGCGGAAGACGTCGGCCTTGGCGCCGACATCGATGCCACGGCTCGGCTCGTCCATCAGCAGCACCTTCGGCCCGGTGAGCAGCGCCTTGCCGATCACCACCTTTTGCTGGTTGCCGCCCGACAGCGACGAGACCTCCTGCGCCGGGTCGGCGACCTTGATCGCCAGTTCCCGCACCATCTGCGTCACCGCCTGCTTCTCCTGGCCGCCACGAATGTGGAACATGCGCACGAACCGCGACAGGCTGGCCAGTGTCAGATTGCTGGCGACGGAGAGGATCGACACCAGCCCTTCGCGTTGGCGGTCTTCGGGGATCAGCGCCAGCCCGCGCCGGATACGCCGCGTCGTGTCGCGCTCCTTGACCTTTTTGCCGGCGATGAAGATCGCGCCGGTCGCCTGGCCATGGCGGCCCATGATGCAGTCGAACAGCTCGCTCCGCCCGGCGCCCATCAGGCCGTATATGCCGAGGATCTCGCCGGCGCGCAGCGACAGCGAGACGTGATCGACCGCCAGCCCGCCGGTCGCGCGCGGCAGGCAGATGTCCTCGGCGCGGAATATCTCTTCGCCAGGAACATGGCCGTCGGCCTTGGCGAAATCCTTGGCGTCGGAGCCGATCATCTGCCGCACGATCCACCGGGTGTCGACGTTCTTCATCTCCTCCTGGCCGGTGATGTGCCCATCGCGCAGCACGGTGATGTAGTCGCCGATGCGGATCAGTTCTTCCAGCCGGTGCGAGATGTAGACGATCGCCACGCCGCGCGCCTTGAGGTCGGCGATCACCTTGAACAGGATCTCGACTTCCGCCGCACTGAGCGCCGAGGTCGGCTCGTCCATGATCAGGATGCGCGCATCGAGCGAAACCGCCTTGGCGATCTCGACCAGCTGCTGCTGGCCGATGCGCAGATCCTCGACCAGCATGTCGGGCCTTATCCCGGCCTGCAGGCGTTCGAGAAATTGCGCCGCGCGACGCTCCTGCTCCTTGCGGTCGATCTTGCGGAACCGGTTGGTGATCTCGCGCGTGGCGAAGATGTTCTCGGCGACGGTCATATTGCCAAACAGGTTCAGCTCCTGGAACACCATGCCGATGCCGCGGTTCACCGCGTCGCCCGATGACGAGAAGGAGACCTCCTCCCCTTCCAGGAGGATCCGGCCGAGCGTCGGCTGTTCGACGCCGGCGATGATCTTCATCAGCGTCGATTTGCCGGCGCCGTTTTCGCCGACCAGCACATTGACGGCGCCCTTGCGCACCTCGAAATTCGCGCGCTTGACCGCGACGGTGCCGGAATAGACCTTGCAGACGTCCTCCAGTTTCAGGATGACATCGTGAGCAACCGCAGCGCTCATGGCTTCGGCCCGATTTCTGCCTCCGCCGGCGTCACCAGCGGCAGGTCCTGGCCGTTTTCGAGCGTATAGGCGCCGAGGACCTTGGCGGTCCGGCCCTCCAAGGCGTCACGCGGCAGTTTGGCAAGCACGGCCTTGACGGCATAGGCGTTGAACGCCTTGCCGAACTGGGCGAAGTCGATCTGGTTGGTAAAATCGTTGAACTGGATGAAATCGAGGCTGTCGCGCAGCGCGGTTCCGCGCATCGCCGGTCCGATCTGTACCCGCGCATCGGCCTTGCCGTCGCCGTCGACATCGACATCCATGGTCGCTGCCCGCGACTGCGTGTTGGCGGCGATGATCTTGCCCTCGACGCGAACCGCGAAGGTCCATGGCGAATTCGCCTGCTTCTTCGGATTGCCATATTTGGCGCCGGCGGAAGCAGGATCGGTTTTCGCCAGAGCGTGGACTTCGGCAAACGGCCCGGCTTTCTGCTGGAGGTAAGGCACGACCTTCGCCGCCCATATCTCCTCGACCATCTTGTCCGGATTGAAGGCGGCGGCGCTGCCGCTGTCCCCCGAGGGCGTCGGCAGGATCTTGCAGGCGGTCAGGCTGATGCCGACTGCAACGACAAGGATCGGCCAGTTCGGCTTGTTGTTCAGCATGATGGTTTGTTGTTCAGCATGGTGGTCAGCACCCACGGAAAATGGCGACGAGGGACGACCCTTGGGTCGCCCCTCGCTATTCATGTCACGCCGGCTCAGTTGGTCAGCGCAAACGTTTCCAGCTTGGCAGCATTGTCACCATTGACCAAGACGCAGTCCATCAGCTGCTTTTCCTTGGCCGGCGACTTCTTGTTCTTGATGAAGTCGTTGGCCTGCTCGACCGCCATCTGCGCCTGCGCATAGGCCGGCTGCAGGACGGTTGCCTTGATGCCGCCCGCGGTGATGGAGTCGCGCACGTCGTTGGATCCGTCGAAGCCAACGACGATGACGTCCTTGCGGTTCGCCGCAACCAGCGCCGCATACGCGCCCATCGCCATGGTGTCGTTGCCGGAGATGACGCCCTTGATATCCGGGTTGGCCTGCAGGATCGATTCCATCTTGGAATAGGCTTCCGTCTGGCTCCAGTTGGCCGATTGCTGGGCGACCATCTTCAGATCCGGATAATCGTCGATGACGTCATGATAGCCCTTCGAGCGAATGCCGGCATTGGTGTCGGATTCCTTGCCGACCAGCTCGACGAAATTGCCCTTCTCGCCCATCAGCTTGACGAACTCCTGCGCGCCGAGCTGGGCGCCCTGGTAGTTGTTGGAGACGATCTGAGCCACGGCGACGCCGGTGGCGTTGATCTCGCGATCGATCAGGAACGACGGCACGCCCGCGTCCTTGGCCTTCTGCACGGCAGCGACAGTGGCGTCGGCGCCGGCATTGTCGAGGATGATCGCCTTGGCGCCGCGACCGATCGCGGTGTCGATCAATTCGGACTGCTTGTTGGCATCGTCGTCATGGACGAGCACAAGCGCTTCGTAGCCGAGTTCCTTGGCCTTGGCTTCGGCGCCGACGGCTTCCGCCTTGAAGAACGGATTGTCGTGCGAGGGCGTGATGATGGCAATGAGGTCGGCCGCATAGGCGGGTACCGCCGTGCCAAGCGCCAGCATGCCGGCGAACGCCGCAAGTGTCATTCTGCGTGTGAGTTTCATGATGTCCTCCCGTTTGAAAAATTGCCTTGATCAATCAAGGCCTCTGCATTCGAATTCGTCGCGCAGCGCGGGCCGCCGATCGGTTCGGGCTGAAATGCCGTTGCCGGCTTCCCAAACGATCGCTGCTCCCCCGCCGTCCCTCCACTCGCCCAGGCTTCGTACTTCCCGCGGACCCTTGCTCAAGCCATCAACAGCTAAGCCAACTGGTATGATGAGTCAATCATGAATTGAGGTGACGTGTGCCCACCGAGCAAAAACATCTGGGCGTCATGGCGGGTGTGTCGAGCCATCGAGGCGCTCCGGCAAGCCCCCCGACTCGGCCTGTCTCAGGTAATGCGCCGAATGCTCGCGGCGATCTCTTCCGGCTCGAACACCCGCTTCCAGTCGTCGCGCATCAGCACCGGCTTGCCGAATTCGATCGCCTTGTTGCAGGCATCCGAGAATACGCCCTTGGTCTCGCCGAAAATCACGGCGCCGAGCACGTTCATGTGGCCGAGCAGGAAATCGAGCGCCGCCTGTTGGTCGACGCCTCGCGCGACGACCTCGTCGACGGCTTCCTTCATGACGACAAGCAGTGACGCGCACACCGTCTCCGATAGACCGGGCTCCAGCAGCGCCATCTGTTCGACGGTGACACGGTGCGAGCGCATGACCGGCGCCCAGATGATTTTTGCGACCGCCTCGCCCTTGGCGTAGTCCGCTTCCGGCCCCTGCATCAGCGCGCTGACCATATGCTGCTTGGCCTTGACGCCGCCAAAATAATCCTTCTTGGCCGCCATGTCGGTCTCGTCGTTGAAGATCGGCGGATGACAGGGATGGGTGACGAAATAGGTCAGGTCCGGCCGGTTGGGCAGATGGCCGGCGAAGGGTGCGGCCGCGTCGAGCACTATCACCATCGTGCCAGGCGCGAGCTTGCTCTCGATATCAGCCGCCACCTTGCCGATATGCGTGTCGGGAACGGCCAGGATGACGATATCCGCCCCGTCCAGCGCCGCATCGGCACTGACCGCGTCGAAGCCCAGTCCGGTCTTCAGCCGATCGCGGCCGGCCTCGCTGACCTCGACATGGCGTACCGTGTAGGGCGATCCGCGAAAATTGGTCGACAGGCGGTAACCCATTTTGCCGCCGGCACCGAACAGCGCAATCGTCGTCATCTATCCCTACTCCCGCTTTGAACGACGGCCGCGCCGATCGTCATGTTATTAACTGGTATAATCACCTTACCACGAATTGAGGAGTTGAACAGGGCTTTGATGAGCGGCTATGCAGTCGCCGTTTGGCTTCCGTCCGCACGATTTCCGCGGTGGCGGCCGATAATTCAACCAAGCCAGAGCGCCGTTGCCTTTCCAGACAATCGATGCCCGCGCTAGAAGCCTCCAGGTCCATTTTCTCGGGGGCTCGGTTGCGAAGTGACGGTGGGGGCGTCACCAGCAAGGCGAAGCGCGTCCGCGCGGTCCGGTCGCGTTTTCGGGCCGTGAGTTCTCACGGCGATTTGGCGAAGGGGCTATAGAGAATTCGCGCTTCGCCGGGGTTCCGGCGAGCCAAATCACTTCTAGTCGATCATGCCGACAACTATTTACCGGTAGCTTCCCGGGTCCTTGGCTTTCTCCGCCCGACAGCTGTCCGTGCGTTGCGCCGCCGTGCGGTAAGCGCCTTCATAAAACCTGATGGCTCTCTTGAATTCGGGGGGATTGGGTATCAGGTGTTTATCTTGCACATCGTACAAGATGTATATCGCCGTTATTTTGGATTTTCCGTCTGGAGTCAGCTGCAGCGCCGGGCATCGCGTCGTAACGGCGATGACGTTAGCTGACCATGTTACGACCAATTTCAACTGGGCGTCGGACAGCCCGGCCAGATAGTTGATGTTTTTTTGATAGGCAGGGTCGATGTGTTGTCGATTATCTTTTGCAGACGCAGCGGAAGACAGGACACCTACCACGCCGAGTATAATCAATATGCATTTCAAAAGCTGCCTCCCCCAATGTTACGGCCATCTCGACCACGGCATTGTCCGTCCCCACAAAGCAGGTTGAAACAAGTCAATTTGAAAAGCAATTGGGGTTCGCGACCTTATACGGATCACCGCACCTTCAGAACCCGGTTGCTCGCGGACGCCCTTCTTCAACCAAGTGAAACCGGTAGCGGTCGCGCACGAACTCGTTGAAAAATTGCCCTTTCGAGAAGGCGGCCCGGAACGCCGCATAGGTCTCAGGCTCGACCTCTTCATAGTCGTAGCGGGCTCCGCTTGGAACGAACCAGACCGAGAGGATTTTCGTCGACGGGTCGTAATGGGTGTTGCGGATGGCAGTGGACGGCATGTCGAAAATCCTGCTTCGTCCCAAAATCTTGCTTCGCCCCAGATCCTGCTTCGAAAATGCGTAATGCCGCAACGATGCGGAGGTTCCGTCAGGGAGGCGCATCACAACGCCGAAAATCTTGCCCAGGCGGCGAGGCTTCCTATCTCTCCGTCAGATGGCACAGACGAAATCCAGCACAACAGCGTATGCCAGCCAGGGCGATCTCTTCGGCGCGGCCGACACGCTGCCGGAAGGATTTTCCTACCGGCCGGGCCTGATCACAACGGACGAAGAGGCGGAACTGGTCCGTCACCTCAATGAACTGTCCTTCAAGCCGTTCGATTTCCATGGCCATATTGCCAACCGGCAGGTCGCCGGCTTCGGCTGGCGCTATGACTACGACCGGCGCCAGGTCGTCGAAGCGCCGCCCATCCCGAAATTCCTGCTGCCGCTTCGCGACAAGGTCGCGGATTTTGCCGGCAGGCAGGCCACGGAATTCGCCCAAGTGCTCATCAACGAGTATCCGCCGGGCGCGGGCATAGGTTGGCATCGCGACAAGCCGCATTTCGATCTCGTCGCCGGCGTCTCGCTGCTGGCGCCCTGCAGCTTTCGGCTGCGCCGCAAAAACGGCTCCAAATGGGATCGCGAGACGATCGAGGTCGAACCGAGGTCCCTCTATCTCATGGACGGTCCGGCGCGCCACGAGTGGGAGCACAGCATTCCGCCGGTCGCCGGTCACCGCTACTCCATCACGCTGCGCACTCTTAAATAGGCGATACTCCAAGCCACGCAGCAGCCGCTCTGGAAGGCCGAGCGCTGTTGTGCTTCGATTGCACATGAGCGTTGACCGCAGCAGAATTTTAGTTACCCGCGTAGCGCCCTTTCTGTGGGCATGCCTGTCCTGCCTGCTGGCTCTGCAGTGGCTCGTCGACCTTGGCATGGTCGGCTTTCCCGACGGATACATAACGCCCTATGCAAGAGCAACGAGCACGCTGTTGCATGTCCTTGTCTGGGCGTGCCTGGCTCAAAGTCTCTACTTCGCTTGCCGAGCCTTGTTTGGCAAACGCTTCGAGCCTGCTCCTCTCTTCCTGCAAATCCTGATCGCCGCCGCACTGACTGTCGTGCCGGCATTCATCGTAAAACACTGTCCGCGGTCTCAGGTATGCAGCAACATCTATGAAGCGCTCACGAATACGATGATGGACGACGGCACCGGCGGATGACGTTGTGTCTCCAGTAACTGACGAGAGTTAGAACTTTGGCGTCGCGCCGCGCGGTGGCGGTAAAACCTGGAGGAACCATGCGAAAGATCCTGGCATCGATGCTGCTGTTCGCGGCAGCGCTATCTGCAAACCCCGCTCGGGCGCTGGACAGTACCATCCCGCCGGTTGTCGTCACACCGCTTGCCGATCGCAGCCAGACGGCGTCCGGCCAGCCGATCGTGCTGCCGCAGAAAAATGTCCAGGTCCTGGTTTCAACCTATGACATTGCGGTCGGTGCCACTCTGCCGGTGCACAAGCACCCGTTTGCCCGCTACGCCTATGTCGAGGCCGGGACACTCAAAGTGACGAATGTCGAGACCGGCAACAGCAACACCTACAAGACGGGCGATTTCATCATCGAGATGATCGGCCAGTGGCACCAGGCCACCAACATCGGCGACGGCCCGGTCAAGCTGCTGGTCATCGACCAGGTCGAACAAGGCGCCAAGAACACGGTGCTGCGCCAGTAATTGCGGATCGGCCGGGTTGCCGGGCTGGCCCAAGCAGCGACTGGCTGTTCCGGCTTCCCCACCAACCGAGCCGATGCTAGGGCTGGCCGTCATGCAATCATAAAGGATCGCCCCTTGGTCGGAAATGCTCGCCCCCTGATCGAAATCTGCGTCGAAGGCATCGATGGACTGCTGGCTGCGCAGGCCGCCGGCGCCGACCGGGTCGAGCTCTGCGCCAGCCTGGTCGAAGGCGGCATCACGCCCAGCCTCGGCACGGTGCGCGCCGCACTCGAGAGCGCGACAATTCCCTTCCATGTCATCGTGCGGCCGCGCGGCGGCGATTTCCTCTACAGCGAGGCCGAATACAGCTCGATGCTCGCCGATGTCGCAGCGCTTCGTGACCTCGGCGTCGCCGGCGTCGTTGTCGGTTGCCTCGATGCCGACGGCACCATCGATGAAACCCGCATGGGCGCGCTGGTCCATGCCGCCGGTCCGCTCGCCGTCACCTGCCACCGCGCCTTCGACATGACCCGCGACCCGGCCGAGGCGCTGGAAGCGCTGATCCGCTGCAAGGTCGGCCGCGTGCTGACCAGCGGCCAGAGGGACACCGCGGTGGAAGGCGCCGGCCTGTTGGCGGATCTCGTCCGCCAGGCCGACGGCCGCATCATCATCCTCGGCTGCGGCGCGCTGGACCCCGAAAACATCGCCGGGGTGCTGGCATCAACCGGGCTGACGGAAATGCACTTCGCCGCGCTCAAGGATGTACCGAGCGCCATGGCCTACCGCAACCCGCAAGTCGGCATGGGCGGCGGCGATCTCGACCGCGAATACCGCACCACAGTCACCGATGGGGCGCTGGTTGCCGCGACGATTGCGGCGGCCAGAGCATGATGAGCGAAGCCGTGACTGGGCCGTCGCCGATCAGCCGTGTCTCGCCTCAGGACGAAGCGGCCATCCTCGCACTCAACAATGAGCACGCCGCCGAACTGTCATGGCTCGAGCCCGAACGGCTGTCCTTCCTGCTTGGCGAAGCGTTTTACGTCAGGCGCATCGGCACGCTCGAAGCCTTCATCATGACCTTCGACCAGAATGCGGCCTACGACAGCCCGAATTTCCTCTGGTTCCGCGAGCGCTATCCACGCTTCGTCTATGTCGACCGCGTCGTCGTCGCGGCGCAAGCGCGCGGCCGCGGCCATGCCCGCCGGCTCTACGAGGATCTGTTCGGGGAAGTCGCCCGCGCGGGCCACAGCATCGTCACCTGCGAGGTGAATGCCGAACCTCCCAATCCGGCTTCGGACGCCTTCCATGCCGCGCTTGGCTTCGCCGAGGTCGGCGACGCGGTGATCCATGGCGGCAAGAAGGCGGTGCGCTACTACCTCAAGGAGATCGCCGGCTGATGGGTCGCTGGCTGATGATCGGCAAGCAGATCGTCGCGGCAGCATAAGATTAGGAGTCCGTAGCCCTCACCAATTCCGGTTCAGCCAGGCCCGCGCGGGCTTCTCGACCAGATAGTAGCTGCATAGTGCACAGGCGAAGACAGCCGCCAGCATCGGGATCGGCGCACTGCCCTGCTCGGCGACGAATTTGTAGAAGGGCTGTTGCCAGAGATAGAGCGAGTACGACCATAGCCCGATCATCACCATCGGCCTGGATGAAAGCAGGCCGGTAAGATGCCAGTTGCTGGTGTCCAGCGTATTCACGGCAAGCGCCAGCAACGGCACCGCCAGTAGGTAATGGATCGGCGTCGGCACCGGATCGAGGAACAGCAATATAGCCGCCGCCGCCGACACGAGGCTGACATAGGGGCTCTTCAGGAATGCCGGCAGCCGATCATCGTGCTTGAGCAGGCAGATCGATGCCGACAGCAGGATCGAGGCGATATGCACATCGGTGCGCCAATAGCTGTGCTCGTAATCCATGCCGAGTGCCCAGTACGAAATGGCGCCATTGGCCATCGCCAGCAGCGACAGCGTCACCAGCAGCCGAACGACATTACCCCGCCCGGTCACCACCACGCTGATCAGCGCCAGGATGATGTAGGCATGCTCTTCCACGCATAGCGACCAGATGTGGTCGAGCGCGCCGGCGCGGGTGATGAGAATTCCGGCATAGTTGTAGGTGAATGTCAGCGCCGTCAGCGCCGCCTTCCATTTGAAGCCGATAAAGGTGCCGGAGAGCCCGATCATGGCTGATGTCACGAACACCAGCAGCGCGGGATAGATGCGCGAAAAGCGGCGCTTGAAGAATTTTTTCAGCGGAAAGCGTTCGATGAACAGTATCTCGCCCATCAGCCGGCCTGAGAGCACGAAGAAGAACTCGACGCCGAGCACGCCGAGATTGATCCCGGGAACGGGGAAGAAATGGCCGATCAGCACCAGTGCGATCGAAAGCCCGCGCCAACCATCGAGATAGGCCAGTCTTGCTCTGGCTGCTTTGTCGGCTGTGGCCCGCGGCAGGGCAACAGACGCTGCGGAGATGTCGGCCATGCCGATCCTCTACGACGCAAGATCTTGGCGCAGCTCACACCGCCGCGCGCAGAATCCACCCCGTGTTCCGCCAAGCTATACATATTGCAGTGCAATATCAGATTGTGCAAGTGCGAGAATGGGGCTGGGCAGTCCCTTGGGAAGTATGCGCCTGTTCTTGCACGGGAATTACCTGAAACAACGGATTTGCGCGTGGCAGCGAACCCGCAAGGACTGGGCAGTTACAGCCCGCCACAGACGAACAAAGGGGCCGCGATGGCCCCTTTCCTTGTCAGTAGCTTTATGATGTCAGGCGTTGGCTGCCGCCACCGCGCGCTTGGCCATCACGGCGATCAAATTGGCACGGTATTCGGCCGAAGCGTGGAGGTCGGTCATCAAATTCTTCGCCGGCACTTTCACGCCGTCGAGCGCCGATGCGGCAAAATTCTTCGCCAGTGCTGCTTCGATCTCCTTCGAGCGGAACACACCGTCATCGCCGGCGCCGGTAACGGCAACGCTGACCCCGTCCTTGCCCTTTGCCACGAACACGCCGACGATCGCATAGCGCGAGGCCGGGTTGCGGAATTTTTCGTAAGCAGCCTTGGCCGGCGCGGTAAAACTCACCGCGGTGATGATCTCGCCTTCTTTCAGCGCCGTTTCGAACAGGCCGGTGAAGAATTTCGCGGCTGAAATCTCGCGCTTGTTGGTGACGATGGTGGCGCCCAGCGCCAAGAGCGCCGCCGGATAATCGGCGGCTGGGTCGTTGTTGGCGACCGAGCCGCCGATCGTGCCCTTGTGGCGCACCGCCGGATCGCCAATCAGCGACGCAAGGTGCGCAAGCGCCGGACAGGCCTTCCGCAGCTTCTCGTCATTGGCGACGTCGTAATGGGTTGTGGCGGCGCCGATGGTGACGGTCTTGCCCGACACCTTGACGCCTTGCAGCTCCCTGATCCGCGACAGGTCGATCAGGTCGGACGGTGCGGCGAGCCGCGTCTTCATCGCCGGGATCAGCGTCATGCCGCCTGACAAAAGCCTGGCGTCGCCGCTCTTCACCAGCTTGGCGGCGTCGGCGACCGAGGCGGCGCGGTGGTAGTTGACTGCGTACATGGGATCCTCCCTTGAAGTGGTTAGGCAGTAGTGAGTAGTGAGTAGGGAGTAGGGAGTAGGGAATAGGGAATAGGGACGCTGTCATCTCCGGTAATGCCCATTCCCTACTCACTTCTCCCTACTCACTCATTTCTTCGCCCTAATCGCCGCCCACACCTTCGACGGCGAGGCCGGCATGGCGATGTCCACAATCCCCAAAGCGTCGGTGATGGCGTTGATGACCGCCGGCGGCGAGCCGATGGCGCCGGCCTCGCCACAGCCCTTGATGCCGAGCGGATTGCTCGGACACGGCGTGTTCGACGTCGAGACCTTGAATGACGGCAGGTCGTCCGCGCGCGGCATGGTGTAGTCCATGTAGCTCGCCGTCAGCAGCTGCCCGCTATCGTCATAGTGCGCGCCTTCCAGCAGCGCCTGGCCGATGCCCTGGGCGATGCCGCCATGCACCTGACCCTCGACGATCATCGGGTTGATGATGTTGCCGAAATCGTCCGCCGCGACGAACTGGACGATCTCGGTCGTGCCGGTTTCCGGATCGATCTCGACCTCGCAGATGTAGCAGCCCGCCGGGAAAGTGAAGTTCGCCGGATCGTAGAAGGCTGTTTCCTTCAGTCCCGGCTCCATGCCTGCCGGCAGATTGTGAGCGGTGTAGGCGGCAAGCGCCACCTGGAACCAGGGCAGGCTCTTGTCGGTGCCGGCAACCTTGACCTCGCCATTCTCGATGACGATGTCGCCCTCGTCGGCCTCGAGCAGATGGGCGGCGATTTTCTTGGCCTTGGCCTCGACCTTGTCGAGCGCCTTGGCAATTGCCGACATGCCGACCGCGCCCGAGCGCGAGCCGTAGGTGCCCATACCCATCTGCACCTTGTCGGTATCTCCATGGACGATCGAGACCGAGTCCAGTGGCACGCCAAAACGCTGGTTGACGAGTTGCGCGAAGGTCGTCTCATGGCCCTGGCCATGGCTGTGCGAGCCGGTCAGCACCTCGATCGTGCCGACGGCATTGACCCGCACTTCGGCGGATTCCCACAGACCGACGCCGGCGCCGAGCGAACCGACCGCCGCCGACGGCGCGATGCCGCAGGCCTCGATATAGCAGCTCATGCCGATGCCGCGCAGTCTGCCCTGGCTGCCGGCCGCCGCTTTGCGCTTGGCAAAGCCGGCATAGTCGGACGCCTGTGTCGCCGCATCGAGTGAAGCTCCATAGTCGCCGGCGTCATAGTTCATGATGACCGGCGTCTGGTGCGGAAACTCGGTGATGAAATTGATGCGCCGCAACTCCGCCGGAGAGACCCCAAGTTCACGCGCGGCGGTCTCCATTGTCCGTTCGAGCAGATACGTGGCTTCCGGCCGCCCTGCCCCGCGATAGGCATCGACGGGTGCCGTGTTGGTGTAGACGGTGCGCACATTGGCGTGGATCGTCGGGATGTTGTACTGGCCCGACAGCAGCGTCGCGTAGAGATAGGTCGGCACGCAAGACGAGAACAGCGACATGTAGGCGCCGAGATTGGCGATGGTGTCGACTTTGAAGCCGGTGATCTTGTTGTTCTGGTCGAACGCCATTTCGACCGTCGAGACATGGTCGCGGCCATGTGCGTCGGTGAGGAAGCTTTCGGTGCGGTCGGCGACCCATTTGACCGGCACGCCGGTCTTCTTCGACGCCCAAAGGCAGACGATCTCTTCGGGATAGATGTAGATCTTCGAGCCGAAGCCGCCGCCGACATCGGGCGCAATGACGCGCAGCTTGTTTTCCGGTGCGACATTGTAGAAGGCGCTCATCACCAGCCGCGCGACATGCGGGTTCTGCGACGTCGTCCAGCAGGTAAAATGGTCCTCGGCCTTGTCGTAATGGCCAAGGGCCGCGCGCGGCTCCATGGCGTTGGGAACCAGCCGGTTGTTGACGATCTTCATGCGGGTGACATGGGCCGCCGCCTGGATCGCCGCGTCGGTCGCCTTGGCATCGCCGATCTCCCAGTCGAAGATAAGATTGTCCTCGGCTTCGGCATGGACCTGCGGCGCACCTTTTTGCAGCGCCTTGGTGGCATCGACCACCGCCTTCAATTCCTTGTAGGTGATCTCGACCGCTTCGGCCGCGTCGCGGGCCTGGCCCTTGGTTTCCGCCACCACGATGACGACCGCGTCGCCGACATAGCGCACCTTGTCGACGGCCAGCGGCGACCACGCGCCCATCTTCATCGGCGAGCCGTCCTTGGAATGGATCATCCAGCCGCAGATCAGGTTGCCGATGCCGTCGGCCTTGAGCTCCTTGCCGGTCAAGACGCCGATGACGCCGGGCATCGCCTGCGCTCGTCTGACGTCGATCTTCTTGATCTGAGCATGCGCGTGCGGGCTGCGCACGAAAGCGGCATGCTTCATGCCGGGAACCACCATGTCGTCGACATAGCGGCCGGCGCCGGTGATGAACCGTTTGTCTTCCTTGCGCACGACCCGAGCGCCGATGCCTTCAATGCCCATAGGAATTCCTCCGGAATAGCGAATAGTGAGTAGCGAATAGTGAACAGTGAGTAGGGAATTGTGCTCGGAGCGGTTCGGCTAAACCGACTACTCGCTATTCACTATTCACTACTCGCTTCTTTCTTACGCTGCCTGTTTCGCCCTGCCCTTCGGCACCTTCGCCATCGTCTGCGATGCGGCGAGGATCGCCTTGACGATGTTGTGGTAGCCGGTGCAGCGGCAGATGTTGCCTTCGAGCTCGGCGCGCACCGTCGCCTCGTCAAGGCCTTCGGGATGGCGCGCGATCATGTCGGTCGCCGTCATGATCATGCCCGGCGTGCAGAAGCCGCATTGCAGCCCATGATGTTCCTTGAACGCGGCCTGCATCGGATGCAGGTCGCCGCCATTGGCAAGCCCTTCGATCGTCACCACGGTCGACCCGGAGGCCTGCACGGCCAGCATCGAACAGGACTTCACCGCCTTGCCGTCGACATGCACGACGCAGGCGCCGCATTGAGAGGTGTCACAACCGACATGCGTTCCGGTGAGACCAAGATTTTCGCGCAGGAAATGAACCAGAAGCGTTCGGTCCTCGGCAGCGCCGCTGATCCGTTTTCCGTTCACGACAAACGAAACGTCCGACATGCATCCTCCCTGGGTATGACCTTGGTAGTCATGCTGCCGATGCGGCTTTGGCGCTCGGCCATGCGCTATTGGTACACTGCACAAAGCGCAAAAAACACACGGCGCTCATTGTACTTTCGGTCATGGAGAAAACGAAAATCATGGGCCTGTCCGCCCCATTGCCAAAGAGCGAATAGGGGGCAACAATGCCCTCGACGCCAGCGCGCCGAGAGACATAAAACGGGCGCGCGCAGGAAGCGTCGGAGGATATCGGGAGGAAGCCTCTGGCCAGTTCACGGACGAGCTATGCATCCGGTCTGTCGGCGCTCACCACCGACGAGCCCGACGCCGATGCATTCGCCCTGGCGGTCGCCGTCGAGGCCGCAGCCATCGATGCCGGCTTTGCCCTGCTGTTCTTCTCCCAGAGCCTGTTTGACGCGAGCGTCCTTTCGCAAGGGCTGAAGACCCACGCGCCGACGCTGGCCTACGCCGCCTGCTCGACCGCCGGCGAGATTACCCCCCAGGGCCTGGAGGAAGGCCATGTGCTGGCGCTGCTCTTTCCCTCCGCGTCGTTTTCGGCGGTCAGCACCATGGTCGACAATCTCTCCTCGTCGGGCATGGACAGGATCACTGATGAAGTCGAGGCCCTGCGGCGCCTACTGCGCGGGCGCCTCGGCTGTTGCCATACCAAAAGCACCTTCGCGCTCTGCTTCATCGACGGCCTGTCCTTTGCCGAGGAAGCGGTGACCTCGGCCATCCATTGGGGGCTGGACGACATCCCGCTGCTCGGCGGTTCGGCGGGCGACGACCTCAAATTCGAAACCACCAGTCTGATTTCGAACGGCAAGGTGGCGTCAGACAGCGCCATCATCGTGTTGATTGCTACCGAAATTCCCTTCCACGTCTTCAAGACCGACAATTTCATCCCCACCGACGAAAAGCTGGTGGTGACGGCATCCGACCCGGACCACCGCACCGTGCGCGAGTTCAACGCCACCAATGCGGCCGAGGAATATGCAGCCTCGGTCGGCATCGTTGCGCAGAACCTGACGCCGCTGAGCTTCGCCTCTCACCCCGTTGTGGTGAAGGTGGGCGGCGAATACTACTGCCGCTCGATCCAGAAGATGCATCCCGACGGCTCGCTGTCGTTCTTCTGCGCCATCGACGACGGCGTCGTGCTGTCCATCGCCCAGCCCAAGGACATGGTGGAATCGACGCGCGCCGCACTGCGCGACGTCGAGGAGCGGCTCGGCGGCATCGACATGATCCTCGGCTTCGATTGCGTGCTGCGCCGGCTCGACGCCCGCAACCGCCAGGTGTTCCGCGACATTTCGGAGCTTTACCGGGTCAACAATGTCATCGGCTTCGGCACCTATGGCGAACAGTATCGTTCGATGCACCTCAACCAGACTTTCACCGGCATCGCCTTCGGCGAACGCCAGGCGGCGGAATAGCCCATGCCGCTCAGGGACATCGACGACGTCGACAGGCTGAAGAAGATCAACGCCGCTCTGGTCAGCCGCGTCGAGCGCTCGATGGACCAGCAGGGCAATGCCTTCTCGCTGTTCCAGACTGCAATTTCACTGGAAAACCGGGTGCGCATGCGCACCGAGGAACTGCACTCGACCTTGCGCCGGCTGGAACAGTCGAACATCGACCTCAGCGCCGCCAAGGAAAACGCCGAGCTGGCAAACCTGTCCAAGACCAGGTTCCTGGCCGCCGCCAGCCATGACGTGCTGCAGCCGCTGAACGCCGCCCACCTCTCCGTCTCGGCGCTGGCCGAAGTGCAGACCAGCGACGAGGGCAAGAAACTTGTCCGTCAGGTCGAGCGCTCGCTGGAGACCATGGAAGACCTGTTGCGCACGCTGCTCGACATTTCCAAGCTCGATGCCGGCGTGGTCCAGCCCGACATCGGCGATGTCAATCTGGAGACGCTGTTTTCCTCGCTGCGATCGGATTTCCTGCCCGTGGCCGAGATGAAGGGGCTGGCGCTGAAGTTCCGCCCGGTCAGCGCCGTGGTGCGTTCGGACCGCACGCTCTTGCGCCGCATCCTGCAAAACATCCTGTCCAATGCGCTGCGCTATACCCCTTCGGGCGGCGTGCTTGTCGGCACAAGGCATCGCGGCGATAGCATCCGCATCGATGTCGCCGACACCGGCTGCGGCATTCCCGACGACCAGCGCGAGGCGGTGTTCGAGGAGTTCCATCGCGGCTCCGCCATTCCAGCCGACACCGGAATCTCCGGCGGCGGGCTGGGCCTGGGCCTTGCCATCGTGCGGCGCATGGCCGCCGCGCTCGGTCATCCCGTGACGTTCTCCTCGAGGGTTGGGCGCGGCACCATCTTCCACATCGACGTGCCGGTCGGCATCGGCGCCAGCGCCGACGCCATCGCCAGCCTTGCCGAAATGGAGCGGCCGCGCGGCTACGGCCTGTTCGGCACCAAGGTGCTGCTGGTCGAAAACGACGCCGACGTGCTGCAGGCAATGACGTTCCTGCTCGAGCGCTGGCAGTGCCTGGTGCGCGCCGCGACCTCGACCGAGGCTGCGGTCAGTCTGCTTGGCGACACCGACTGGGTGCCCGACATCGTCATTGCCGACCAGCATCTCGACGACGGCGACCTCGGCACCGCAACAATAGCCGAAGTGCGCGATTATCTCGGCCGCGCCGTGCCGGCGTTGATTGTCACCGCCGACGGATCGGAGGCCGTCGCCAAAGCCGCCCGCGCCGCCGGCATCGAACTGATGCGCAAGCCGCTGAAACCGGCGCAGCTAAGGGCGCTGCTGGCGCATTTGCTGGCTTGAGCCCCATACCCTCCCCTCGATGGGGAGGGTCGGCGCGCAGCGCCGGGGCGGGGTGTAGCGCCAAGCTCCCCACCCCGCTCCGCTTCGCGGATCGACCCTCCCCACAAGGGGGAGGGTAAAGATCAAAACCCCGCCTGATCCCTGAACAACTCCGCATTGTCCAGCTTCGACACCTCGATCACCGCTTGCGTGCGGCTGTAGACGTTTAGTTTGCGCAGGATCTCCGAGACGTGCGCCTTCACCGTGGTCTCGCCGACCTGCAGCTCGTAGGCGATCTGCTTGTTGAGCAGGCCCTGGCGCAGCATCTGCAGCACGCGCAGCTGCTGCGGCGTCAGTTTGGCCAGCCGCTGCACCATATCGGCGCGGTCGGCGCTGTCGGCGTCGGGCGGCTGTCCCTCATATGTCTCCGGCACATAGATCGCGCCCTCCATCACCGAGCGGATTGCGGCCGCAAGATCGCTCTTGCGCGCCGATTTCGGGATGAAGCCGGCTGCACCATAGGAAAGCGCCTCGGAGATGATCTTCGGCTCCTCATAGCCCGAGACGACGACCACCGGCAGCCGCGGATGGCGGGTCCTCAGCTGCAGCAACCCGTCAAAGCCATGCACATCGGGCATGTTGAGATCGAGCAGCGCCAGATCGAACGGTTTTATCCCACCCAGGAGATCGAGCGCTTCGGCAATCGAGCGCGCCTCCACCGTGTCGACTTCCGGGTACGCCATCTGCACGGCGCTGTGCAGCGCCTCGCGAAACAGCGGATGGTCGTCGATGATCAGAAACCGGGCGCGATCGTTGATTGCGGTCATGGTGTTCGTTTCAGTTCTCCGTGGGCACGATACTCCCGCTGGTATGGCCAGCTTATTGGCAAATAGTCTATCGCCATCTTAACCCCCGGAGGCGAAGCCGACTTTATCCGACAATCAAGGCGCAGCCGATGCTTTTGCTGGCGCTGACGCCTTGCCCGGCCGTCCAAATCGGTCGAATGTGCCGGCAACAACCCAGGCAGAGACCCCGCATGACAGACTTCGTCCTTCCCTTGCCCGCAACACCATCGGTCGCCATACAAGGCTCTGCCGAGCGCTTTGCGGTGCGCCGCATCTTCTGCGTCGGCCGCAACTACGCCGCGCACGCCCGCGAACTCGGCAATGACGAGCGCGACCCGCCCTTCTTCTTCACCAAGCCGGCCGATGCGGTGGTCGATAGCGGCACCACGGTCCCCTACCCGCCTTTGACCAAAAACCTGCACCATGAGATCGAGCTGGTGGCGGCGATCGGCAAGGCCGGCTTCCGCATCCCCCGCGCTGAAGCCCTCGAGCATGTCTGGGGCTACGGCGTCGGCATCGACCTCACCCGCCGCGACCTGCAGGACGAGGCCAAGAAAGCGGCGCGGCCCTGGGACTGGTCGAAGGCCTTCGACCGATCGGCGCCCTGCGGCCCGTTGGTATCAGCCGCCAAATCCGGCCACACGCAAAAGGGCCGCATTTGGCTCGCCGTCGACGGCACGGTGAAACAGGAGGGCGACCTCGCCGAACTGATCTGGCCGATCGCCGATATCGTTTCGATCTGCAGCAGTGCGGTTGTACTACAACCGGGCGACCTGATCTTCACCGGCACGCCGGCCGGCGTCGGCGCGGTGGCGCCGGGTCAGACGATGACCGGCGGTGTCGACGGCATCGGCACCATCGAGATCACTGTCGGCCAAGATTCGATCGGCCAAAATTCCACCGACAAACCGTGATCCAATGAGCGACCTCGTCCTCCACAACTACTACCGCTCCTCCACCTCCTACCGCGTGCGCATCGCGCTCGAGATGAAGGGGCTGGGCTACGACTACGTGCCGCATCATCTGCGGCATGGCGACCATCTGGAGCCGGCCTATCGCGCGGTCAATCCGCAGGGGCTGGTGCCGGCGCTGATCCTGGGCGACGGCACGCTTTTGACGCAGTCGCTGGCAATCATCGAATATCTCGACGAGACCCACCCCGAACCGTCGCTGCTGCCGAAGGACGCGCTCGGCCGGGCGCGCGTGCGAATGCTGGCGCAGATGATCGCCTGCGACATCCACCCGGTGAACAATCTGCGCGTGCTGACCTCGCTGCGCACTTTGTTCGGCGCCGGCGACCAGGATGTCATCCACTGGTTTCGCCACTGGGTGAACGAAGGGTTCCAGCCGCTTGAAAAGATTCTGGCTTCATCGGATGAGACCGGCACATTTTGCCATGGCGACGCACCGGGCCTCGCCGACATCTGCCTGGTCGCCCAGATCGCCAGCAACGCCCGCTTCGGCGTCGACCTGACACCCTACCCCGAGATCTCGCGCATCCACGCCGCCTGCATGGCGCTGCCGGCCTTTCAGAAGGCGGCGCCGGAGAATCAGATAGATGCCGAATAGGCTCACAATGCCGGAGCAGAGCACGGGGAGTTGCCGATGAAAGCCGTCGTCTTCGAAAAATTCGGTGAGACGCCGAGAATCCTGACCGTGCCGGATCCGAAACCGGCTGCCGACGGCGTCGTCATCAAGGTCGAGGCGACCGGGCTCTGCCGCAGCGACTGGCATGGCTGGATGGGCCATGACGATGGCATCACACTGCCGCATGTGCCGGGCCATGAACTGGCCGGCATCGTCGTCGCCGTCGGCAAGCAGGTGACCCGCTGGAAGGCTGGCGAACACGTCACCGTGCCGTTTTGCGTCGGCTGCGGCCGCTGTTTCGAATGCAATTCGGGCAATCATCAGGTCTGCGAGCACCAGACGCAGCCGGGTTTCACCGCCTGGGGATCGTTTGCCGAATATGTCGCCATCGAGCATGCCGACACCAATCTCGTACGCCTGCCCGAGGAGATGGAGTTCGCCACCGCCGCCAGCCTCGGCTGCCGCTTCGTCACCTCGTTTCGCGCCATTGTCGACCAGGGCCGGGTGACGCCGGGGGAATGGGTGGCGGTGCATGGCTGCGGCGGCGTCGGCCTGTCGGCGATCATGATCGCCAGTTCCATGGGCGCCAATGTCATCGCCATCGACCTCACCGACGAGAAACTGGACTTCGCCAAAAAGATCGGCGCCGTGGCGACCATCAACGCCGCGACCACGCCGAACGTGGTCAAGGCGGTCAAGCAAATCACCAATGGCGGCGCGCATATGTCGATGGACGCGCTCGGCCACCCCACGACATCCTTCAACTCGATTGCCAATCTGCGCCGGCGCGGCCGCCACGTGCAGGTCGGCCTGATGCTGGGCGAACATGCCCGCCCGCAAGTGCCGATGGACAAGGTGATCGCCTTCGAGCTCGAAATCCTCGGCAGCCACGGCATGCAGGCCTACCGCTACCCCGCCATGATGGAGATGATCCGCACCGGCAAGCTCAAGCCCGAACTGCTGGTCGGCAAGAAGATCAGCCTTGATGAGGCGCCTGCGGCGCTGATGGCGATGGGCGGGTTCGAGGGGATTGGCATTGGGGTGGTGACGAAGTTCTAGGGCGGAGTCGCCCTCCACCACCAAACTCCTAGCGCGCAAATTTCTTCGCCCCGAACACGCAGGCCACCACGCCGAGCGTGACGACAATCATCAGCGGGCTGACCTGTTCGTGCAGCAGCGTCGCTGCCAGCGCCAGGCCGAAAAAGGGCTGCAGTAGCTGCAACTGCCCGACGGCAGCGATGCCGCCTTGGGCGAGGCCGCGGTACCAGAACACGAAGCCGATCAGCATGCTGAACAGCGAGACATAGGCGAGACCCGCCCAGGCGCCGGAGCCGACGCCGGCGAAGGACGACGGCAGCGTCGCAAAGGTCAGCACCAGCATGATCGGCAGCGAGATCGCCAGCGCCCAGCAGATCACCTGCCAGCCGCCCAGCCTGCGCGACAATGCCGCCCCCTCGGCATAGCCCAGCCCGCAGACGATGATGGCAGCCAGCATCAAGCCGTCGCCGATCGGTGATGCTGTTACGCCTTGGGAGAAGGCAAAACCGCCGACAAGCGCGCTGCCGATGCAGGAGAACAGCCAGAAGGCCGGGCGCGGACGCTCGCCACCGCGCAGCACGCCGAAGATCGCGGTGGCCAGCGGCAGCAGGCCGACGAAGATGATGGAGTGGGCGGAGGTGACGTGCTTAAGCGCCAGCGCTGTCAGCAAGGGAAAGCCGACAACCACGCCAAGCGCCACGATGACCAGCGACAGAAAATCGCTGCGCTCCGGGCGCTTCTGCCGAAAAAGCATCAGCATGGCGAGACCGAGCAGTCCGGCAATCGCGGCGCGGGCCGAGGTCAGGAATATCGGATCGAAATCGGCCACGGCCACGCGCGTTGCCGGCAGCGAGCCTGAGAAGATCAACACGCCGATGAATCCGTTCATCCAGCCGCTCGCGGTCTTGTCCATTCCAGGCTCCATCGCTTTCGCCCTCTATTGGGCAAGTGCCTATGGTGCAGCCAGAGACAAAGCAGTACAATTCCGCAAAACTGTAATGGCTATCAGAGCAATACAGATGACCGAACTCATTTTGGAAACCGGCAATGCGCACCCTCCTGTCGCGACCACGCTTGTGGAAACTGTCATGGCGACCATCCGCCAGCGGATATCGGCGCGCAGCCTGACGCCAGGCGCGCGGCTGCCTTCGATCCGCGCCTTTGCCAAGGCCATGCAGGTGTCCAAGTCGACCGTGGTCGAAGCCTATGAGCGGCTCGCTGCCGAAGGCGCGATACGCTCACGGCCGGGCTCGGGTTTCTATGCCGCCGGATCGCTGGCGCCACTGTCGCTGGCCGAGATCGGCCCGCGGCTCGACCGCGCTGTCGATCCGCTTTGGGTTTCGCGCCAGTCACTGGAAGCCGGCGACGAGATGCTGAAACCCGGCTGCGGCTGGATGCCGGCCTCATGGATGCCGCAGGCCGCCTTGCGCCGGGCGCTGCGCACCGTGGCGCGCGCCGACGATGTCGACCTAGCCGATTACGGCACGCCGCTCGGCCTGCCGCCGCTCAGGCAATTGCTCGCGCGGCGCATGGCCGGCCACGGCATCGAGGTCTCGCCCGAACAGATCATGCTGACCGAATCGGGCACGCAGGCCATCGATCTTCTGTGCCGCTTCCTGATCGAACCCGGCGATACCGTGCTGCTCGACGACCCCTGCTATTTCAATTTTCACGCGCTGCTGCGCGCCCATCGCGCCAAGGTCGTCAGCGTGCCCTACACGCCATCGGGGCCGGATATCGAGCTGTTCGCGCAGGCGCTCGCCGAGCACAGGCCGCGCCTCTACATCACCAATTCCGCTATCCACAACCCGACCGGCGCGATCCTGTCGCCGGTCACCGCGCACCGGCTGCTGAAACTCGCCGACCAGTCGGACCTGACCATCATCGAGGACGATATCTTCGCCGATTTCGAGCACAGCCCCGCGCCCCGGCTGGCGGCGTTCGACGGCCTCAACCGCGTCGTCCATATCGGCAGCTTCTCCAAGACGCTATCGGCATCGGTTCGCTGCGGCTTCATCGCGGCACCACGCGACTGGATCGAGCAACTTACCGACCTCAAGATTGCCACCACCTTCGGCGGCGGCCGGCTGGCGGCCGAACTGGTGCTGACGCTGCTTAGGGACGGCAGCTACCGCAAGCACATGGAATTGCTGCGCGCGCGGCTTTCCCGCGCCATGGGCGAGACGGGCGCGCGCCTGAAGGCCATCGGCATCACGCCCTGGATCGACCAACCGGCCGGCTTGTTCCTGTGGTGCAGCCTGCCGGATGGCGTGGACGCGGCTGAAATGGCACGCCGCGCGCTGGCCGACAACATCGTGCTGGCGCCCGGCAACGCATTCAGCCTGTCGGGAACCGCCAGCCGGTTCCTGCGCTTCAACGTTGCCCAATGCCAAGACGAGCGGATTTTCAGGGTGCTCAAGGCGGCAATGGCGCGCTGAGCGCTCAGCGGGAGGCCGCGCAGACCTCCCGAACGCAATCTCGCAGCCAGCGTTGCGCCGGATCGGCATCGAGCCGTGGATGCCAGAGCATCGAGATGGTGACCTCCACCGTGGCGACCGGCAGCGGAAAGCTGACCATGCCGGCGCGTGCGCCTTGCGTGTGCCGTTCGGGCACGCTGGCAATAAGGTCCGAAGCGCGCGCCATGGCGAGTGCAGCCGAAAAGCCGGAGACCATGCACATGACGGTTCGCTGCAGGCCGAGCAGCGCCAACGTCTGATCGATCGGCCCTCTTTCCCGACCCCGCCGTGAAACGCTGATGTGGCGGCCGGCCGCGTAGCGTTCAGGCGTTACCGCGCCTTCACTCAAAGGGTGGCCCGCTCGCACTGCGCCGACGAAGCGGTCGCGAAACAGCGCCTGTATCATCACTTCCGGGCCGGTTTCGCCGGCAACGCCGATTTCCAGATCGATCGCTGCGTCGCGCAACGAGGCGACATCCTTGTCGGCTTTCGGCGCAAAGCGCAGCCGCACGCCCGGCGCCTCGGCCTGGATGCGGGCGACAAGACGCGGCCCGAATTCCTCGACGAACCCTTCATTGGTGCGCAGCGTGAAGATCTGGTTCAGCTTCGCGAGATCGAGAGGCCTGGCTGGGCGCAGCAAGGTTTCTGCCTCTTGGACAACGCGGCCGGCCTGCTGTCGCAATGCCTCCGCGCGCGGCGTCGGCACGAGGCCTCGACCGGCCCGAACCAGCAGCGGGTCGCCGGTCGCTTCGCGCAGTCGCGCCAGGGTGCGGCTCATCGCCGACGGGCTGAGCCGCAGCCGGGTTGCCGCGCGCGCCACGCTGCCTTCGGCGAGCAAAACGTCGAGCGCGAACAGCAGATTGAGATCGGGCGATGCCATCGGCGGATTGTAGCACATGCCATGGCGTTTGGCGCACGAATAAGATGCAAATGATGCGCCTTCCGCCATTCCATCCTGACGACTAGATCTCCGACAGGTCCGGTTGCGGGACTGACAAGGAGGAAATCGCCATGGCAATTGCTGAGCAGAACGAGTGCGCATCGGCGCCGCAGAACACCCGGTCCGCAGGCCTGGCCCACTCTCCTGTCTTGGCATTGGCCAGCCTGTCGCTCGCCACGCTGCTGTCGTCGATTGGAACCAGCATTGCCAGCGTCGGACTGCCTTCCCTCATGCAGGCGTTCGGTGCGCCGTTCCAGTCCGTGCAATGGGTGGTTCTCGCCTATCTGCTCGCCATCACGGCCCTGATCGTCAGCGCCGGTCGGCTCGCCGATATGCTCGGCCGCCGGCCGTTGCTGCTCGGCGGCATCGCGCTGTTCACACTGGCCTCGGTGCTCTGCGGCCTGGCGCCGACGCTCTGGCTGCTGATTGCGGCGCGCGCCGTACAAGGACTGGGTGCCGCGCTGATGATGGCGTTGACGCTGGCCTTTGTCGCGGAGACCGTGACCAAGGAGAGAACCGGCAGCGCCATGGGCCTGCTCGGCGCCATGTCGGCAATCGGCACCACGCTCGGCCCCTCGCTCGGCGGCTTTCTGATTGCCGGCTTTGGCTGGCGGGCGATCTTCCTCGTCAATGTCCCGCTCGGCCTCCTGACCTTTGCCCTCGCCTGGCTGGCCCTGCCCGCCCGTGGCAAGGCTGCACAAGGCGTTCAAGGCGGGTTCGACGCGATCGGAACGGTCTTGCTGGCCCTGACGCTCGCCGCCTATGCATTGGCCATGACGCTCGGCCGCGGCCATTTCGGCGCCCTCAACATCGGCCTCCTGGTGGCCGCCGGCATCGGCGTCGTTCTGTTCGGCGTTGCGCAGACGAAGGCGAAAAGTCCCTTGATCCGGCTTGCCCGGTTGTACGACATCCGGCTCAGCGCCAGCCTCGCCACGAACCTCGTTGTCGCCACCGTGATGATGGCGACCCTGGTGGTCGCTCCGTTCTATTTGTCGCGAGGGCTGGGGCTCAATGCTGCGATGGTCGGCGTGGTCCTGTCGACAGGTCCGCTGGTCTCCGCGCTCTCGGCGCTTATCGCCGGCCGCCTCACCGATCGCTTCGGTACCAACAGGATGATGATCGCCGGACTGTTCGGCCTGGTCAACGGCACCTTGCTTTTGTCGCTCGCCGCAACAAAACTCGGCATTGCCAGCTATATCGTGCCGATCGCCGTCACCTGCTTCGGGTACGCCCTGTTCCAGACATCCAACAATGCCGCAGCCATGAGCGGTGTCGCTGCCGGCGAGCGCGGCGTGGTGTCCGGCCTGCTCAATCTGTCGCGCAATCTCGGCCTGATCACCGGCGCATCGCTTATGGGCGCCATTTTTGCGGCTGCCTCGACGGGAGAACGGCAAAGCCAGGACATGCTGACCTCAGCGGCAGCCGCGCACGGCATGCAGGTTACCTTTCAGACGGCAACGGTCCTGGCGGTGGCTGCGCTGTTGCTGGCACTGCTCTCGACCCGCGCCGGCGGCAGGCTGTCGGTGCGGCAACAGCCATCATGACCGAAGATAGGGAGCTTACGCTCCCGCCCGCTTGCGCCGCTCATAAAGCATGACCAGCGTTTCGGCGGTCAGAGCCGGCCTCTGTTCGCCCTCGATCTCGACAGTGTTGGCGGCCTTCATCAGATACTGGCCCGGCCCCTTGTCCTCCACCGACAACAGGGTCGTGCGCAGCCGGATGCGTGCGCCGACCCTGACAGGCGCCAGGAACCGCACCTTGTCGAAGCCGTAATTGAAGGCGGCTTGCGTGTTTTCGGGGACGATGCCCATGCCCAGCGCCAGCGCGCCGATGATCGACAGCGTCAGATAGCCATGCGCGATCGTGGTTCGAAATGGGCTCTGCCGCTTCGCCCGCTCCGGATCGACGTGGATCCACTGATGGTCGCCTGTGCATTCGGCAAACTGGTTGATGCGGTTCTGGTCGACGGTCGTCCATTCCGACACGCCGAGCTCCTGCCCGGCCATCGCCCTTAACTGCTCGAAGGTCGGCGGCGTTTTCGGCCGTAGTTCCGTCATTCCTGCTTTCCCGATGGCTCCCAGTGCCTCGGACCACGAACGGACGGCTCCTGTCAATTCGCCCGTTGCGATTCCGTTCCGCCATTTTCCGCCAAACAGCGTCCCTCGTCCATGCTCATGCGCCGCAAGCGGCCCACTCCTCTCATGGTTGCGTTGAGAGTCACTTCTTGTCATAGCCCGAGCGGATTTCCTCCATCGCTTCCTTGATGCGGCTGCGCAGGATTTCGACCGATTCGGTGCCGGATTTCTTGACCAGCTCGGCCACTTCGCCGGCATTTTTCAGGGCGGCTTCGAAGGATTTCCTGGCGAACTCCGCCTGTTTTGTCATCAGTTCCTGGGGATTGCCCGGCGCCTTGTAGCTCTGCGCCATGTCGCTGACTTCACGCAGCGTGTCCTGCAGCATCTCGCGCTGTCTGGACAACAATGAGGTCGCGCCGGCAGCTCCCGCCCGCGCCGATCTTTCCAGGGCCTCGAGGTTCTTGCGATGATGCGCGAGGATCGCCTCGACATTCGGCACCTTCAGGTCACGGCCGAACCGGCTGAACATGTCCAGGAACGAATCGGAGTCGGGTCGTTTGGCCATTGCTCGTGCTCCCCAGTTGTCGCAAATGCTGAACCTCGAGCAATTCCAGGAAAAGTGTGAAACGGTTTTCCGTCAGGAATTGCGTCAAAACAAAGAGTTAGAGCAGGTCGCCGTTTCCTTGAAACGGTGAACTGTTCTGTTCTGGACAATAGCACTCGCGCGCCGTGTGTCCATTCGGACGCCCAAGCAATTCAGCGGCAAATGCAGCATCAGCCAGCGAGAAACAGCCTCTCCGCCGTGTAGAGCACGATACCCGCCAATCCGCCGATAATCATGCCGTTGAAGCGGATATATTGCAGGTCCTTGCCGATGTTCATCTCGATCAGCCTTGTCAGCTGGGCGAGGTCCCAGCGCTTGACCTGGTCGGCGATGAATGTCGACACACCGCTCTTCTGGCTCTCCACGAACGACGACAGCGCCACGACAAAGCCCCGGTTCATGTCGGCCCGGATCTGCGGATCGCCCGAGAGATGGCGGCCGACCTCGACGAACATGTTGGCGAGATGCGCGCGAACAATCGAATTCTCCGCCTTGGCGTCCTGTTCGATGAACACGCTGAGGCTCTGCCACATGTCGCCGGCGAGCGACTTCACTTCCGGCCGCGCCAGGAAATCGCGCTTCAGCTTCTCGGCCCGTTTGGCGTATTGCTTCGAGGTTCTGAGCCGCTCGATGAAGCTGTGAGCGAAACGGTCGAATTCGGCGCGCATCGGATGGTCGGGATCGGCCCGCACCTCGTCAAGCAGCGAACCGGCGGAATCGACGATCTTTTTCAGCAGATAGGCGTCGGCTCTGAACAGGTTGAACAGCGACGGCAATTCCTCGCGGATTTTCTCGCGCATGGTCGCCAGCGCCTCTTCATCGTTCAGGAACCGGCCGATCACCCTGGTGAATTCGTCGAAGAGTTTCTGGTGGCGGCGGTCGTCGGTCAGTGCCGACAGCAATTCGGCCGCGAGCGGCGCCAGCGGCACCTTGTCGATCTGCTCCAGCATGCGGCTGGTGACGAAGCCCCGCAGGCCGGATTGCTCGATCGCCGCAAGCGTCTGCGGGACCAGCCGTACGACGAAGCGCGACAGGCCGGCAGAGCGTTCGGCGTCAGTCAGCCAGTCGGCGACGAGTGCTGCAAAATCGACCTCGGCCAGCTTTTCCCGCACCGGCCCGGGCGCCAGAAAATTGACCTCGATGAAGCGGCCCAGATTATCGGCGATGCGGTTCTGGTTCGCTGGGATGATGGCGGTGTGCGGGATCGGCAGGCCCAGCGGCCGCTTGAACAGCGCCACCACCGCGTACCAGTCGGCCAGGCCGCCAATGGTCGCCGCCTCGGCGAAGGCCGCCACGAAGCCCAGCCACGGATACTTGGCCTCGAACGATTTGGCCACGGCAAAAACCACGACGCAAAGCACCAGCGCAGCCGTGGCGAGGAACTTTGTCCGCCGCAACGCGAAAAGCTTGGCGCCCGTCTCGGCATCAAAACCGCCAGGCGCCAGGGACGAAGCCGATTGGGACATGATACGCCGCTCCTCATCGATCTCTTGGCTATCTGGCATGGGCTATTTAGGGGGTGTTTGGGCCCGTAGCATGATCGGATGGGCCGATTTCGGCCGGGAATTGCCGGTTTCGCACGCAAAGTTGACAAGAATGTTCATCTATCATGCAATCCCAGTCTGGAATTGTTCCAAGGTATAGGCCATATTCCGATCAGGCCAGTGTGGGCGAATCCGAAACTCCGGGTGAGAAAGCCGCACCAGCACAATCTAAAATCTGGTGCAGTTCCAACGCGCCAGCACTCGGGTGAGGAATGAAATGCGGCTGACGCGCCAGACCAACTACGCCATGCGCATCCTGATGTATTGCGCCGCCAACAACGATCGCCTGAGCCGCATCCCCGAGATTGCGGCCGCCTATTCGGTGTCGGAGCTTTTCCTGTTCAAGATCCTGCAGCCGCTGGTCGAGCATGGCCTGGTCGAGACGGTGCGCGGCAGGAATGGCGGCGTGAGGATCGGCCGCCCCGCCGAGCAGATCAGCCTGTTCGACGTCGTACGGGTGACCGAAGAGAGCTTCGCCATGGCCGAGTGCTTCGAAAACGACGCCGCCGAATGCCCGCTGGTCGACAGCTGCCAGCTGAATTCGGCGCTGCGCGAGGCGCTCAACGCCTTCTTTGCCGTACTCTCCCGCTACACTATCGCCGATATGGTGGCGGCGCGCCCAAATGTGCGTCATTTGCTCGGCATCGACATGCTGGTCCAGCGAGCTCCGGCCGCCTGAGTTTTCTAGTGCATGTCGCTCAAAAGTGGCCCCGGTTTTGAGACAACGACATGCATAAAAACAAAGACCTAAAGCGCGTCGCCTGAGTCCGTTCAAACGCGACGCGCTTTTAGGCGGCTGACTGCGGCAAGACGAACGGCATGTTCGCCGCCGGCAACACACCGACCCTTAGCCGACAATCGAACACCTTTTCGATCAGATCGTCGCTCAGCACCTCCTGCGGTGAACCGTCGGCGGCGAGCCGGCCGCGATGCATCACGAAAATCCGGTCGGCATACATGGCCGTCAGATTGAGGTCGTGCAGGATGGCGATCACACCGCCGCCGCGCCGGGCGAAATCGCGGGCGATGTTCATGATGATCAGCTGGTGCTTGATATCGAGGCTGGAGACCGGCTCGTCGAGATAGAGATAGCGCGGCTTGCCGTCGAGCACCGGCGCCCAGACCTGGCACAGCACGCGCGCCAGTTGCACACGCTGTTGTTCGCCGCCCGAAAGCTCCTGATAGAAGCGGCCGGCAAAGCCGTCGAGGTCGACCCGCACCAGCGCCCGCTCGGGCAGACGATCATCTTCGCCCGGCAGAACGCCGGAACGGCCGCCGATAAGGCCGAGCCTGACCACTTCGTGCACGGTGAAGGGAAAGGACAGCGTCGCGGCCTGCGGCAGCACGGCACGCACGGTCGCGGCCTCCACCGGCTTCATCGCGGAGAGGTCGCGCCCGTTGACGGCCACTGTCCCCGCAAACGCCAGATCGCCCGACAACGCCTTCAAAAACGTCGTCTTGCCCGAGCCGTTGGGTCCGACGATTGCCGCAATTTCGCCCGGCCGCGCGACGAAATCGACATTGGCAACAATGCGCTTGCCGCCGATCGCCACCGAGACATCGCGTGCTTCGATCATGCCGCCTCACAAGTCGATTACGCCGCGCTTGCGCAGCAGGATCCAGAGGAAGAACGGCGCGCCGGCGATCGCCGTGACGATGCCGATTGGCAATTCGGCCGGCGCCACAATGACGCGGGCAACTGCGTCGGCAAGAAGCAGCATCGAGGCGCCGAGCAGCGCCGATGCGAGCAAAAGATAGCGATTGTCCGGACCGATCAGCAGCCGCAGCAGATGCGGCACGACGATGCCGACAAAACCGATGCCTCCGCTGACTGCGACAGAGGCGCCGACCGCTGCCGAGACGCCGACGATCGCGGTGTATTTCAGCCGCTGTACCGGGATGCCGAGATGTCCGGCCGTCGCCTCGCCGAGCGCCAGGGCGTTGAGGCCTTTGGCCAGGAACGGCATTGCCGCAAGCGCCAGCACGATGATCGGCCCGACGGAAGCGATCTTCGGCCAGGTCGCGCCGCCAAGCGAGCCCAGCTGCCAGAAGGTCAGGTCGCGCAACTGCCGGTCGTCGGCCATGAAGATGAGAATGCCGGTCAGCGCCATGGCAAGGGCTGCGAGCGCAATGCCGGCAAGCAGCATGGTGGCAACCGATGTGCGACCCTGCCGCGTGGCGACGCGGTAGAGCACCAGCGTGACCGCAAGGCCGCCGCAGAAAGCGGCGAGCGGCAAGGCCAGCCCGCCGAGCGCCAGAGTGAGCGGCGCCAGCCACGTCGTGCCGAGCACGATGACGGCGACCGCGCCGAGGCTCGACCCGGCGGAAACGCCGATCAGGCCGGGATCGGCGAGCGGGTTGCGAAACAGGCCTTGCATGACCGCACCCGATACGGCCAGTGCCGCCCCGATCAGCACGCCGAGCAGTACGCGCGGCATGCGGATATCGTAGACGATCAACCGGTCGCGGGCACCAAGCGCGGCGTCGTCCGGCATGGCGCCGGTCAGCCAGTCACGAATGACACCAACGGCCGATGCATCGGAAGCGCCCGACCTCAGCGACAGGAACATCGAAAGGGCAAGCGCCACACACAGGAGCACAATAACCATGCGAGCGCGCCCGGAACGATCGCCCTCGGCCACCTTGCCCGCCGCGCCGGCGATCGACTGATCCACCATCGGCTCAGTCCGTGACCTGGCTGCCATAGAGCGAGGCGGCCAGATCGTGGATGGCATCGGCCGTGCGCGGCCCGAAGCCGAGGAGATAGCTGCCATCCATCAGGATCAGTTTGCGGCCTTCACCCGCCGGCGTCGAGGTGATCGACGGGATGGCGAACAGCTCGGCCTCCGCAATCGGCGGTCCGGCATTCTTCATGGCCAGGATCACGTCCGGCCTGGCGGTTACGATGGCCTCGTCGGACATCTGCTTGTAGCCGGAAAAACCTTCGACGGCGTTGACCGCACCGGCGAGCTTGATGATGCCATCACCGGCGGTGTCGGTGCCGGCGGCCAGGATCTTGCCGCCCTGGATCGACAGCACGAACAGGATGCGCTTGCGCTGCTTGATCGACGCCGTCTGCTTCTCGGCCGCCTTCAGCTTGGCGTCGGTCTCAGCCACCAGCGTCTCGGCCTTGGCGTCGACGCCAAGCGCCTTGCCGACGATGCGGATCTTTTCCAGGATGCCGTCATGGCTGTAATGCTCGGGCACGTCGATGAACGGAACGCTCGACTTTTTCAGCACATCGACCGCTTCCTTCGGCCCACTGCCATGCAGCGCCAGAATGCCCGAATGATTGACCGACAACACGCCTTCCGGCGACAGCTGGCGCATATAGCCGACGTCGGGCAGCGCGACCGCGGCGGCGGGGTAGCGGCTGGTCGAATCGCGGGCGACGAGATGACCTTCCTCGCCAAGCGCGTAGACGATCTCGGTGATCGAACCGCCGATCGCCACGATCCGCGACGTGTCGGCAAACACGGCCACGTTCTCGCTGGCCGGCACTGGGGCGGCAATAAACAGCGACAGGCCCAAGGCCGCGGCAAGCGTCCTGAACAGTGAAATCATCGTCGTTTCCTCAGGCTGCGGTCGGGCTTGGAATGCGCGGCAGGTTCTCGGCAAGGAACCGCCAGTCGTCGCGCTCGCCCTCGCCTTCATGGCGCTTGCCGAAGAACTGGATGATCATTTTGCCGTCGGCGCCATAGGCTTCGAGCGAGGTGACATGACCGTCCTTGGTCGGTTTGCGCACCGCCCACACCTCCTGGATGTGGTCGGTGCGCAGATGCAGGTGGAACGTCTCGTCCATGACGTTGATCCACGGCCCCATCGGCTTGATCGACTTGACGGGACCGGAATGGATCTGGATGCAGCCTCGGTTTCCGACAAAACACATGATCGGCATGCCGTCGGCGGCGGCATGGTGGAACATGGCGCCGATGGCGTCATTGTCGAGCAGCCAGGCATAGTCCTGGCCGACCATGCGCACGGCCTGGTGGCGGGTGAGCTTCAGCGTTTTCAACATGCCAAAGAACTGGTGGACGTCGGTCAGCCGGCTCCAGCGGTCACGCAGATCGTCGGTGTCTGCGGCAACGCCCGACGTCTCCGCGTCGTCGTCGGCCAGGCCTGCGATAGACACGGTCACCTCCTGGTTCGGCGATTCGAGTGCGGCCACGAGCTTCTGGTAGGCATAGAGATTGGACGCCGGCCGCAGATGCACCTTGTGCACCGCATCGCCGGCCGCGTCGAAGAATTGCAGGCTGCGGCGGATGTCGCCGCCGTCGCGCTTTTCCACGGCAAAGCCATGCGCCCAGACTTTGGGAAAAATGCGCAGGTCGATGTTTTCGCCCAGCACCATGGCGTTGTGCGTGCCTGTGACAACCTTGTCGTAGACGCCGATCTTCTCGTGCACCGCGCTTTCGTTGCGGGTCAGCGCCATCACTTCGCCGACGGCGTCGAGGCCGGTCAGAAGATCGTTGACCCTGGGCTCGACGCGCACGACGCCGTCGCCGCAATGCGCGGCCACCAGCTCGGCCTCGGAAATACCGAACTCGGCGGCAAGATCGCGCTCGCGCGCTTTCGGATTGTCTGCCCGCGCTCGCCGGATTTCATGCGGTGCGGGTTTTACGCGCTGGTCCATGTCCTGCTTACCTGTCCTGCCTGGCGTTTTGGCCTGCCTGGCTGTTTCATCACTTGTTGAGGATGAGCTTGCCCTGGCGGGTGATCTTCAACCGATAGAGCGCGCCATGGTGCTCGATGCCAATCTCGTGCTCGCCCTGGAACAGCGTGTTGGAGGACAGCGTCCGCACCGCCAGCGGCACCCGGTCGAAGCGGGTCGGCGTCTCCTCGGAACGGCGGACGCGGTAACGGAAGTCGTTGGGATTGTGGGTGTTCATCTCTTTCGATCCCTTTCCTGTGCCGGGCAACTGGCTAGGCGTTGCAAATGCCGATTCATTTCTTGACTTGAATCATCATGTTTATTAGCCAGTGCAATACCGGACCAAATGAGTCAACATTTAAGACGCCGGACAGAATGAAAAATGCCAGCGAGCACCAAGCCAGCCAGCATCGAACCTGGAATTTTGGAGTTGGGGCATGGGCTTGGGAAATTGTGGACCACTGGGTCTGGCGAACGCCGATCCGGTGCATCGGCCTATGGCAAAGGCAATGGCAGCCTTGCTTGCGGGGGCAGCGACGATCGCGCTGCTGACATCGCCGGCCAGCGCTCAGCCGGCCGCTGACCAGGCCGACCAGACCAGGAAAACCGAGGACACCAAGCCGGCGCCCGCCGGCGCGACCCTGCTGGACAAGATCCTCGTCATCAGCCGCACCGGCGAGACGGCAATCGAATCGCTGGCCTCAGCAGCCGTGTCGACCAGGAACAGCTCGACCGCCGCATGGCGACGACGCCGAACGAAATGCTGCTCGGTGTGCCTGGTGTCGCCGTGCAGGCCGATGCGCGACGCGTCAGCTCCAGCATCAACATCCGCGGCCTGCAGGATTTCGGTCGCGTCGCCGTCATCGTCGACGGCGCCAGGCAGAATTTCCAGCGCTCCGACCACGGCACGCAGTCGACCTTCTATGTCGATCCCGAGCTCATCAAATCCGTTGACGTCATTCGCGGACCGACCGCCAACACCTACGGCTCCGGCGCCATTGGCGGCGTCGTCTTCTTCGACACCAAGGATGCGGTGGATTTCCTCAGACCGGGCGAAACCTGGGCCGGCTCCGTCACCGGGCGCTATGAAAGCAACGGCAAGGGCTGGACCGCCAGCGCCAGCGGCGCCTACAAATTCAACGACGATTTGGATGTGCTGGGCAACATCGTCTACCGCGACTACGGCGACTACAAGAATGGCAGCGGCGACACCGTCGCCGGTACCGGTTTCGACGTGCTGAGCGGCCTGCTCAAGACCACAATCCGCCAGAGCGAGAACAGCGAATTGAAGCTCGGCTGGGTCGGCTCGAGCGACGGCTGGACGGAAACCAGCGGCGGCGTGCCGGCCAACGACGTCGACCTGAAGTCGAACACCTTCACCGCCCGCTACAACATCACTGACGACGCCAGGAGCTGGCTCGATCTCCACATCAACGCCTCCTACAACAAGACCAATCTCGACCTCACCACGCTGGTCCCGCAGAACCGCTTCGATCCGTCGACCGGCCTTCCCGTGCTGCTGCCCGTCGGTTCGACCTCGGCCTTCGACGTTGGCACGGCCGGCGTCGACATTTGGAACACGTCGCGCTTCGAAACAGCCGGTGTTGCGCACGAATTGACCTATGGCGGCGACTGGGTGGGTGACGATGTCGAGACCGGCGGCACCGCCGGCGGCGACAGCTTCTACACCCCATCGGGCAAGCGTAGTGTTTCGGGCGCCTACATCCAGGACAAGCTCACCTGGGACTGGCTCGAGGTCATTGCCGGGCTGCGTTACGACAATTACAGCCTCGAAGACAGCACCCACGAAACGTCAGGTGATCGTCTGTCGCCGCGCATCACCGTTGGTGTCACGCCCTTCGAAAGCGCCAGCCTGGCGGGCCTGCAGTTCTATGGCACCTACGCGGAAGGCTACCGCTCGCCGTCGCTGACCGAAACGCTGATCAGCGGCAACCATCCGGCAGGCGTCACCTTCCCGTTCCTGCCCAACCCAAACCTGCGGCCTGAAACCGGCAAGACCACCGAGTTCGGCGTCAACTACAAGCTGAACGACCTTATCGAGGCCGGCGACGCGTTCCGGCTCAAGGCCGCCTACTTCCACAACGATGTCGACGACTACATCGAAGGCGTCACACTGTCGGCATTCGACCCGACCAGCGGCTGCCCGTTCGGCCCCGGCATTCCGATCTGCTTCCAGTACCAGAACGTCGCCCAGGCCAAGATAAACGGCTTCGAACTGGAAAGCGTCTACGATGCCGCCTGGGGTTATGCCGGGCTCTCCGCCTCGATCACCAACGGCCACACCATCTCCGATGAAGGTGAGCGCGCTGACCTTGCCACCATCCCGTCCTCGCAGGTCACCGGGCAGCTCGGCTTCCGCTTCCTTCAGGACAAGCTGACCGTCGGCGGCGAGGTGCAGTACAACGGCAAGCCGAAGGGCAACCCCGTAGCCAAGGATTATACTCTGGTCAACGCCTTCGCCAGTTACCAGGCTACCGACAATCTGAAGGTGGACTTCCGCGCCGACAATTTGTTCGACGTCAAATACACCAACCCGCTGAACGGCGGCACCACCGCCGTCATCTATGAATCCGGCATCACGCTGAAGCTGGCCGCAACCATGCGCTTTGGAGGCTGACACCCATGACAAGTTTGACGGCATCGCTTCGGCTCCTGACCTCGACGCTGGCGATGTCGCTTGGCTTGATGCCGGCGTGGGCTCAGTCCGCGCCGGCTCCGCAACTCAGCCTCGAGCTCAATGCCGCGCAGCCCTCCGAAAAGGGTTGCCGCCTGACCTTCGTCGTCAACAATGCGCTCGGCGCCGATCTTTCCAAGGCGGCATTCGAGATCGCGCTGTTCAACGAGCCGGCATTGTCGACCGCCTGAGCGTGCTCGACTTCAAGGACCTGCCGGCCGGCAAGACCAAGGTGATCCGCTTCGACCTCGCCGGCACCGACTGCACCAAACTCAGCCGCGTGCTGATCAACAGCGCCACCGAATGCGCCGGCGTCGAACCGGGCGCCTGCATGCGCGGCCTGAAGACGCAGACCAAGACCGGTATCGCATTCGGCGTTTGAGGTGGGTCTGCATCCCGCCTTCCTGCACGACAATGCGACACGACCCGTCGCAGCTCCGCCGTTATGGCCGGCAACCGATCTTGATTTGACAATCCCGCCGCGCTCGCGGCAGGTCTCGCCGCGAACCATGCAGGACATCACCCCCCTCCCCGACGCCGGCAACGAACCGGCGATAACAATGGACGAGCTCGTACAGCCGGCGGCCGCGGACCGCAAATGGACTGTGGCGATCGTCGCGTCCTGCCTGCTCCATGCCGCTGCCGCAGCGGCGTTCATGGTCGCACCCGCCGGGACATTCGATACCGGAAAGGCAATACAGGCCGAAGGCGCCGATCGATCAGGCGCAGACGTCCTCGGCACCGCTTTGCAAAACCCGGTACCCGACGCAGTGGATGTTACCCTGGTAACCGATCCTCAGCCGGCCAACCCCGTCCAACCCACGCCGCAAACCGAGGCGCCTCAAGCCGTAGAGGAGCCGGCGGCGCCCAAATCTGCGCCGGAAGCTGCCAAGCAGGTAGTCGTCGCTCCGGATGCACCGACGGCTGCCATCCCGGATGATCAAAGTGTCGCCCCGGAGGGTGAGACGCCTGCACCGTCACCGGTTCAAACGCAGAGTTCGGAGGCGTCTCCCGCCAATGAGCCTGCCGTTGAATTGCCTAACGCGAGGCCACCAGTCCCAAGCCCGAGGCCAAGTACATCAATATCAGGCGCACCAATACCGGGAGAGACTGGCGGCACGGCAGATGGCGAGGAGCGCGAGGCAACGGCGGTTGCCAGCAAAGGCGGAAAACAGGGCGCGGCGGGCAATTCGATGGAATCCGGCTACAGCGTTGAAGTTCAGAACAAGCTTGTCCGCGCCAACCGCCACGTTTCGAAGGCGGTTCAAGCCAAGGCTCGCAACAATGCCAGGGTCTATTTCGTCGTCATGGCCGACGGCAGCGTCAGCGACTTGCAGCTTGTCGAAAGTTCAGGGTCTGCCGAGCTAGACCAATTCGCTTTGAAACTGGTGCGCCAGCAAGCCCCGTTCCCGCCCATTCCACCCGAGACCGGATTATCAAGTTGGGTGTTCAGGGCGCGGATCGGTCCGTTTTAACCAGCTCGCAGACCTTCGCCAAATGTCGTCGTCCACCAATTCAAGAGGAAGCCCAATGTACATCGCCATGAACCGCTTCAAGGTCCAGAATGGCTCGGAGACCGCCTTCGAGGATGTCTGGAAGAACCGCGATTCGAGCCTCTCGGAGATGAAAGGCTTCAGGGAATTCCACTTGCTGCGCGGCCCGGTCAACGAGGCCGAGGGTTACACGCTGTTTGCCTCGCACACGGTGTGGGCAAGCCATGAGGATTTCGTCGCCTGGACCAAATCCGAGAATTTTCGCGCCGCCCACCGCAACACCGGCACCTCGAAGGTGCATTATCTCGGCCATCCGCAGTTCGAAGGCTTTTCGGTCGTCGAAGGGGCCTGATTGAGATTTCACCCGTCGACGAAATCTGACGACGGGCAGATGCCGTCATGTTCCGGTTGAATTCCGGCCGCCCAGTCGCCGAAGCCGCTGGGCAATGTGCACGCGCAGCCGCCGCCAGGGCTGTCCGCGTGTCAGGTAGCGCGCCAACCGCGGATCACCGGCCAACTCCGGGAACTGGCGCACATGCTGCGTCAGGAATGCAGCTATGAAATTGCGCCCGTTGAGATCGCTGAGCCAGGCAGAATTCGCCAGCAAATAGTCTGCGGCATCCGCCGCCAACACGCTCCTGTAGCTCCTGTATGCAGGCGTTTGCCGCACATTGCCGCCGGCAAAGGCAGTTCCGGTGGACAGGTTGGAGCCATGCAGGCGATAGAGGCCGAGACCTTCTGACAGGATGAGGCTGCCGCCGGCCTGGTGCGCGAGTGTCGCCGTCAGATAATCCGTCCCGACCTTGGCCTTGAACGGGAAGGACAATACCGGTTCCAGCGCGCCACGCCGGTACATGATCGCCGAGCATGGCGACCACAGCCAGCCCGTCACCGCAGGTGCGAAATAGGTTACCGGATGCTCCGATGCATAGGCGATCCCGGGCGCCATGCCGGCAAGCCGGCCACCGGGCGCGATGGCGACGCCACTGCGATCCGGTCCGGACCGCGGTTTGCGCAAGGCAAGGAAGGTGCCGCCCAGCAAGGTGCCGCCGCCATCGACAAGGAACACATCGGAACTCGACAGAGCGGCCGAATGCGTCGTGTTGAGGTGGGCGGACAGATGCGCGAGGAGAAAATCCGGCAGCCACACGTCATCGGAATCCAGAAACGCGACGAAAGGCGCGTCGGTTGCGGCAAAGCCGTCGCGGAATCCTGCGATCTGCCCGCCATTCTCCTCGCGCGCCAGCAGGCGCAGGCGCGGATCGTCTATATCCCTTAGAAGCTGTCGGACATGGTCGGCCGAGCCGTCCGTCGAGGCATCGTCGACGATGACGCATTCCCAATTCCGGTAGGTCTGCGCAAGCACCGAGCGGATCGCCTGTTCGACGTACGGCCGATAGTTGAAGCAGGTGATGACCACCGCCACGCGCGGCAGCTCAAACGGTCCGGCCGTGTCTTCCATCTGTTCAGCTGCCCGCTCGAGTTGCTGTCTGTCCCTTGCGCATATCCTTGCAACTCGTTGCAGGCAAGCGAGCCGCGAAAAGCCCCCTAGGCCGCCGCGAGCAGGCTGGCATTGCCGCCGGCGGCCGTGGTGTCGACGCAGACAGCGCGTTCATGCGCATAGGCCGCCGGGTTGAGCACCTCGCTGACCAGCGGCACGATCGGCCCGCTGCGGTCGGCAATGACCTTGCGCACGATCCGCGCCGCCTCGGGCCTGCCCGAGAAGGCGACGACATCGACGCGCAGCGAACGCGCTTCGACTGGGTCTGGCCGACCGTCTATGGCCGCCAGCGGCAACCCCTTGCCGGTCAGCGCCGACAGTGCCGCCGGCGCGCTCGGCGCCACGGCCAGCACCGCATTGCCGGCGGCCAGCGCCTGGATCGTCTGGGCAAGCAGCGTGTCGGCGTCCGGACCGAGGCACAGCACCCGGCCACGCGGCGACAGCGACAGCGTGTTGGCCTCGCCGGTCGGTCCGGGCAGGTCGACCTGGCCGAAATCGATGGCGGCTGCAGCGCCGATCGCTGCAGCGCCCTTGCCGCGCAGATGCTTTCTCAAGATGGCGATGCGGTCCGGCCGCGTCGACCAGCCGCCAAGCGTCGGATCGGGCAGATTGTCGGCCAGTTCGGTCGCCGTCACCTTGTGGCCCTCGGCAATCTCCGTGCCCGCCTCCGGCCCCTTGCGGAACCGCCGGAGATAATGCGGCCCGCCGGCCTTCGGCCCGGTGCCCGAAAGCCCCTCGCCGCCAAAGGGCTGCGAGCCGACGACGGCGCCGATCTGGTTGCGGTTGACATAGATGTTGCCGGCATGGATGCCGTCGACGAAATGCTGGACGCGGCCTTCGATGCGGGTGTGCAGGCCGAAGGTCAGGCCATAGCCTTTGCGGTTGATGGCGGCGATGACGGCGTCGATCCCGTCGGCGTCGAAGCTGGCGACATGCAGCACCGGACCGAACACTTCGCGCTCCATCTCCTCGATGCCTTTGACCCGGAACACATGCGGCGCAACGAAGCGGCCATCTTTGGGTGCTTCGAGCTTGGCGATCAGCCGGCCCTGCAGCCCCATTTTGGTGCAATACTCGCGGATCGAGTTCTGCGCCTCGTCATCGATGACCGGCCCAACATCGGTCGAAATCTGCCAGGGATCGCCGATGGTGAGCGCTTCCATGGCGCCCTTCAGCATCTCCAGCATCTTCTTCTCGACATCCTTCTGCACGTAAAGCACGCGCAGCGCCGAACAGCGCTGACCCGCACTCTGGAAGGCGGACGCCAGGATGTCGCGTACCGCCTGTTCGGGCAGTGCTGTGGAATCGACGATCATGGCATTGAGGCCGCCGGTCTCGGCGATCAGCATGGCGTCCGGCGCGGCCGTCTCGGCCAGTTGCTTCTCGATCAGCTTTGCAACCTCGGTCGAGCCGGTGAAGCAGACGCCGGCAATGCGCGGATCCGCAGTCAGCGGTCCGCCGACCGACGGGCCGTCGCCCGGCAGAAGCTGGATCACATCTTCCGGCACGCCGGCCTCGCGCAGCAGCTCGACTGCGCGGAAGGCGATCAGCGGCGTCTGTTCGGCCGGCTTGGCGATGACCGAATTGCCGGTGACGAGCGCTGCCGCGATCTGGCCGGTGAAGATGGCGAGCGGGAAATTCCACGGCGAAATGCACACGATCGCGCCGCGCGCCTCGGTGCCCGCTTCGTTGTTGGCCGCCTCGGCAGCGTAGTAGCGCAAGAAGTCGACAGCTTCGCGCACTTCGGCCACGCCGTCGGCCAGCGACTTGCCGGCTTCCCTGGTGGCGAGCGCGAAAAACTCGACCGCATTGGCCTCATAGAGGTCGGCGGCGCGGTTGAGGATGGCGGCGCGCTCGGCAACGGGACGCTTCGCCCAGGCCGGCTGCGCTTCCACAGCAAAGCGCACCGCGGTCGCGACCTGCTTGGCAGCGGCTTCGGCGACCGTGCCGACGATCTCGGCAGGCTTTGCCGGATTGACCACCGGGCGCTGCTTGCCGTAGCCGGCGGCGCGCGTCATCGGCTTGGCATGCCAGCGCTCGGGCCCGGCAAAGGCCGCCTTGGCCTTGTCGATCGCCGCCAGCGTCACCGGATCGGTGATGTCGAACCCCTTCGAGTTCCGCCGACCAGCGCCGAAGATCGTCGCAGGACGAGCGATTGCCGGATTGGCGGCGGGGCCCTGGCTCTCGACCGTTTCGAGCGGATCGCGCGCAATATCCTCCGGCTCGACGTCCTCGTCGGTGAGCTGATGGACGAAGGAGGAGTTGGCGCCATTCTCCAGCAGGCGGCGAACCAGATAGGCCAAGAGGTCGGAGTGCGCGCCGACCGGCGCATAGATGCGGCAGCGCGTGCCTTCGGCCCGGCGCACCGTCTCATGCAGCGCTTCGCCCATGCCGTGCAGGCGCTGGAATTCGAAAGCGTCACGGTTGTCAGCCATCGACAGGATGGCGGCGACGGTATGGGCATTGTGCGTGGCGAATTGCGGATAGATGCGGTCGGTCATCGACAGCAACTTCCTGGCGCAGGCCATGTAGGAAACATCGGTGTTGGCCTTGCGGGTGAAGACGGGGTAGCCGGAAAGCCCGAGCGTCTGTGCCCGCTTGATCTCGGTGTCCCAATAGGCGCCCTTGACCAGCCGCACCATGATGTTGCGGTCGTACTTTTCCGCCAGCGCATAGAGCCAGTCGATGGTGAAGGCCGCGCGCGGGCCGTAGGCCTGGACGACGACGCCAAAGCCATTCCAGCCGGCAAGCTCCGGCTCGGACAACACACGCTCGATGACGTCGAGCGACAGGTCGAGCCGGTCGGCCTCCTCGGCGTCGATGTTGAGGCCCATGCGCGAATGGCGTGCGGCCAGCGCCAGCGACAGCAGCCGCTCCGCCATCACCGGCAGCATCTTTTCCTTCTGTGCCTCTTCGTAGCGCGGATGCAGCGCCGACAGTTTGACCGAGATGCCGTGGTTCTGGCGGATATCGGGACCGTTGGAGCCTGAATCGAGCGAGGAGATCGCATCGGCATAGGCCTTGAGGTAGCGCAGCGCGTCGGCCTCGGTGCGGGCCGCCTCGCCCAGCATGTCGAAGGAATAGAGATAACCTTTCTGGATCATCGACTTGCCGCGCTTGACGGCTTCCGCAATGGTGCGGCCGAGCACGAACTGCTCGCCCATTTCGCGCATGGCGGCGGCGACCGCCTTGCGGATCACCGGTTCGCCCAGCCGGCGAACCATCGAGCGCAGCGTGCCTTCAATGCCGCCCTCGCCTTCGTCGAGCACACGGCCGGTCAGCATCAGCGCCCAGGTCGAGGCGTTGACGAAGATCGAGCTCGAACCGCCTGAATGCGCCGACCAGTCATGCGGTGCGATCTTGTCGGCGATCAGGTCGTCCATGGTCTCGGTGTCAGGCACGCGCAGCAGTGCCTCGGCCAGGCACATCAGCGCCACGCCTTCCTTGGTGGAGAGGCCGTAGGCCGAGAGAAAAACCTCCATCAGCCGCGGGTCGGACGAGCCGCGCACCGCGCGCACCAGATCCGCGGCACGGGCCGAGACGGCTTTGCGGTCATCGGCCGAAAGTTCTGTCGCGGCAGCCAAGCGCTTCACAGCCGCGTCTTCGTCGGGCAGGTAGTTGGCGCGGATCTGCTGGCGGATGGTGTCGAGCGGCATGGCGGTCCTGCGGAGCAAGCATCTGGGAGCGGGCCGGCGGTCGCCGGACCGAATGGCGCAAGCTAGCACAGAGCCGCATTTTCGGCCGGTCCAAAGAAATCGACATGGCATGCCGGATGATCTATCATTGCGGCTCAATTGTTATCAGATGGGCTGTGATATCCGTGACAGAAGACCAATTGGACCGCATCGACAGAAACATCCTGTCGGCGCTGGCGCGCGACGGGCGGCTGTCCATGTCGGAACTGGCCGGCAAGGTCGGCCTGTCGAAGACGCCGGTGCAGGCGCGGGTGAAGCGCCTGGAGAAGGACGGCTATATCAGGGGCTATCAGGCGATCATCGATCGCGAGCGCATGGGCGAAGGCCATGTCGCCTTCGTCCAGGTCAAACTGTCGGACACGCGCTCGGCCGCGCTCGATGCTTTCAACCGTGCGGTGCAGGCCGTGCCGGAGATCGAGCAGTGCCACATGATGGCGTCGAGCTTCGATTATCTCCTGAAAGTCCGTACCACCGACATCGCCGCCTATCGCCGCGTGCTCGGCGAGCGCATCTCGGCACTGCCGCATGTTGCGCAGACCTCGACCTTCGTGGCCATGGAGACGGTGAAGGATCGCTAGCTCACTCCGACAGCGTCTTCAAAAACGCCACCAGCGCCGCGCGTTCGCGGTCCGACAGTTGCAACGGGTGCACTTCGGAGGTGCCTTCAACGGCCGCCTCCGCCTTCGCGTAGTGCGCCACCACCTCCTCCAGCGTGGAGAACTGTCCGGCATGCATATAGGGCGGCCGTGTCGCCGCGCCCCGCAGCGACGGCGTCTTGTAGGCGAGCATCAGTTCGGGTGCTGCCTTGACGATGAAGCGCAGTTCTCCGCAGGCGCCGGCGTCGCCATCGCGGAAGGCGCCGAAGCAGTTGAATGGGTCGGCCTGAACCTGGGCCACCGCATCGAAACGGCCGCGATCCAATGGCAAATCCCTGACCGGCCGCACGCCGGTGTTGTGGAAAGCGTTGTCGGTGAAGCGCGGGCCGTTATGGCAGGTGACGCAATTGGCCTTGCCGATGAACAGTTTCAGCCCGAGCATCTCCTCCTGCGAAAAGGCATCGTCGGCTTTCGGCTTGGCGCCTGACGCAAGATCGATGGCAAAGCGGTCAAAGCGCGTCTGTGCCGGTTCGACCGACCGTTCGAAGGCGGCGATCGCCTTGCCGATGTTGGAAAAGACGCGGTTGACGTCGTCCATTTGGGCCGCGGTCATTGCCTTCCATGCCGCCTGCTCGGCCTCATTGCCGAGCGGGCTGGCGTTGGCCGGCACGGCGGAAAGATCCGGCAGTGGCCCGAAGATGCGCTCGTAGCGCGCACCAAAGCGCTTCTGGATGTAATGGGCGAAGGCGGCGCGGTTTCCCGCCTGCTCGAGCGGATTTTCCAGCGGCGTCAGCGCCTGCGCCCACAGGCTGTCGCGCCGCCCATCCCAGAAGAACCACGGATTGCGGGCAATGCCGGCCAGCGGCATCGAGCGCCTGTTGGTTCGGCCGACGCCGACGGATTGCGGCAGGTCATCCTGGAACTGCCGGTCGATCTTGTGGCAGGTCGAGCAGGATACGTTACCGTCACGGCTCATGCCCTGGTCGAAGAACAGAGTGGAGCCTAGGGCGGCGGCGGCTGGCACGTCGGCGAAGCGGTTGGTGGTGTCGGGTTTGAGCGCCGGCAAGGTGTTCAGCGCCAGCGAGGCGATGGTCTTCTTCTCGGCATCGGAAAAATCCGGTTTGCCGCAGCCGGCAACGAGCACGACCGCCGCCAATGCCAGAAGGCGCAACAGGCCGTTCATCCGCTCACAGCACCACGTTGAAGACGACCGTGTCGGAACCGGCCGCCGCCGAAATGGCGAAGCGCAACTGCCACACGCCGCTCATGGTGAATTTCAGCCCCTCGATCCTGTAGCGCCCCTCGCCAAGATAATCGGTCGCCTGCGGACTGGTCGGCAAGCCGTGATTGTGCTGCGGCATGCCGCCGGACACCGAGATCGCCGCACCTTCCACGGAATCGCCCTTGACCGTCTTCAGGGTCAGCAACCAGGATTGCAGTTCGCCTTGCCGGATAACGCCGCGTTCCGGCTGAATGCTGGCGACAAACAAGCCGTTCGCCGTCTTCTTCGAGCGCGAAATATCCGGGCCCGGCGCCGACTGCGGCGCGGTCAGATAGACGATCACCAATATGCCAGCCAGCAAGGCGGCCAGACCAACGCCCGCAAGAAGATAACGCCATATCGATGCCAAACCGGTTCCTCTTCTGGGCATAACGTCTCGGGAAGCAATTCGCTTCCCGCCGCTTCTGTGGGAAAAGGCTTCTGGCGCAAAAAACCGCCGCCGCCAAGCATGGCGCTGCCGGCCGCAAAAAGCTACAGCAGCGAACTGATCCGGAGACAGATACATGGCAGCAGACGGCGTCGCTTCGATCGGTGAATGCATGCTCGAACTGTCCGGCCAGGCCGGGCCGAACTGGCGCATGGGCTTTGCCGGCGACACGTTCAACACGCTGTGGGCGCTGCATGCGCTGAGCGGCGAGCGGCCGGCGACCTATGTCTCGGCCTTCGGCGACGATCCCTTCTCGCAGGGCCAGATTTCGTTCTTCGCCGAAAACGGCATCGACATCGGCGCCAGCCCGGTCATCCCAGGCGCGCGGCCCGGCCTCTACGCCATCACCTTGACCGGCGCCGAACGCGCCTTCACCTATTGGCGCAGCGACGCGGCGGCTAGGCGGCTTGCCTCGGACCCGGCCGCCTTGGCAAAAAGCCTTGAAAACCAGGCGCTTGTGTATTTTTCCGGAATCACTTTGGCAATTCTGGATGCCGCCGCGCGCAAGACGTTGCTGGCAGAAGTGGCCAAGGCGCGGGCTGCCGGTTCGCTCGTCGCCTTCGACCCCAACTACCGGCCGCGCCTGTGGCAGAGCCGCGAGGAGGCGCAAGCCGCGATCCTCGACGCGCTTGCCGTCGCCGACATCGCGCTGCCGACCTTTCCCGACGAGCAGATGCTGTTTGGCGACTCGGCACCGCAAGGGACCGCCGAACGGTTTGGAAAACTGGTCGGCGAAGTCGTCGTCAAGAATGGCGAGGAACCAGCGCTGATCGCCGCTGGCGGAGCCCTGCGGCTGGTTCCCGCCCAGCATGTCGCCACCCCGGTCGACACCACCGGCGCCGGCGATTCCTTCAATGGCGGCTATCTCGCCGCCCGGCTTGCCGGCCATGCCCCGGCGGATGCCGTGCAGCGCGCGCATCGCGTCGCCGCCGCTGTCGTCCAGGTGCGAGGCGCGCTGGCGCCCTTCGAGGTTCTAAGAACCGCTTTCGAGGGCTAATACCTTAGGGAAGCCTGAAACGATATTCCGTCACCTGATGATAGATCTGGCCCGGCCACAGCGTGGCCTGTGGGAAATAGGGCCGGTTCGGCGCGTCGGGCCAGGTCTGCGCTTCCAGGCAAAAGCCGGAAAACGCCTCGTAGCGCCGTCCGTCCAGGCCGCCCGAGGTCGGCGCGACATACTGGCCGGTGTAAAGCTGCAGGCCGGGCTCTGTGGTCCAGACTTCCATCTCGACGCCTGAATTGGCGCCTTGCGCCCACGCCACCTGGTGAAGTGGGCCCCGGGCTGACGCCAGGCAGAAATTGACGTCGTAGGGAAGCTGCTCGCCTTCCGTTTCCATGCGCAGCGGCCGCGCCTGGCGGAAGTCGAAGGGCGTGCCGTCGACAGGTTTGACCACGCCGGTCGGGATCATTTCGCCATCGACAGGCGTATAGGCGCCGGCGTTCAGCATCAGCCGGTGGTCGAGAATGTCGCCGGCGCCGCCATCGTCGAGATTGAAATAGGAATGCTGCGCCAGATTGCACAGCGTCGGCTCCTCGCAAGTGGCGGTCAGTTCCATCGAGAGCGTGCCGGGGATCTTCAGCCGGTAGGTGCAGGTGACGTCGAGCGCGCCGGGAAAGCCCATCGTGCCCTCGGGATCGTGCAGGGTCAGCGTGACAAAATCCCGGCCGTGCAGCGAAACCGTCCACGGCCGGTGGAAGAAGCCCTCCGAGCCGCCATGCAGCGTGTGCTTGCCGAGGAAATTGCGCTCAGTCTGGTAGCGCTGGCCGGCAATGGTGAAGCGGCCGTCGCGGATGCGGTTGGCATAGCGGCCGACGACCGCGCCGAAGAAGGCCCGGTCGGTCTCGTAAGGTTCGAAGCGGTCGTAGCCCAGCACCAGCGGCGCGTCGTGACCGGCGAGCCGCAGATCCTGGATGATTGCGCCGAGCCCGATGATGTTGGCGCTGACGCCGCCGCCCCGGATGGTGAAACGGCGAACGGGTTCGCCTGCCTGCGTCGTGCCGAAGACTTCGCCGTCCTTCATCGCTATGTCCAAATGCTAATTCGTCGATCTATCGACTTAGAGCAATTCCAGGAAAAGTGTGAAACGGTTTTCCGTCCGGAATTGCAAAAAACAAAGAACTGGAGCGGTTCGGCGTTTCCGTGAAACGCTGAACCGCTCCAGTCCGGCTGAATGTCGTCTGGCAAGGGCCGGCCCGCGGCCTGCCGTGCCCGTCAATGATTTAAGAGGCCGAGACCCCCGATGCAGACATATTTGGTGTCGAGATAGTCCTCGATGCCCTGATGTCCGCCTTCCTTGCCGAGGCCCGATTCCTTGACGCCGCCGAACGGCGCTTCCGGCGTGGTGATCAGGCCTTCATTGACGCCGACCATGCCGTATTTCAGGCCTTCCATGACCCGGAAGGCGCGGCCGAGATCGCCGGTGTAGAAATAGGCGGCCAGGCCGAACTCGGTGTCGTTGGCAAGCGCAATGGCTTCCTCTTCGGTCTCGAACTTGAACACCGGGGCGATCGGGCCAAAAATCTCTTCCTTCATGAAGCGCATGTCAGGCTTCGCATCGGCGATGACGGTCGGCTGGAAGAATGAGCCGCCAAGCGCGTGGCGCTTGCCGCCGGCAACGACCTTGCCACCCTTCGACGTGGCGTCGGCGATGAATTCCTCGACCTTCTCGACCGCCTTCACGTCGATCAGCGGTCCCTGCTGCACGCCCTCTTCCAGGCCCGAGCCAACTTTCAGCGCATTGCTGGCAGCGGCCAGCCTCTCGACAAACTTGTCGTAGATGCCGGCCTGCACCAGGAAGCGGTTGGTGCAGACGCAGGTCTGGCCTGAATTGCGGTATTTGGCGGTGATGGCGCCGGCGACGGCGCGATCCAGGTCGGCATCGTCGAAGACCAGAAACGGCGCATTGCCGCCGAGTTCCATCGAGACCTTCTTGACGGTGACGGACGACTTCTGGATCAGCAGCTTGCCGATCTCGGTCGAGCCGGTGAAGGTGATCTTCGACACCAGCGGATTGGCGCAGATCTCGTCGCCGATTTCGCCGGCAGCACCCGTCAGGATGTTGATGACGCCCTTTGGGAAGCCGACTTCCTCGGCGAGCGCGCCCCATGCAAGGCCGGAATACGGCGTCTGCGAGGCCGGCTTGACCACGGCGGTGCAGCCGGCGGCAAGCGCGGGGCCAAGCTTGCGGGCAAGCATCGAGGAGGGGAAATTCCACGGCGTGATGGCGGCAATGACGCCGACCGGCTCCTTGGTCACCAGGATGCGGCGATCGCCCCATGGCGATGGCACGACATCGCCATAGGTGCGGCGGCCTTCCTCGGCAAACCACATGATGTAGGCGGCAGCCGAACCGATCTCGCCCTTGGATTCGGCGAGCGACTTGCCCTGCTCGATGGTGAGCAGTTCGGCCAGCACATCCTGATTATCCATCATCGCGTCATGCAGCTTGCGCAACAGCTTCGAGCGCTCCAGCGCGGTCGTCTTGCGCCAGGTCTTGAAGGCTTCGCTTGCGGCTTCGATGGCGCGGCGGGTTTCCGCCTTGCCCGACTTCGGCACGGTGCCGATCTTGAGACCGGTGGCCGGGTTGTTGACGTCGACCGTTTGGCCGCTGTCGGCCTGCACCCATTCGCCATTGATGAGATTGGCCTGGCGCATGAAATGGCTGGTTTTCTGCAGCATGGTCTAGCCTCCGTTCGGCGCACTGACGGGCCGGTTTCCTGGATCTCTTGAACGAGCGTGCACAATGGCGGCGGAGCCGACACGCTGAAGCCACTGCTCTTTACCTAGGGCAAGCCCGGCAAGCAATTGCAAGATGGCATATAGGCTTTGGGCCAGCCCAACGCCAGAGAAAATTCACATGTAAATTAGTTTGGGCCGCAGCCTTGCCAAAGACCAGCCTTGCCAAAGACCAGCCTTACAGAAGACCAAGCCTACCCAAAGACATGCACCACCACCGTCAGCCAAAAGGCGGTTGTAACAACCGCGCTTGCCGTGGCGATGGTCATCTGGTTCGACGCCAGCGCCTGGCCGGTGTTGAACTGCACGGCGATGAGATAGGAATTGATGCCGGACGGCAGCGCCGCCACCACGACCGCCACTTTGGCCGTCAAGGGCGGCAGGCCAAACAGCCAGACCAGGCCGAGCACCAGCGCCGGCATCAGGAACAGTTTCAGCGTCGACAGCGCCAGCGCCGGTCGGATGTTACCGGAAATGCCGAAACGGCGCAGGCTGAGCCCCATGGCGAACAGCGCCACCGGCCCGGCGGTGTTAGCCAGCGCATCGGCCAGTCGCATGGCAAGGTTCGGCAGCGGCGCGCCGGTGAGGCGCCATGCCAGCCCGGCCAGGATGCCGATGATCAACGGATTGGTGAACAGTCTTCTCAGAAAGCTCTGGATGATGCGCAGCGGGTGTACGGGCTCGCTGCCGCCGCGGCCAAATATCTCGAACATGATGATCGAAGCCATCATCATGGTCGGCAGATGCACGGAAACGAGCAGCGACAGCACTTCGAATCCGCTGGACCCGAATACGCCGAGAACGAAGGGAATGCCCAGCAACACCACATTCGAGAAGGATGACGACACTCCACCGACGATGCCGGTGCGCGCGTCCCGCCCAAAGATCCGTGTCGTCACCAGATGGCCGGCGGCCCATGTCATTGCAACCGCCGCGAAATAAGCACCCCACAGCGACCAGGGCGCCACGCCGTGGAAATCCGAATTCACCATCGTCCGAAACAGCAGCAGCGGCATCGCGACGTTGATGGCGAATTCGGAGATGCCGTCCCCGCTGGCCGGTTTCAGATAGCCGGTGAGCCCGGTGACATAGCCGAGCGCGACGAGGCTGAAGACGAAAAGAACGGTTTCGGTGAGCGGAGACATTTTTCAGGGATAGGCGAGCCCGGATTCCAGCGCAATCGCATGATCTTCAGAAACTGATCCTCGATCCGCTCGGCGCCTGAATTTGATCATGGTCGGGTGGCAGCGCTATACAGGCTTGGGATCATCAGGGCGGACACACAGCGAATGGTTGCGACGCCGAAACAGCGTCATTTCAGACAGGCGTGGCTGACGGCTTTCGTCGCCGGGCTGTTTTGCCTTGCCGCGACGGTGCTTGCGGTTGCGGAGACCAAAAGTCTCAAGGGCGTGGCGCTGATCATCGGCCAGTCGAAATACGAACACATCGCAGCCCTTGCCAACCCGGCCAACGACGCCCGCGACATGGCCAAGATGCTGACCGACCTCGGCTTCGACGCCCGCAACGTCACCGATCGCGATGCCGCCAAGCTGAAGCGCGATCTCGATCGGTTTGTCGAGGACGCCGAAGGCGCCGACGTCGCCTTCATCTATTATTCCGGCCACGGCATCGAGGCGGGCGGCGAGAACTATCTGGTGCCGGTCGACGCCGACGTCTCGTCGCTGAAAAATGCCGGTGAGGCGCTGGTGCCGATTTCAGCCGTCATGGACGAGCTGAAAAGGACCGTGCCGGTGACGATCGTGCTGCTTGACGCCTGCCGCACCAACCCGTTTCCGCCGGACGCGGTCGTGCGACGCGGGCCGACGGCTTCCGCCGAGCCTGTCGGCGCCGGCGGGCTGGAACCGGTGCGCGGCGCCAAGGCGCTTGCCAGTGCCTCAGTGGATGATGCCAGCCTGGGAACCGTGGTCGGCTTCGCCGCCGAGCCGGGTCGTCCGGCGCTCGATGGCGCCGCGGGCGAAAACAGCCCTTATGCATCCGCCCTGCTGCGCCACCTCACGGCGATGAAAGGCACCGAGTTCGGCTCGGTCATGCGCATGGTCACCGAGGAAGTCTATCTCGACACCAAGGCAAAGCAGCGCCCCTGGGTCAGCGAGAGCCTGCGTCGCCTGCTCTATTTCGGCGTCGCGCCGCCGGAACAGACCGGCGACGACGGGCTGATCACCGGTGAGCGGCGGCAATTGCTGCTGACCATTTCCGACCTGCCCGATCCCAAACGGGCTCAGGTCGAGTTGGCTTCTCTCCAGGACGGCGTGCCCCTTGACGCGCTCTACGGCGTGCTCAAGGCGCTCGGCACGGAAAAGATCCCTGAGGATCCCAACGACCTGCAGAAGGTGCTGGACAGCCAGGCTGAGCGTCTGAAGAAGATGATGGCCGAGCGCGCCGCATTACGCACCGACGATCCCGAGATCAGTCGCCTGGTCGCATCCGCCGACAAGGCCATAGGCCAGGGCGCCATGGTGACGGCGCGCAAATTCCTCGACGACGCGGTCGGCCGGATCGAGGAAAACAGCGGTGCGGTGGACGAGGCCGAGGACCTGCTCCGGCAAAAGCGCATCGCCGACGCCGCCATCTATGCCAAACGCGCCGACGCCGCCGCGCTGGTCTTCGACTACAAATCCGCCGCCAACGACTATGCCAAGGCGTATTCGCTGGTCGAGAAGTGGGACGAAAAGCTGCGCTGGAACTACAAGAACCAGGAGGCCGAGGCGCTGAACGCTTATGGCTACGCCACCGGCGACCTCGATGCACTACAACAGTCCATCGAGGCCTATCATGTCATCTTGAACTTCATTCCCAATGGCGAACAGAACCGCGATTGGGCAATCACTCGCAACAACATGGCGGTCGTGCTGCAAACCATCGGCGAACGCGAAACCGAGACCGCGCATCTGGAAGAGGCAGCGCAGATCTTCCGCGGTTCGCTTGCCGTTTTCGAGCGCGAGAAAGATGATCGCAACTGGGCCGCTGCGCAGAACAACCTGGCCAATGTGCTTCTGAAGATCGGCGAACGCGAGAGCGACCCGAAGCGTCTCAATGAAGCGGTGGCGGCGACGCGCGCCACCCTTGAGAAGCGCCCGCGCGACAAGCTGCCTTTGGACTGGGCCTCTTCGCAGAACAATCTTGGCCTCGCCCTCTATGCGCTCTCCGAACGCGAACCCACCGGCGAGCATCTTAAGCAGGCCGAAGCCGCCTACCGGCTGGCGCTTGAGGAATACACGCGCGAAAAAACGCCGGTAGAATGGGCGATGATCGAGAACAATCTCGGCAACACGCTGGTCACCTTTGGCATCCAGCTCAACGATAAGGCCAAGATCAATGAGGCGGCCAACGCTTTCCGCGCCGCGCTGGAAGTGCGAACCCGCGAAACCTTCCCGGTGTCCTGGGCGACCAGCCGCCTCAACCTGGGCAATGCGCTGAGCGGTATCGCCCGCTTCGATATGGGCACGGCTACGCTGGAAGAAGCTGCAGCTGCCTACAACGACGCTCTGACGGTGTTTACCCGCAAGCGCTTCCCGATGGACTGGGCGTCAGCCCAGAACAATCTTGGATCGATCTATCAGACCCTTGGTCAGCGCACCCGTGATGCGGCCAAGCTGGAACAGTCGGCGGCAGCCTTCCAGGCGGCACGGCAGGTCTATGTCAGGCGGAAGTTCCCGCAGGACTGGGCGATGAGCTACTACAATCTCGGCAACACGCTGCAGCTTCTCGGCGGCGTCACCGACAAGCCCGAGCATTACAGCGAGGCGGTCGACGCCTACGGCAATGCGTTGCGCGAGTACAAGCGCGAGACGAACCCGCGGCAATGGGCAATGGCCCAGGCCGGCCTGGGCTCGACGCTGCACTGGTTGAGCATGAGCAATGGCGATGCCAAGACCCTGCAGGATTCGATTGCGGCGCGGCGGGCAGCGCTCGAAATACTCACCATCGAGGCCGCGCCGGTCGACTGGGCCAACGCTCAAAATGGCATCGGTATGAGCCTGCTCAACCTCGGCAATCTCCAGCGGACCGACAAATATCTCAACGACGCCGAAGCGGCGTTCACGGCGGCGCTGAAGGTGTTTACGCGCGAAAGTCAGCCGCTGCAGTGGGCCTTCGAGCAGAACAATATCGGCGACGTCCACTGGAACCGCGCCAGCTATGGCGCGGGCAAGCCGGAATATCTCAAGGCGATCGAATTCTTCGAGAACGCCAAGCAGGGCTTCACCGAAGCCGGCTACACGATCCCTATCCCGCTCACCGATCAGAAGATCGAGCTGGCGAAGAAGCAAATGGCGAAAATGTGAAGCGAACCGAGGGTTCGCCTTTCGCTTGTCTTTGTGCCGGCTTTCCGATCCCTATATCAGAATGACCGGAGCGGCATCCGGCTCCCGGAAAGGTTTCGATGATTCGATTTGTGCTGTCGCTGTTCCTGCTTGCTGTTCCCGCCGTCGCCCACGCGACCGACGCCGGCTGGGCGCTGCTGCGTGACGGCGGCCATGTCGTGCTGCTTCGCCACGCACTGGTCACCGGCACCACCGACCCCGCCAATTTCGTCATCGACAACTGTGCCACCCAGGTCAATCTATCGGCGCGCGGCAAGCAGCAGGCGAGCAAGATCGGCGCGCTGTTCGGCGCCCGCGCCGCCCCCATCGAGCGGGTGCTGTCCAGCCGATATTGCCGCTGCCTCGACACTGCCCGCATCGCCTTCGAAGCGGAGCCGGAGCTTTTTGCGCCGCTCGACCTCCTGAGGAGCGATCCGACCGAGAAGGCCGCGCAGCTCGACGCGGTGATGAAGGAAATCCGCGCCTACACCGGTTCCGACAATCTGGTCATGGTCACGCATCTCGAAAACATCGTCGCGCTGACCGGCGTCTCGCCGCGCGAGGGCGAAGCGGTGGTGGTCGAGCCGCAGGGCGATGGCTTGCGCGTGCTCGGCCGCGTCACGTTCTGAGAAAGCCAGTGGTCAAGCTCCCTAAAAACTGATCTGACGTAACGTCAACTGGAAGGGCCGCCGGCTTGTCGGGCAGCCCTTCTTGTCTTTATGGGAAGGCCATACCATCTGCGCCCCGCGCATCAGGCCTTTTCCTGCCGGGAAAAACCGATTAGACAGCGCCCAAACCAGATGCGGACAGATTCCGCCCGCAACCGAAGGAAGAGCCCTTGTCCACCACGTTCGACAAAGTCGCCAAGATCATTGCCGACACCAGCGAGATCGATATCGACACCATCACTCCCGAGAGCCACACGATCGACGATCTCGGCATCGACAGTCTCGATTTCCTCGATATCGTCTTTGCCATCGACAAGGAATTCGGCATCAAGGTGCCGCTGGAAAAGTGGACCCAGGAAGTCAATGACGGCAAGGCTTCGACCGACGATTACTTCGTCATGAAGAACCTGTGCGCCAAGATCGACGCGCTGGTCGCCGCCAAGACCGCCTGATATCGGCTGGCGCGCGGCCTTGACGGGCTGCGCCGCCTGACCCACAAAGCCGCTCATGAGCAGCCCTCGCGACGTCGTCATCACCGGTATCGGCCTTGTCTCCTCGCTGGGAGAGGGTCCGGATACCCACTGGCAGAAGCTGGCGCAGCCCGGCCTGCAGCCGGTGCTCGAATCCGCGCGCTTTGCGCCCTACACCGTGCATCCCCTGCCGGAGATCGACTGGAACCTGCAGATCGCCAAGCGCGGCGACCAGCGGCAGATGGAAACATGGCAGAGGCTGGGCACCTATGCCGCCGGCATGGCGCTGGACGACGCCGGCATCAAGGGCAATGACGAGCTCTGCACGACCATGGACATGGTTGTCGCTGCCGGCGGCGGCGAGCGAGACGAGGCGGTCGATGCCGCCATCCTCGCAGCGTCCGAGAGCCGCAACGACCGCGACGTGCTGCTCAACGAGAAACTGACCACCGAATTGCGGCCGACGCTTTTCCTGGCCCAGCTCTCCAATCTGCTCGCCGGCAACATCTCCATCGTCCACAAGGTGACGGGATCGTCGAGGACCTTCATGGGCGAGGAAGGTGCCGGCGTCGCCGCCGTCGAGACCGCCGCCGCGCGCATCCGCTCCGGACAGTCGACGCACATACTGGTCGGCGGCGCCTTCCAGACCGAACATTCCGACATGCTGCTCGGTTATGAGCTGGCCGGTTATCTGCATCGCGGCCCATGGAAGCCGGTCTGGCAGAGACAGGGCGCCGAGGGCGGCGGCCTGGTCTCCGGCTCCGGCGGCGCCTTCCTGGTGCTGGAGCAGCGCGAACACGCGCAAAGGCGTGGGCGGAAAATCTATGCCGAGCTCGGACCGGTCGTCTCAGGCCGCGCCCGGCGCTCGCGCGGCGAGCTTGACGCCGAGATCGCGGCATTGCTCAAACAGGCGGCTCTCCCGAACGGCAAGTTGCTGGCCCTGTCGGGCGCATCCGGGGCGCATACCGCAACGTCAGCCGAAAAGTCAGCGCTGGATGCCAATCCGGCGATATCGGCGCGCGGCTTCGCCACGCTGACCGGGCATATGAAGGAAGCGCAGTTTCCATTCGCGGTCGCCCTCGCCGCCCTGGCCGTCGACCGCAAGGCCGCCTACCCCGTATTCGACGCCGCGGCCGAGAAGCCGTTCGAAGGCATTCCCGAAACCGTGCTCGCAACGGCGATCGGCTATCACCAATTCGAGGGCATGGCGCTGGTCAACGCTGCTTGAAGCAGCGCTGCGCGATCGTGCTGCAAAGTTAAGAGGTTCCGGATGGCCAATCTCAGAGATCACATGGGCAGGCCGATCGTCGCCGTCACCGGCATCGGCGTGGTAACGTCGCTCGGCATCGGCAAGGCCGATAACTGGGCGGCACTGACCTCCGGCACATCGGGCATCCACCCGATCACCCGCTTTCCCGTCGACCACCTCAACACCCGCATCTCCGGCATGGTCGATTTCCTCGACTCAAGCTCCAAAGGCGCCAGCCTGCTGACCTACGAACTGGCCGAAACCGCCGCGAATGAGGCCGTGGCCGAATCCGGCCTCGATTCCTCTGATTTTGGCGGGCCTCTGTTCCTCGCCTCGCCGCCGGTCGAACTCGACTGGCACGACCGCTTCGCGCTCTACAATTCCGACGGCCAGGGCGCCGGCGCCGAAAGGCTGCTCAGGGTGGCGCGCGGGCTGAGGGAAACGGATACGTTCGCAACCACGCAGTTCGGAGCGATCGCCGACCGGCTGGCCGACCGCTTTGGCACGCGTGGCCTGCCGATCACGCTGTCGACGGCCTGCGCTTCGGGCGCCACCGCCATCCAGCTCGGCGTCGAGGCGATCCGCCGCGGCGAATGCGACCGGGCGCTGTCCATCGGCGCCGACGGTTCGGCAACCGCCGAGGCGCTGATCCGCTTTTCGCTGCTCTCGGCGCTGTCGACCCACAATGACATCCCTGAAAAGGCGTCAAAACCCTTCTCCAAGGACCGCGACGGCTTTGTGCTGGCGGAAGGCTCCGGCGCTCTGGTGCTGGAATCGCTTGAGGCAGCCCTTGCCCGGGGCGCCAGCGTTCTCGGCATCCTGCGCGGCTGCGGTGAAAAGGCCGACGATTTCCATCGCACCCGTTCCAAGCCCGACGGTTCGCCGGCGATCGCAGCAGTCCGCGCCGCCCTTGCCGATGCCGGCCTGAGCAAGGACGAGATCGACTACGTCAACGCTCACGGCACCTCGACACCGGAAAACGACAAGATGGAGCATCTGTCGCTGTCGACCGTGTTCGGCCATCGCATCGGCTCGATGCCGGTCTCGTCGAACAAGTCGATGATCGGCCACACGCTGTCGGCGGCGGGTGCTGTCGAAGCGGCGTTTTCGCTGATGACCATGCGCGAAAGCGTGATTCCGCCGACCATCAACTACGACAATCCCGACCCGGCAATCGTGCTCGACGTGGTGCCCAACAAGAAGCGCAATGCCGAAGTCGGCACCGTGCTCTCGAACTCGTTCGGCTTCGGCGGCCAGAACACCTGCCTTGTCATGGCGCGGGAACCGGTCTAAGCGACCTTTTTCAGCCAGACTGAACTGACAGGCCCCATGCGCGCACTGCAACTTATCGAGGACCGCCGTCTTGAAACGGTGGACCTGCCGCCCCCGCCGCCCCCCGCATTGGGCGAAGTCACGCTGCGCATCAAGGCGGTGGCGCTGAACCATATCGACGTCTGGGGCTGGCGTGGGATGGCCTTCGCCAAGCGTAAGCTGCCGCTGGTCATCGGCGCCGAGGCCTCCGGCGAGGTCGAGGCTGTCGGCCCCGGCGTCTCCAGCCTGCTGCCCGGACAATTGGTGTCGATCTACGGCGCGCGCACCTGCGGCCTTTGCCGCGCCTGCCGCGAAGGCCGTGACAATCTCTGCGAACATGTCTCGGGCGTCCACGGCTTCCATCTCGACGGCTTTGCGCAGGAGAAGATCAACCTGCCGGCGCGCCTGCTGGTCCCTGCTCCTCCCGGCGTGAGCGATGTCGGCGCGGCTGTCGCACCCGTTACCTTCGGCACCGTCGAGCACATGCTGTTCGACAATGCCAAGCTGCAGCCCGGCGAAACCATCCTCATCCATGCCGGGGGCTCCGGCATCGGCTCGGCGGCGATCCAGCTGGCCAAGCGCATGGGTTGCACCATCATCACCACGGTCGGCTCCAACGACAAGATCGACAAGGCCAAGGCGCTCGGAGCCGACCATGTCATCAACTACCGCGACGATCGTTTCGAAGGCGTCGTGCGCAAGCTCACCAGGAAGAAGGGCGTCGATGTCGTGTTCGAACATGTCGGCGCCGACACCTTTGCCGCCTCGATGCTGTGCCTCAAGCGCGGCGGCCGCCTCGTTACCTGCGGCTCGACCTCCGGCGTGTCGACCCAGATCAATCTGATGCAGCTGTTCCAGCAGCAGCTGAAGCTGCTCGGGTCCTTCGGCTGCCGCATGGAGAACATGGCCAACGCCATGCAGAAGATGGCGGCGGGAAAGGTAGCACCTGTTATCGACACCGAGGTCGGCTTCGACGGCATCGACCCCGCGCTGAAGCGCATGGAAGGCCGCGACGTGTTCGGCAAGATCATCCTGCGCGTTTCTTAGGACTATGGTCGGCAAGGTGTTCAAGAAAGCCCGCCGGGACTTCATGTTCCGCTATGGCAGGCGGCTGCGCCAGATGGAGCACTGGCTGGTTGCGCGTGCGGCGATGACGATCATTTCGCTGCTGCGCCTTTTGCCCGCCGACAGCGCGCTCAATTTTGCCGACCGCGCCGCACGCCGCATCGGTCCGCGGGTCGGGCGCCACCGTGTCGCCATCAACAATCTGCGCCTTGCCTATCCCGAAAAGAGCGATGTCGAGATCGAGGCCATCGCCTCCGACATGTGGGGCAACATGGCCCGGCTCGCCGCCGAATACATCTTTCTTGACGCGCTCTTCGATTATGATCCGAACGCAGCGACGCCCGGCCGCGTCGAAGTCGGTGGCGCCGATCATTTCCATCAGATAGCTGGCGAGGACAAACCGCATATCCTGTTCACCGGCCATCTCGGCAATTTCGAGCTGCTGCCCGTGGCAGCCGCGACGTTCGGCATGAAGATCACGGCGCTGTTTCGTCCGCCCAACAATCCTTACCTCGCCGATTACATCCATTCGACACGGCGTTCGAGCATGGGCGCCTTGCTGCCGTCTTCGACCGGCGCCTCCTTTGCGCTGGCGTCGATTCTGGAGAAAGGCGGCAATATCGGCGTTTTGGTCGACCAGAAATTCTCCAGCGGACTGGAGACGATCTTCTTTAATCGCCCATGCCAGAGCAATCCGGTTCTGGGCATGCTCGCCCGCCACTATGATTGCGACGTCTATCCGGCGCGATGCGTGCGACTGCCGGGAAATCGCTTCCGCCTCGAGATCGAGGACAAGCTGACCTTGCCGCGCAATGAAAGCGGCAGCGTCGATGTCGCGGCCACCACCCAACTGCTCGCCAACGTGGTCGAGCGCTGGGTGCGCGAAGATCCGGGACAGTGGATGTGGTTCCACAAAAGGTGGGAAATCTCAGGCCGGCGTCGCCGCCGGCGTGGACAGGCCAACGCCACCGGCCAGGGGCAGCGTCAATCTTAAGTTGTCGAAAGCCTCAGTTCGTCACAACGATCCGCGTATTGCCGAAGCCGACTTCCCGCACCATCGCATAGAACATCGCGGCATTGGCGGTGTGCAGCCGCACGCAGCCATGCGATGCCGGACGCCCTAGCTGCCTGACCGCGCCGGTGCCGTGGATGGCGTAGCCGCCATGGAAGAACACCGAGTAAGGCATTGGCGACATGTGGTATTTCTTCGAATACCACATCCGCGCCGTGCGTTGCGGCCGATAGGTGCCGCGCGGCGTGAAATAGCCACTGCGGGCGGTCGACACGCTCCAGCGATAAAGCACCTGGCCGTATTGGCTGACGGTCATGGTCTGCGACGAGACGTCGATGCTAGCCACCAGCGAGGCAGCCCTGCTTTCGATGGACGTGCCAAACAGCATCGCAGCAAAAGCAGCTGCCATGAGAACGATTTTAGTCATGAGATCAAACCCCTTTGATGCCCCTTGCCTGCTCTGTCATCACGGTGTTTTTCATCTTCTTAACGACAGGTGAGTGATCTAACACACACTCCTTGATAAATTCGCCAATCTAAAGCAGCGAATTTGAGCGATTTTCCCGCCATAGTTGCCGCTGCGACACGAAGTTTCGGCGCCAGTGGCGCGATGCTTGCAAAACCACCCCCTTGCCTGCTCAAATCCGGGAATGAACGAACGACTCTTCAAAGCGATAGACGCCCGTGTTGATGACCTGGTCGCACTGACCGCCGACCTGATCCGCTTCCCGACCATCAACCCGCCTGGCGAAGCCTATCGCCCCTGCGCCGAATATATCGGTGCGCGCCTAGCCAGGCTTGGCTTCGAAACCGAATTCATCCGCGCCGAAGGCACGCCCGGCGACACCGACCGCTATCCCCGCGTCAATGTCGTCGCCCGCTTCGACGGCCGCTCGCCTGGGGCCTGTGTCCATTTCAACTCGCACATCGATGTGGTCGAAGCCGGCGAAGGCTGGAGCGTCGATCCCTTTGCCGGGGTGGTGAAGGACGGCAAGATCTACGGCCGCGGCGCCTGCGACATGAAAGGGGGCATGGCCGCCTCGATCATCGCGGCGGAAGCCTTCATGGAGGTTTTCCCCGACTTTCCCGGCGCCATCGAAATTTCGGGCACGGTCGATGAGGAGTCCGGCGGCTTCGGCGGCGTCGCGCATCTGGCGAAGCTTGGCTATTTCTCGAAACCCAAGGTCGACCACGTCATCATCCCCGAGCCGCTGAACAAGGACCGCATCTGTCTTGGCCATCGCGGCGTCTGGTGGGCGGAGATCGAGACCAAGGGCGAGATCGCGCATGGCTCGATGCCGTTCCTCGGCGACAATGCCGTGCGCCACATGGGCGCCGTGCTGCAGGCCTTCGAGGATGAACTTTTTCCGGCGCTCGACCGCAAGGTGACGCGCATGCCTGTCGTGCCCGAAGGCGCAAAGCGCTCGACCATGAACATCAACTCGATCCATGGCGGCCAGACCGAGGATTTCCGCCCCGGCCTGCCCTCACCCAACGTGCCCGACGCTTGCCGGCTGACCATCGACCGCCGCTTCCTGCTCGAGGAGGACCTTGCCACGGTCAAGAGCGAGGTGACCGATATCCTCGACCGGCTGAAACGCGGGCGCAATAAGTTCGACTACGAGATTCGCGACCTGATGGAGGTGCTGCCGCTGATGACCGAGCGCGATGCGCCAGTGGTCAAGGCGGTGGCGCAAGGCATCATGGCGATCTTCGACCGCGAGCCGGATTATGTCATTTCACCAGGTACTTACGACCAGAAACACATCGCCCGCATCGGCCACATCCATGATTGCATCGCCTATGGCCCGGGCATTTTGGATCTCGCCCACCGGCCCGACGAATGGGTCGGTATCTCTGATATGGTGGAGTCGGCCAAGGTGATGGCGATCGGGCTGAATGTGCTGCTCAGGGGCACGGCCGCGGACTGAACCATCGGCTTCGCTGAAAAAACATTCCTCCCCGCGCCGCTGCGGAGCACGAAACGCAATTTACTCCACCTCGAAATCACGCTTCTATCGCACTAGGGTTCGAGCATTTGGGAGTTGCACGATGAAATTGTGGAAAACCATTCTTGCCGCCACGGTGCTGGCACTGGCCGGCAGTCAGGCATTTGCCGCACGCACCGACCTGGTGATCGGCATTCCGCTCGAGCCGCCGCATCTCGATCCGACCGCCGGTGCTGCCGCGGCGATCGACGAAGTGCTCTACGCCAACGTCTTCGAGGGCCTGACCCGCATCGGCCCGAATGGCGAAGTGCTGCCCGACCTCGCCGAGAGCTGGGCCATTTCCGACGATGGCAAGGTCTACACCTTCAAGCTGCGCACCGGCGTCAAATTCCATGACGGCAGCGATTTCGACGCCGGCGACGTGAAGTTCTCGCTCGACCGCGCCCGCGCCGACAATTCCGTAAACGCGCAAAAGGCCCTGTTCGCCGCCATCGATACGGTCGAAGTCGTCGATCCGACGACGGTCAAGGTGACGCTGAAGAACCCGCAGGGGTCGTTCCTCTACAATATGGGCTGGGGCGACGCGGTGATCGTGGCGCCCGAGAGCGCAGACACCAACAAGGAAAAGCCCATCGGCACCGGCCCGTTCAAATTCCAGAGCTGGGCCAAGGGCTCGTCGATCACGCTGGTGAAATCGGACACTTACTGGGGCGCCCCGGTATCCCTCGACAAGGCCGAGTTCCGCATCGTTCCCGACGCTGCTGCCGCCGTGCCGGCGCTGCTCTCCGGCGACATCCAGGCTTTCCCTTTCTTCGATCCCGACAGCGTCGCGCAGGTCAAGGACGATCCGCGCTTCAAGGTGGTGGTCGGCTCGACCGAGGGTGAGACCATTCTGGCGATCAACAACAAGAAGCCGCCTTTCGACAAGCTCGAGGTGCGGCAGGCGATTGCCTTCGCGCTCGACCGCAAGGCGATCATCGACGGCGCCTCGGCCGGCCTCGGCGTGCCGATCGGCTCGCACATGTCGCCCGCCAGCAAGGCCTATGTCGACCTCACCGGCCTCTACCCGCACAATGTCGACAAGGCCAAGGAGTTGCTGAAGCAGGCCGGCCTTGAAAACGGCATCAAGGCGACGCTGAAACTGCCGCCGCCTTCCTACGCACGGCTTGGCGGCGAGATCATCGCCTCGCAGCTGCGCGACGTCGGCATCGACCTCGAAATCATTCCGGTCGAATGGGCGCAGTGGCTGGACCAGGTGTTCACCAAGAAGGATTACGACCTGACCATCGTCTCCCACACCGAGCCCAACGACATCGATATCTACTCGCGCAAGGATTATTACTTCAACTACGACAATCCGGCGTTCGACAAGATCATCGCCGAGCTGAACCTCACCTCCGACGACGCCAAGCGCAACACGCTGCTCGGCGAGGCCCAGAAGATCCTGGCCGACGACGCCGTGGTGGGGTTCCTCTATGAACTGCCGAAGGTCGGCGTCTGGGACGCCAAGCTGCAGGGCCTGTGGGAAAACGCGCCGATCCAGGCGAATGACCTGACCAAGGTGAAGTGGGCGGATTGAGGCGGCGGGCCAAAGGGCGGCGTTTGCGCTCCGGCACACCCCCCTCTGCCCTGCCGGGCATCTCCCCCGCAAGGGGGGAGATCGGGCTATCATCTCCGCTTTCGCCTATCGCGAACGTTGAACGCTGGTCGACGACACGGAAACTGCTGATCTCCCCCCTTGCGGGGGGTGAGGAGTGGTCCGGGCAGCGGACGGAAAGCCAACTGCTTGGCTTTCCGAACAATGAACGCCCGAAGCGACAGCGAAGGGCCGGGTCCGGTAGGACAGAGGGGGGTGTGACAGAACGCTGCCTTTGCTCAGTCATCGCACTTGGCAACGCACCATTCCCGCCGCAATGACCGCCTACCTCCTCAAACGCCTCGCCATCGCGATCGCAACCTTGATCCTGGCGTCGATGGTCGTCTTCGCCGTGCTCGAAATCCTGCCCGGCGACCCGGCGCGGCTGATGCTGGGCCTCAACGCCAGCGCCGAGCAGGTCGAACTCCTGCGCAACCAGATGGGCCTCAACGCGCCGCTTCTCCTGCGCTACCTCCATTGGGTCGGCGGTCTGCTCAGCCTCGATTTCGGCCGCTCCTATACTTATTCGGTGCCGGTCATCGACCTTGTCCGCGAGCGCATGGCGGTTTCCCTGCCGCTGGCGCTGATCGCGCTGACGCTGTCCACCATCATTGCCATTCCGGTCGGGCTCTATTCCGCCAGTCGGCGCGGCCGCGCCGGTGACACGATTGCCATGGGTGCCGCGCAGCTCGGCGTCGCCGTGCCGAACTTCTGGTTCGCGCTGATGCTGATCTACCTCTTTGCCGTCTGGTTGCGGCTGGTGCCGGCCGGCGGCTTTCCCGGCTGGAGCGCCGGCGCCTGGCCGGCGCTGAAATCGCTGCTGCTGCCGGCCATCGCCCTCGCTCTGCCGCAGGCCGCGATCCTGGCGCGCGTTGCCCGCTCCGCGCTGCTCGAGGTGCTGAACGAGGATTATATCCGCACCGCCCGCGCCAAGGGCCTGCCCTATCGCGCCGTACTATGGCGGCACGCGCTGCGCAACGCGATGATCCCGGTTCTGACCATTCTGGGCCTGCAATTCGCCTTCCTGCTCGCCGGCACCATCATCATCGAGAACGTCTTTTATCTGCCTGGTCTGGGACGGCTGGTGTTCCAGGCGATCACTCAGCGCGACCTGATCGTGGTGGAAAGCATCGTCATGCTGCTGGTCGTCGCCGTCATTGCCGTTAACCTCGTTGTCGACGTCTCCTACGCCATCGTCGATCCGCGCCTTCGAGGCCGGCAATGACGCTGCACATCGACATCCCGCAGGAGACGTTGGGCAGCATTCTGGCCAAGGCCTTCCGCAACCGCTCCTTCCTCATCGGCTTCGCCATCACGGTGCTGGTGGCTGCAATAGCGGTCATCTCCTACGTCTGGACGCCCTACGACGTGACCAAACTGGTGATCTCGGACAAGACGCTCGCGCCCTCTGCGGCGCACTGGTTCGGCACCGATCATTTCGGCCGCGACATCCTGTCGATGATCATGGTCGGCGCCCGCAACTCAATTGCCGTGGCGCTGGTCGCGGTCGGCATCGGCATGGGCGTCGGCGTGCCGCTCGGCGCCTTCGCCGCGGCGCGCGGCGGGTTCGTCGACGAGGCGCTGATGCGGCTGAACGACCTTGTCTTCGCCTTTCCGGCGCTTTTGTCGGCGATCATGATCACCGCCATCTTCGGACCGGGCGCCATCAACGCCATCATCGCGATAGGCATCTTCAACATCCCGGTGTTTGCGCGCGTCGCCCGCGCCGGCGCGCTGGCGATCTGGCCACGCGAGTTCATCCTCGCCGCGCGCGCCGCCGGCAAGAGCAAGACGCAGATTACAATCGAGCACGTGCTGCCCAACATCGCCACGCTGCTTCTGGTGCAAGGCACCATCCAGTTCGCGCTCGGCATTTTGGCCGAAGCCGGTCTCTCCTATGTCGGCCTCGGCGCCCAGCCGCCAATGCCGAGCTGGGGCCGCATGCTGTTCGACGCCCAGACGCGCATGGTGGTGGCGCCGTGGATGGCGATCTTCCCCGGCATGGCCATTGTCGTCACCGTGCTTGGGCTCAATCTGCTCGGCGACGGCATCGCCGACATACTCGACCCGAAATCGCGGCGGCAGCGATGAGCCTGCTGCAGATCGAGAACCTGTCGCTGGCGATCGGCGACGCGCCGATCCTGAAAGGGGTCGAGCTCTCCGTCGCGCCCGGCGAGGTGATGGGCCTGGTCGGTGAATCCGGTTCCGGCAAATCGATGACGGCGCTGACGATCATGCAGCTTCTGCCGCATGCGGCGCGCGCCACCGGCCGCGTGACCTTCGACGGCATCGATATTCTGGCCGCAACCGAGGACCAGATGTGCGCGCTGCGTGGGGACGACATCGGCATGGTGTTCCAGGAGCCGATGACGGCGCTCAACCCGGTCAAGACCATCGGCGAGCAAGTCGCCGAAGGCATACGCTGGCACACTAGGGCAAGCCGTGCCGACGCCGAAGACCGCGCGCGCAAAATGCTCGACCGGGTTGGCCTGCCGGAGGCCAAATTCCCGCTGTCGCGCTATCCGCACGAATTGTCGGGCGGCCAGCGCCAGCGCGTCGTCATCGCCATTGCCTGCGCATTGAAACCCAAGCTGCTCATCGCCGACGAGCCGACCACGGCGCTCGACGTGGTGCTGCAGGCGCAGATCCTCGACCTCTTGCGCGGCCTTGTCAGCGAAAACCGAATGGGCCTGCTTCTGATCTCGCACGATCTCGCGGTCGTCACCGAAATGGCCGAACGCATCACCATTCTGCGCAATGGCGAGGTGATGGAAGCCGGCGACACCGCACGCACGCTGTCGGAACAGCTGCATCCCTACACGCGCCAGCTGGCGCTGGCCTCGATGCACGTGCCCGCGCGCGCCAAAGTTCACGCCACCGGCCAGGGCAAACCGCTGCTTGAGGTCGAAGGCGTGACCCGCGACTATCCCGGGCGGCGTACATCCCTGTTCAAACCCGCTCCCCCGATCCGCGCTGTCGACGACGTCTCCTTGTCGCTGGCGCCGGGCCAATCGGTGGCGCTGGTCGGCCGCTCCGGCTGCGGCAAGTCAACGCTTGCCCGCATGATCCTGGCGCTCGACAAATCGACATCGGGAACGATCCGCTTTCGCGGCGAGACCATCACCGGCAAAAGCGAGGCGGAGCTCAAAGCCGCGCGGCGCGACATGCAGGTGGTGTTCCAGGATCCCTACGGCTCTTTCGACCCGCGCCAGAAGGTCGTAAAACTGGTCGCCGAGCCGCTGCATGTACTGGAGACGAAGCCGACACCGGCCGAGCGGCGCGAGATGGTGGCGCATGCGCTGCACGAGGTCGGCCTCGGCACCAGCGACATGGACAAATATCCGCATGAGTTTTCCGGCGGCCAGCGCCAGCGCCTGTCGATCGCCCGCGCCATCATCACCAGGCCGAAGCTGGTCGTCGCCGACGAGCCGGTCTCGGCGCTCGACGTCTCGATCCGCGCCCAGATCCTCGATCTGTTCGCAGAGCTCAACCAGAAGCTCGGCATTGGCTATCTCTTCATCACTCACGATTTGACCGTCGCCCGCGCCATCACCGATGAGGTGCTGGTCATGCATGACGGCAGGATCGTCGAGCGCGGCAAGACCGGCGACGTGCTCGATCATCCGCAGTCGGAGGCGGCCAGGGCGCTGGTCGCGGCTGCGCCCGATCTGCATCGGGCGATCGCTCACCGTATGCAGGAACAGGGGTGAGTGACCGGTTCGCGCAGCGAATTCATCGTGCCAGTGGCACGATGAAAGGTCACGAACGCTGGGACGCTGCGAAGCAGCGGGGACCCGGCCGGGCGGCCGTTGCCCCTGGTCTGCCTCACTCCTCCGGCTTCACCACATCGACCGGGCTGATGTCGAGCAAATCGAGCGTGCGGCGCAACAGCCGCACTTCGCTCTCGGCCAGTTTGGAATCGGCTTTGGCGATCTCCGCCATGTGGAGCGCCAGCAACTTGCGCCGTTCGACATCGAGATCGCGGAACAGCGCCATGGCTTGCGAACCGTTGGTCTCGTAGCCGAAATCATTGAGATATTCGATGACCGCGTCGATGCTGGTTTCCGGGATGCCGAAGGCGTCCTTGCAGATGCGCCGGAAGGCGACCATTTCGCTCTCCGAAACCGAGCCGTCGGCCAGGATCATGCGAAACAGCATCAAGAGTTCCGCCGACAGCACGGGGTCGTCGGCAACCTTGCGCACGCCGGGGTCACCATCGAAGATCGAGCGTATCTGGTCGAGCAATGCCATCGCCAACAGTGTCCCTTTCCCGAGCCCGCCCAGCGCACATGACCCAAAACTGCGCAGCGGTACTGAGATAATGACATGCACCACAGGAAATCCAAGCGCAACGCGCTTGGATGGACGTAGCGCGGAATCGGCCTTGCGCAAACCGGATGGCCATGAGAAGGCGCGGCACCACCTTTCCCGCCGGAATGTTCAGAAAATCCCGATGCTCGACCTCGCTACCCAGACCGTCATCATGCTTGCCTTCGCCGCCTTTGCAGCCGGCTTTGTCGATTCGATAGCCGGCGGCGGCGGGCTGATCACCATCCCGGCCCTGCTGCTTGCCGGCTTCCCGCCCGTCGCAGCACTTGGAACCAACAAGCTGCAGGGCATTTTCGGCACCGCTTCGGCGACCATCCACTACGCCATGAATGGCCATGTCGATCTGCGCCGACAGCTGCCATCGGCGCTTCTGGCCCTTGCCGGCAGTGCCGTCGGCGCCTTGCTGGCGGCATTCGTGCCGGGTGATCTCCTGCGGGCGCTGCTGCCGCTGCTTTTAATCGCCATCGCGATCTACTTCGCCGTGAAACCCAACATGAACGATGTCGACCGCGCCGAGCGCCTGTCGCCCTTCCTGTTCGGGCTGGTCATCGCCCCTTTGGTCGGCTTCTATGACGGGCTGTTCGGGCCGGGAGCCGGCTCCTTCTACATGCTGGCCTTCGTCAGCCTCGCCGGCTTCGGCGTGCTCAAGGCCACGGCACACACCAAGCTGCTCAATTTCGCCTCCAACATTGGCGGCTTCATCGTCTTTGCCGTCGCCGGCGTCGTCTGCTGGAAGATCGGGCTGATGATGGGCGTCGCCCAGTTCCTCGGCGCCCGGCTCGGCGCCAGCCTTGCCATCCGCATCGGCGCCCGGCTGATCAAGCCGCTGCTGGTGATCATCTGCCTGGCTCTGGCGGTGAAGCTGCTGGCCGACCCGGCGAACCCATTGCGCCAGCTGATTGGTGTATAAGCCTCACGCCTGATAGAGTGCCGTTGTACGAATCATGTTGGAGGAGCCAAACCTCCCGCCCAGGAAACGCTGTTTTCCGCCATTTTCCGCATAGACCTTGACCTCCTTCGCCCGTTGTGGGCCTTATCGCCTGTAACAATACGTGTAACATTGGGGTGACGGGGATGATCAAACAGGCCAAGGCCAAACCACACAAAGTGGATGGCGCCTGGTACTTGGTTCGCCGCGTTCCAAAGGAGTTCGCAGAGCTCGATCGGCGCGGCCTGGTCCGCATTTCCACCGGCATAGCCATAGTTGATGATCCGCGCGCCATCCGCGCCGGAAAGATCATCGAGCAGCTGGACAACGAACTCTCCGCCTACTGGCGCGGCATCCGCGACGGCCGGTCGGGTGAAGCCCGGTTGCGCTTCGAGGCGGCACAGGCGCGCGCTCGGGCGCTCAGCCTGCCCTACATGACCAATCAGGAGCTTGCCGACGGGCCGACCGACGACATCATCAAGCGCATAAGGCTGCTGCTCGACCGGAACGCCGTCGAGGACGAGCTCGAGGTTGCGGCCGTGCTGGGAGGCGAGGAGCGACCAACCCTGCGCCTGAGCGGGCTGGTGGACGAATTCAAGGCACTCGAGCAACAGTCCGTGCTCTCCATGTCGCCGAACCAGCAGAAGCGATGGAAGAACCCGCGCGCCAGGGCGGTCAACGACCTTATCGCGATCGCTGGAGATCTCGAGATCCGCGCGCTGACACGCGCCAACGCCATGGCCTATCGCGAAATGTGGCAGAAGCGCATCAAGACAGAAGGCCTCGATATCGGCTCGGCCAACAAGGCGATCGGGGTCATCTCCAAGATGCTCGCCACGGTGGATCGCGCTCACCAGCTTGGACTGCCGCCCGTTTTTAAACAATTGCGCCTCTCGGGTGGGGTGTACCAACAGCGCGACGCCTTCGACATCTCCTACGTTCAGGACGTGCTGCTCAAGGATCGCGCGCTGGAAGGGTTGAATATCGAGGCTCGTCATCTTCTGATGCTGATCGCGGACACTGGTCTGCGCTTGTCGGAGGCAGCTAATCTGCAGGCGCCGACCATTTTGCTCGACCATGCGATACCGCACGTCCAGGTCCGCGCGAACGGACGGCTGCTTAAAACCCCTCACTCGATGCGCGACATACCGTTGGTCGGATGCGCGTTGGCGGTGATGAAACTTCACCCAAACGGCTTTCCGAGATATCGCGACAACAACGGGTCTCTGTCCGCCACAGTAAACAAGTTCCTCGAGCGGCATGGCCTGCTGCCGAGTGACAACCACAGCCTTTATAGCCTTCGGCACACCTTCGAGGATCGCCTTACGGCCGTTGAGACGCCCGAGAAGATTGTCGCCGAGTTGATGGGGCACAAGTGGATCCGCCCGAAATACGGCGCTGGCCCGACGCTCGAGCACAAGCGCGAGTGGCTGCTGAAGATCGCTTTCAAACCGCCGGCGCATCTTTGACGTCCCGCCGCATCATCGCCGTTAGGACCGCCTGGGCCCGGCCGCGCTTGTCCATCTTGGCCCGCTCGATCTCGACCGCGCGCTCCAGATGCTCGAACGTCGGCGCATAGGCCTCTCCGTGGCGCACCACGATGTATGCCGCGACACCAAGGCAGCGCTCGAGTTCGGCAAGGGAGAGATCCAAGCTCACGAGCGATCTCCAGGGAAATGCTTGTCGAGGATCTGCGCGACGGCGCGGCGGTATTTCGCCTCGCAACGCCCGCGATCGATTAGGCGCCACCGCTGCCGCTGCTCGCGCTGGGCATCGTCATGGCAGAGGCAGCGGCCCCGAGCCATGCAATCAGCCAGCGCGTGCGCTTCCGGGTGCGGGTGCGCCAGTTTGGTCATTCAGCGGCTTCCCTGCGCGCATCGTGCCGCGCCAGCGTAGCCAGCCGGCCAGAAACGCTATTGGGCTTCCGGCGCATGATCTTGCCGATTTCAGTGTGGCTTGTGCCCTCCGCAGCGAGCGCCAGCAGCTGCGCGTCCTCGTCGGCCGAGAAGGCTAGGACCGTGCTGCCGTTCCGCACGTAGCTCTGATATTTCAGAGGCGGCAGTACCCTGCGCGCCGTTTTCGGGCTGTCGATGCCGTCCAGTAGGCAATACCAAGAGATTGCGCCCCGGCTGAGGTCCATGCGGCGGCCGATGGCATCGTACGACATGCCCGCCTCGCGCAGATCTGCGACTTGGGCCTTTTGTTCGTCGTTCAGTTTTGACCGCTTGGGCATCACATCGGCCCCGCATAGTTCTCGTTGCGGAGCTCGGGCGGCAGCCAGCCGGTGCCGGGCACGTTCGTGACGCAGTAGGCGACGAGCTCGGCCTTCTTGAGGTTCTCGGCTTTCTTCGCCTCGTCCGCGTTGACGGCCGCCTTGATGGCGGCGATCGCGAACGGCTTCGACACGCTCTGGAAATAGTCCTGAGCGTCGAACGATTTCCGCATCTCGACGTCCAGACGCTTCGGATCGATCGCCGCAGCGATGGCGCCGGCGGCTTTGGCGAATGGGCGCTTCTCGGCGGTCTGCACCGTCAGATCCAGCGCTTGGGCGGCGATCATTGCTCCAACGCGGAACAAAGCGGCGTCGTCCATCGCGGACAGTCGGGCGAGCGCGTCGCCGAACTTCTCCTCGCCCTGGGCGTTGCTTTGGTGCTGGCCCATGCCCTCCGTTCGGACACGGAGGGGGCAGGTTTCGCCGCTGTCGTAGGAATAGCGCTTCGTCAGGAAGGCCGCGAGCAGTGCGACCATGCCCATTCTCGGTTCCTCGAGCAGCGCAGCCCGCGTTGCCAAGGTGGCAGTCACCGATAGGCGGTTGGCGATTGCATTCGACAGCGCTGGGGCTTTCTTGTCGGCCGGCCCTCCCGATGCCGCCCTCTCGGCCGCTTTCGCTGCCTTGGGCTCAACGACGCCATAAACTGTGTTGATCTCGCCGTTGTGATTGATGGCCACGACGGCGCCGGCGCCGGCCATCTGGTCAGCCGACCAGCCCCGGGCTTCTGCGGCCTGCTTGATAGTGTCGATCTCTTGTTCGGCGTCCTGTTGCGCCTCATACGTGCCGCCCGGCTTGTCGACGATCGCCTGCAGCTGCTTAATGCGCTTGGCTTCCGCCTTGTCAGGCTTCCCGGTCGGCGTCAGCTTGGTCCAGTTGTAGTTCCAGTTGTTCGGCAGGGAATCGCCGAACGCCGCCCAACTCCAGCCGGCCGTTTTGAGGGCCTGCAGCTGCTCGGATAGGGCCTCCGTGGCCACCTTTTCGGCAAGCGCGTGGTCGGCGATGATATGTTGCCCGCCGAACAGATCCCTGGTGATCGCACCGCCGGCAGCAAGGTAGCGCTCCTCACCGGCGATCTTCACCCATTTCGCCGCCTCGTTGTTGGTCTGGTTCGCTCCGAAATTTGAGCGGATGACGTGGGCAAAGAGCCGACGTTCCTTCTTGAGGGTGTTGAAAACGCGTTCCTGGTCGGCGATCGACTTGGCAAGGGTGAATGCCCTCACACAGTCGTACGCATCTTGCACGAACACGTCGGGCGACCGCCATGCCTCGAGCACCCTGCGACGCTCAAAGGCATGCTGCGCTCGATCAACATCCGCACCACCCTCGAGGACACCCAGCGGCTCCGTTTCGAGCTCGGCTGACGTCCCCTGGAAGGAGCGAAAAGACGCCCGCCGGCGCTGCGTCGGCGGGCTTATTTATCATCTGCCCCACCCACCGTTTCCAGTCTCCCTACCGACTTAGACCGGTGGGACTCTGTGCGTTGTTGAAGATGGCGGGGATCATCGAATGGCAGCGGTCTATCCTTCCTTCTTTTCTTCTCGTGTCTTTTGCGGAGTTTCCGCTTCGGCAAAGAAATCTAAATATTCCGGTTCGGGCTCTAGATCGCCTTCGTAAGTTATCAATTGCCTCACCATCACGCGCTCAATTCGTGCGTCCATGATAGAATATTCATTGACGGGGCGACCTAGGCCGCCCTCGGCTTGCTTCGTGCCGACAAGTTTGATGATACCAGCATTTTCCCAGGACTGAATTCGAGTTCGAGCCGATTGCGCACCCACCCTAAACACTCGTTGAACGTCTTTGTTAGTGAAAGACGTCCGGTTCAGTCGAAAGATTTGGGATAAAAGACGATCTCCAAATATGGAAGAAATTCGGTCCTTCACATATTGGTCGAGCCCGGCTTCAATGGCGTCCCAAGTGAGCAGGGGCGCAATATCCAAATGCGCATGCATCACATCGTGTTCCCGAACAATGACGTCCATTATTCGAATAACCTCTCGGGGAGAGCGCATCGCGACTTTGACCATCTCTCCTAGAAATTTGCCCTGCTCGACGTCTCCTTGAAAGAGGCCGGCGAGGTCGAACCTATTTTCGGAAAAGTAGCGGACGCGCTGATCCAACATCAGCTTAAAGAATTTGTTGTCCCATGCGACAGTCGCGTGACCTAGTTTGTCTAGCCGAACGGGTAACTCTGAGCCTTCAAAAATCGATCTTACCGCACTCCATAAAAAGAACATCCAGCAAAACCCCTGTGCTTCCATAAGCTGGACGCGAGCCAGCAATGGGTGGACGAGCGCTGCCGACTGGTTTGCAGAATTGTTAGTAGCGGTAGTCTCATCGACTTTGTCGATCAGCACAACGATGCCGGAGAAATCAAAGATCTCGACGAACCTGACCAGATTTCGAATTGTCAGTAGGGCGTCGAACCCTGCTGGGTCTTGCTCTGTCAGGATGTCCCGAATAGGGCCAGAAATTTCTGCCTCGGCTCCCGATTTGCGAGCCAGGATCTCTGCCACTATCCCGATAATTCCGGCGACTTTGCTCCACTGTTTGGAAAGCCATAGCTGACTCTTAGCCGTGAAGGCTTGGTTCAACAGTGCCGTCGCCTCGTGAGCCGAACGCTGACGAGCCGCATCTGGACGGGAGAGATAGAAGTCCCGAAGGACGGAGTAACACAGGCCCTTCTCTTCGTCGTTCATTGCCTCAAGATAGACTTTGCGGTCGTCGTCCTCCAACGAACTTAGCCAAGTCAGCACGCTCTCGACAACATAGAAGGCGGCGTCACGAACAAGGGTTGCCTCCGAAAGATTTACCAGCTGCGACCGGGAAACGACCGAGCTGAAATCGACCAGGTTCACAGCCAGCGGCACCGCTTCGCCGGCGCTCTTTAATTTCCAGAGTTCTTTGAAAATTGTGAGTCGAGTCGCGCTCTTCCCGGCCCCTCTATCCCCAAAGAGTATAAAGGAGGCAGTATTTCTGGCGCGGCTGTCTATCGCCTCGAAATATGGTGGCTTTACCGCGTACTCCGCAATATTCGGCTCCTGCTCAGCCACGTAATGTTCGAATGGATTGCCTTTTAGGCCAAGCGCCTTGACTATTGTCGGCATTGTTTTCCCCCCACTTGGTGGGCACCATACTCTGACATTCGAAAGATTCAATGCATGTGCGATCGCCTCGCGGCGTCGACGGCGGAACGTCGTGTGCGGCCCCGTGGGCTTTCTATTGGTCGAGTTCCCGCGGCTCGTGATCTGGTTGCTCGTGCCACATCACCTGACGGAAATCGCGCTTCTCGACCTGCTGGCCGCAGATCGGGCATGGGTGAAATCGATCGTGCGCGTCCTGCGGTTTGTGTGGCTTGCCGGGCTTAGGCGGTCCAAGGTCGGCTATTCTGGTCATGCTCGACGAACACGATGCCGCAGCAAAAGTCCCGTCAGTTTGGTCTTCTTAGTTGGTGGAAGACATCGCACCAAAAGCGGTAGTCATCTGGTCGACCGTCGAAATGAGCCTCCAAAGCGCAGTGTGCCACGGCGGTCGCCGCTTCCAGCCCATAGAATTCGATCGCAGCTTGAACCGCCTGATCTCAGTCGACGAGATCGGCAATCTTCACAGCTGCAAAATCAGCGCTCTGCATCCCGAGCCTCCGTGGACCAAATATTCCCAACCCCTAATGGGTCGACTATATAACCCCTCATGGCAACACTGCGGTACGACGTAAGGCGGGAACCGGATGGGACGTTGACGGTGTTCGACGTGTTCACCGGGCTGCCGGCTATTGTAGCGGGCCACCCATCTGTCGACCTTCCCGATATGGAGTATGCCGAAGAGCTGGCAGGCATCCTGAATGCCAACGACCTGAAGCAGAGGCTATCTCACGGGAGGTTCCCCGGAGGGTTCGCCTGACTGAGGTGGCGTGACAGGTTTGCCATTCGCCCAACTTCGTACTGCCCATCCAGGATGGTTCGTCCGATTCCGAACAAGCATTTGTTATTGAAATCCCGGCTACGAGGGTTCAACATCCACCTTTCATAGGGGGATGTGGTGGGCGACGTGGTGCCAATCCGCAACGCCACGCCTTGCGTGGAAGTGGTCGGAGCCAGTGGCGAATGGGTCGTCCGCATCATTGAGGCCGACCAGGAAATTACACGCTCATTCGGCTTTGAATCCTTCGCGCTGTCCTTTGCGGAGGGCCAGCGGATACGCCTGCATCTCGACAGAGTTGTGCGGCTTCAGGACCCTCCTGCGGCTGGGTAACCTCAGTGCCTGGTGATGGCCGATTATTCCATGGCTGGTTGCGACGTCTCTGTCGTCCGCCGGCGGACGCAAGGGCGGCTGATGATCGCGACGACTAGCCTAGCCAATCCCCAACGGCTGGGAAGGATCCGGTTCCCGGCGGCGTTCCCTTCGTTCTTCAAGGAACAGCTTGGTGTGTTCGTCCCACTCAAGAGGCGTTGTCCCGTGCTCTTGAACGAACTTTCCAAACTCCTTGCGCAGGTCGGCAAGGTCCAAAACCCAAAGATGCTCACTGCTACCGGGGTTCGACATCGCGTTCACCAATTCCGCCCATTCTCCCGGAACTAAGTTGGCTTTGCGGTTGAACCTTCAAGGTGACAATGCGAGATAATTTGCTCGGTTGCTAATATGCCTATATCTTGGCCAGCGCGGGGGGCCTCATATCTTCCCGCCGTGGCCGGTGCGGTTAAGCCCCCACAAGCACCCCCAACTGCACCGGCCATGCCCAACCGCGGGGTATGGTCTTTGCGCTCGGCAATCTCTTCAAGAGCTCCCGTGAAGCCTGACGCAAATTTGTTGCGAGCCACACTCACCGTTTGGCGGAGCTTCGTATCTCTCGCTTTACCAGGATCTTATCCGAAGTGAGAGCTAGGCGCTTCAACGAACCTAAATCAACGCCGCGTTTGCAATGCCAGCGCTTGCCGCAAGAGCGAGTTTCGGTCGGTGCCGATAAGTTTGATCAGAAGGCATGCTTGATCAAGAGTGATGCCGGTTTCTCTAGCGATAGCACGCGCCAACATTTCTTGATGCGGCGTGATCTCGCTAGGCCGATCCTGTTCCATGGAAAAAAACGAACGCGCACCGGGGACGATGGTTCCACCATCTAGGGGCTTTTTTTCAGGCAACCGGCCGCGCGGCGTGCAGGTGGGGGAAACTGGTACAAATCGGACAATTCTTTTCAATTGCAGAGAGGCTTCGGCGGGCTTATTAATGTGGCGTTTACCATTGCCTTATTGGGAGGATGCGATGGTTGCAACGCCCAAAGATATCGCTCAAGCGGCAACTGCGAATGCGGCCACCTTGCTGAAGTGGCAGAAGTCCATGGAGGAACGCGCCACGTTTCGCCAGAACATGGATCAATCGCGCAGGGCGATCAAAGCCTCACGCGAACTGCTGAATCGCCTTCGTCAACGCCATCGCGACGACAGTAGCGACGCGAACGCGGTAAAGGACTAGCCGCAGGCAGACGGTGAGACGGAGGTCCAGGAACCTTGTTGCCGCAAACCAGTTCGGGTTGCGGAGCAGGCTCATGGAAAAACAGCGTCAGAAAATAGAGGTGGAAGCACTTCGCCGCACGATTGGCGAAGGAGACCACGTCAGCTTATCGAACTGATCGGCACCGACTGGAATTCCCTACTTCGTGAGGCACGGTTCTTAAAGCTGGGCATTAGCGGTCAGCGCAACCGGCACGCCTGCAGCAGTTCCGCCTCGTCGGTAATCCCATTCTGAAAGAGGAGGATAACTCCCCAAGCCAGGGCTTCCCTTTGTTCCCTGTCGTCTCGGGCGATCGCGCGCTCGCCGCTCAGTTTGTCGAGCACCCGCTGAAGTAAGTCCAGGTCGTCGGGTTCGAATACCCCACGGTAACGTTCCAACGGCATCGCCGGCCCCTCAACGCGGCTTAATGCCTTACCATGCCATCAAGGACTTTTGGTGCGAAGCCAAATTATGGTGATTTCGACCTGCGGCACCTCGACCGCACAGGCAGATGGCGGCCTAACCCGCATACTAGGCGCGCGAGCCTATCATGCCGCCACCTGGACGTGTCCGGTGTGTTCAACGCCGTCGATCGTGCGGCCGGATTTGGCCGCGCCAACGCGGCGCACAGTCCGACCGTCGGGGAAGGTGAAGTGCTCGCCCTCGCCCGAAACCTCGCTGACCGACACCCACTCGCCGTTCTGCTTGTGGTGGTAGACCGTGCCGCATTCGGCACAGGCGTCGCGGATCCAACGCGCCCATTGCGGGTTCGACGGCCGCGCGCGGTGCGAGCCCTGGTTGGTTTCGCCGCCGGTGATGATCTGGTCGAGGCGGATGACATCGGGCTGGCGCCGGTGGATAGGGTCAAAATGCAGGCTGTTGCCAAAATAGCGGCGTAGAACCTCCGGTACCGGCGCGCTGCGCGGCCGGATTTCGCCGAGCAGCGGCTCGGCCGAAACGAACGTGAAAAGCGGATGGAGCTCGAATTTCGCCACGGCGAGCTCGGGGACGTTGAGATCCCACCGCTTCTGATCCTCACAGGTGGTGCCGAGCGCAACATTCGCAGGAAGCCCGCCGGCGGCGATCGACATAGCGATGATATTTTGCGGACGCTTGGTCAGCAGCAGCCACACCAACTGCGGAGTCGACCGGATCAGATCGAACAGATCCTTCCGCCACTTGGCCGGCACCGCCTTGTCGAAGACGTCGGCCAGGCTGGCGCAGAAGACGAACGGCCGGGTGTTGTCTGCCGCCGCCTTCTTGTTCCAGCGGACCGGCTGGTACCAGTTGCCGGCCGACGTCCTCGAGCGTGTGCCGACACCGACGCCGGGCATGCCCCATTCGACGCGCTTATAGCGGGTGGCCATCCAGTTTTCGGCGTAGCAGCCGTCACACGCCGGCGCCACCTTCATGCAGCCAATCCACGGATTGAAGGTATAGCCGGGGACGAGCCGGCCGTCGGCGGTGCGCGTCCACGTCCACGAGATGGTGGTTTCAACCATTTGAGCTGGCCTCCATGGTTTCCAACGCCACCGAGACGAGTTTCGATCGCTCGATCTGCTGCTGCAAAAGCTCGATCGACGTGCTGGGCTTGCGGGTATTTATTCTCATGCTGGTAGTTCCTCAGATGATCATGCGAAGTGGGATTGCCTGCACGGACGGGCGTGGGTCGGCCTGGCGCTTCAGATCACGCTCGAACTCGGCCGTCAGTTCGTTGATGCGAGGGTCGGATGTCGGGATCTCCGGAGCGATGCGGGTGATGAACGCATGTACGGGTATGCCGTCAGCCGTTTCGCCCTGCCAAAACCGCGCGCGGACGGAGTAGCCGCCAGTCACAAGGTCGACGACTTTGCTGGTGCTCTCGATGGTGATTTTCAAAGGGGAGTCTCCTTCATGGCTTGGTCGCGAGCGACGTTGAGTTCTTTTTGCTCCACCTCAGTTGCGGCACCTTTTGAGCGATGCCGGTACTGCATTGTGATGTCGTTCCTGGTGACCTGCCCCTGCAGGCTCATCCCCAGGACCTCACGCCAACTGCGGCCGCTCGGCGGCGCCAGGGCGAGGAGACCTGTGAAGGTCGCTCGGACGAGCGCCAGAGTGCCGTGGCGCAGTTCGACGCGCCGCGCCTCGACGATTTGATGGACCGCCTGCAGGTTCGCTTCGATGGTGGTGTAGCGGTCGATCGGGATAGCGACTTGGATGCCATCCCAAGTGAACCAGACGGCCACGCCGGGATCGGCCGGCCGGCGCTCGGTCAGCGTGTAGTTGGTGGAGATCACGAAGTTGCTGACCGCCTTGCCGCTGTCCTTGCCGAACAGGGCGAGCGAGTTCTCGACATTAGCGAGCGCCTGGGCGAGCGTCGTTTTGAAGCGACCAGGCTCGCGCGTTTTCTGGCGCGGAATGAGAGCCGGCCACGTCAAAGGGTACTGGGTTGTCATGGCTGGTTCCTCACCGCTTGTAGCCGTCGCGTTTGAAAATTGGGGGACCGCCGTTGCAGTAGGAGCAGGCGGCATGCTCGTTGTAGACGTAGGCAAAGGTGGTCAGGTTGCCTTCCGTCTTCGCCGCGGCGATCGCCAAGGGCCTGGTGTCAAAATCGCCGTGGTGCCACTCCTCGTTGGGGGCGCCCATCTCCATCTTTTTCACGCACATGACGCGATATTGGCCCGCAGGTGCCCGGAGCTTGGCAATGATGTCGTCGGCGACGCTCACCGGCGGCCGCTCCCACGTGACCTCTCGGCCCGGGCATCGCGCAATCCACGTTCGTATCCGGCCTCCTCTACCACCCGAAGCTGCTCTTGGTGGCGGCTGTGCTGCGCCCAGTAGGCCTTGGCGGCTTCAGTGCCTTCGGTATGGATCATCGTCCATGCCTCAGCGGCGGCGTCTTCCGCGCGCCGAAGCGCGCCCACCAGGCTACGTTCTGCCCCCAGCGGGATGCAGCATGCCGGCTCGCTGCTTTCGTCACGGCCGAAATGCACGCCAGCGCATCCAGCGTCTGTGAAAACCTGGTCACAGTGAAAGCAGCGCCAAATCTTGGCAATGTCAGCGGGCGCTGCAGCAGTTGGCCAGAAAGGCAGATCATCGGCGCTCATGGCGACACCCAATCGGCAACGTGGGTGAGCGCAACGCATCCTCCGCCGCCGGCGATGTAGACGACGGGCGTGTGGCCGCCGAGGACGCAGGCCGGGTGTCGGATCTCGCGCTCAACCGGCCGGCCCTCGCGCGGACCCGTCCAGCACTCGATGACGTTGCCGACTGCATAAGTAGCGTTGAAAGCGTCGCAGGCGGCCTGCATCTGCTCCGGGGTTTGCTGCTTTGGCCGCCGCCGGCTCATGGCTGCATACAGCGAATCTGCTACGGTCTTCATGGCCGCACCGGGCACGTAACAGTGTCTGTAACAGTGTTACCTTCAAGACCCAGCAAACGCCCGGTCTGCGGCCAATATTGCAATCCTGTTGGAGGGACCACACATGAATCTTAGTGCACCCACTCAGCTTGTTTTCATCATATCCCTTGTCATCGCCATCATCGGCGTGCTCGCCGCGCTTGGCGTTCTTGCGTTCATTCCTCTGGCTGCGGTGTGGATTGTCCTCATCGCATACATCGTGCTTGCCGCCGCCTGCCTGATGCGCGGCGCCTAGGCGCCCGCGACTTCTGCAATTCGAAGCGCCCGGTCAAAAGCCGGGCGCTTTTGCTTTGGATGCATGGTCCGTTAGGCTCTTCCGCGCGGAGGATGACCATGTCCGGCGAGACGGAGCGCCACGATCAACAGCACCGCCCGGTAGCCGACCGGTTCGAGATGGTGCGGCGCGCGCCGGGCCTGCGGCTGCAGAACGCGGTCACCGACATTTGTGGCTATCGCGAAACGGCGCCCGGCCATTTTCGCAATGTCGAATACGCCTCGCTCACCGTCCCGCTGGTGATCAGTTTCGCAGAATCCTTCGCCATCGGCCTTGGTCCTTCAGCGCCGCGTCGAAGGTCGGCGAAAGCGCCCGAACTTCGACATCCACGGAGTGAAACGAAGCGGACGCGCAGACCCGAGGATGGCGAAACGGTGGACGGTCCTACCTTGCTAACCCAAAAATCGCATCGCACTCAAGATGGCGCTCCAGCTCGGTGGCGATCTCGTCCAGCGCTTTTTCCACGTCCGCGCGATAGTCGATGCCGCCGCCTTTCACGCCGAGGCTTTCCAGGAATCTCGCCCGGAAAGCGTCGGCGGAAAACAGGCCGTGCAGATAGGTGCCAAAAACCTTGCCGTCGGCGGAAATCGCACCGTCGTCGATGCCGTTGATCACAGCCGACGGCCGCGCCATGTCCGGCCCGGTGGTGCGGCCGAGATGAATTTCGTAGCCCTCGAGCGCCAGGCCGAACGGCACTGAGCGGGCGCTGACATTGCGCACCGTCTTTTCCGGTTCCATTACCGTCTCGATGTCGAGCAGGCCGAGTCCCTCGGCCTCGGTGACACTGCCCTCGATGCCATCGGGATCGCGCACCAGGCGGCCGAGCATCTGGAAACCGCCGCAGATACCGACGACATGGCCGCCGCGTTTGCGGTGCGCGAGGAGATCGCGATCCCAGCCATTCTCGCGGAACTTCATGAGATCGCCGATCGTCGATTTGGAACCGGGAATGACCACCAGGCCGGCATTCTCCGGCAAGCGCTGCCCCGGCGGCACGAACACCACTTCGACCTGCGGCTCGGCCTTGAGCGGGTCGAGGTCGTCGAAATTGGCGATGCGGCCAAGCATCGGCACCGCGACCTTCAACGCCCGCTTCTCACCCGACGCTAGGCGTTCGAGCACGACCGAATCCTCCGAAGGCAATCGCGCCGCCGCCTTCAGCCACGGCACGACGCCAAAGCAGCGCCAGCCGGTGAAGCTTTCGATCGACCGGATGCCGTCGTCGAACAGCGAGACATCGCCGCGGAACTTATTGATGAGGTAGCCGACGATCATGCGCCTGTCTTCCTCCGGCAGGATCAGATGAGTGCCGGCGACCGAAGCGATGACGCCACCGCGGTCGATGTCGCCGACCAGGATGACCGGCACGTCGGCGCGTGTGGCAAAGCCCATATTGGCGATGTCGCGGCTGCGCAGGTTGATTTCGGCCGGCGATCCGGCGCCCTCGACGATGACCAGATCGGCGCCCTCACCGACCTTCGTCCAGGACTCCAGCACGGCGTCCATCAGCCCCGCTTTCATTGTCTGGTAGTCGCGCGCTCGCGCCTCGCCGAACACCTTGCCCTGCACGATCACCTGCGAACCGATGTCGCTCTGGGGTTTGAGCAGCACCGGATTCATATGCACGGTCGGCTGAACACCACACGCCAGCGCTTGCAGCCATTGCCCACGGCCAATCTCGCCGCCGCCGGGCCGGTTGTCGCCCAGAATGTCGGCGACGGCGGCATTGTTCGACATGTTCTGCGGCTTGAACGGCCTGACTTTCAGCCCGCGATTCCTGGCCGCGCGGCAGAGCCCCGCCACCAGCACCGTCTTGCCGACATCCGAACCCGTGCCTTGCAGCATGATCGCCTTGGCCATGCTCAGCCCCTGCCCTGCGCGCCGGAAACGGTCGACTTCTGCGACAGCGGCCCGCCGCGCCAGATGTAGAGCGCCAGCAACGGTTCGCTGCCGGTGCGCATGGCATGGCTGACATTGGAGGCGTGATGGATAATTTCGCCCGCCTGGCGGATGTGAAAGCCGCCCTCGCCCATGCGCCATTCGGTGCCGCCGGTCAGCGGAATGTAGATCTCCTCGGCAATGTGATGATGGTCGGGATAGGTGATGCCGGGTCCCAGGATCAGCAATCCGGCCGCGACCTCTTCATTGGCGAAATGGCCGCGCGTGCCAAACACCTCCAGCCAGCCGTATTTTTGCAAGAACGCTTCACCAAAATCGCTCGCGTTGTAGGTCTGCCCCCAGCACAGATCGTCACGACGCTCCGCCAGCAGTTGCACCAGAGGCTGCGGGTCCGGCGGCGCCAGTTCGACAATGCGGTCGAGCAGACCAAGGCAAGGCAGCGGATGCGCTTCGAGCACGCGCGCCGTCATATTCCAGCCGATCCGGGTCACGGCGTCCCGCACCAGCGCGTTGTCCACGCCCCGGAGATAGGCATGGAAGCGGTCGAGCAATTCGTCGAAATATGTCGGCACGCAATGCTCCGTTGATCCATTCATGCACAGCGGCTGCGCGGCGAGCCGGGTTGCGCGGCGGCATCATTGGTCTAGATTGAGCGGCGCGCAAAGCCAAAAACAACAGGCCAGCAAGCCAACCCCAGCTGGGGAACACAGGGAGCACGCCATGGACGCCGCGGTCGATGCGAGCACCAGCCAGTTCGAGCTCAACGAGGAACAGCGCGCCATCCAGGAGATGGCACAGGCCTTCGCCGCCGATCGCGTTGCGCCCAATGCGCTCGAATGGGACCGGGCAAGACACTTTCCCGCCGATGTAATCCGCGAGACCGGCCCGCTCGGCCTCGGCGGCATCTATGTCAGGGACGATGTCGGCGGTTCGGCGCTCGGCCGGCTCGACGCCGTGCTGATCTTCGAGGCACTGTCGCACGCCGATCCGGCGTTTTCCTCCTTCATCTCGATCCACAATATGGCGGCGTCGATGATCGACCGCTTCGGCGACGACGAGCAGCGCCAACGCTTCCTGCCGAAGCTGACCTCGATGGAATGGCTGGCGAGCTACTGCCTGACCGAGCCGGGTTCAGGTTCGGATGCCGCGGCGCTGAAGACGCGCGCGGTGAAGAACGGCAACGACTATGTGCTTAACGGCGCCAAGCAGTTCATCTCCGGGGCCGGCGACAGCGACCTCTATGTCGTCATGGCGCGCACCGGCGCCGACGGGCCGAAGGGCATTTCCACCTTCGTCGTGCCGAAGGATGCGCCCGGCCTCTCCTTCGGCGCCAACGAGTACAAGATGGGCTGGCACATGCAGTCGACCCGCCAGGTGATCTTCGAGGACTGCAAGGTGCCGGCTGCAAACCTGCTGTCGGGGGAAGGCGCAGGTTTCGGCATCGCCATGGCCGGCCTTGACGGCGGCCGCCTCAACATCGCTGCCTGTTCGCTCGGCGGCGCGCAATCTGCGCTCGACAAGGCGCTGTCCTATACCGCCGAGCGCAAGGCTTTCGGCTCGAAGATCAACCAGTTCCAGGCGCTGCAGTTCCGGCTGGCCGACATGGAGACCGAATTGCAGGCAGCGCGGATCTTTCTCTACGCCGCCGCCTCGAAACTCGACCGCAAGGCGTCGGATGCCGGCAAATGGTCGGCCATGGCCAAGCGCTTCGTCACCGACATCGGCTTCAACGTCGCCAACGAGGCGCTGCAGCTGCATGGCGGCTACGGCTATCTCCATGATTACGGCATCGAAAAACTGGTGCGCGACCTGCGCGTCCACCAGATCCTCGAAGGCACCAACGAGATCATGCGCGTGATCATCGCGCGGGCGTTGATTGGACGCTGACGGCAACAATTCAGGAGAGATTGATGACCACCATCGCCTTCATTGGTCTCGGAAATATGGGCAACCCGATGGCTGCCAATCTCGTCAAGGCGGGGCACGCGGTGCACGGCTTTGACCTGATGCCGGAAAACCTCACCGTCGCCCGCGAGCATGGCGTCATTGTCATGGCGAATGCCGTGGCGGCGGTGAAGGACGCCGATGTCGTGATCACCATGCTTCCCGCCGGCAAGCACGTGCTCTCGGTCTACGAGGACATCGCACCCAAGGCCAAACCAGGCGCCCTGTTTATTGATTCCTCGACCATCGATGTCGAGTCGGCCCGCAAGGCGCATGCCGTAGCAAGGAAGCACGGGCTGCATTCGATCGACGCCCCCGTCTCCGGCGGCACCGGCGGTGCTGCTGCGGGAACGCTAACCTTCATGGCCGGCGGCGCCAAGGATGCCTTCGCCAAGGCCGAACCGGTCCTGAAGCCGATGGCAGGCCGCATCGTCCATTGCGGCGACGACGGCGCCGGTCAGGCAGCCAAAATCTGCAACAACATGATGCTCGGCATTTCGATGATCGGCGTCGCAGAGGCCTTCGTGCTGGCCGAAAAGCTCGGCCTCTCGCGTCAGGCCCTGTTCGACGTTGCCTCGACCTCGTCGGGCCAGTGCTGGTCGCTGACCACCTATTGCCCGGTGCCGGGTCCCGTGCCGGCCTCACCCGCCAACCGCGACTACAAACCGGGCTTTGCCGCAGCACTCATGCTGAAGGACCTGAAACTGGCGCAGGAGGCGGCCCAAAGCGCCGGCGCGGTGACGCCAATGGGGGCCGAAGCGGCCCAGCTTTATGCGCTGTTCAACGCCCAGGGAAATGGCGGATCGGATTTTTCCGGCATCATAAATTTCCTTCGCGGCAGTTCTCTATAAGTTTCGATTTGGCAGCGCTTTTCTCGATTTTTATTGCACGGAAAAATTGCAAATTTAGATTTGCTTAAGCTCTCGATAACCCGGCGGTAACGATGTGCCTATATAACGGATGGCGAGGCGGACATATCGCATCCGCCCGGCGCTCCGGATCAGGTCTCGCGTACCGGAGCCCGTAAGTTTCGCAAGTGTATTGTTGGCGAAATGCCATGCGTATCTGGCAAAGCCGCGTTCCGATGGAGCGCGGTTTTTGCGTTTTGCAGTCGTATACTGTTCGGTCTGAATTATGTTCCGATTACAGCGTTCGGAATTGCCTGATGGTCTTCATTGACCAGCACGATCGGTGCGCTGACCCCTTCGACCCTGACGATAAGCAGGCGCACAGTCCGGGCGCCCTGATTGCAAGGCGTCCGGCTGTCGTTCCATCTACTTCTTGCGCAAATCCGCTTGCGCCAGATCCAGCGCTTTGGCGATGCGATCGCAAGCCATGTCGATCGTCGCGCGGGTCCAGATCAGCGGCGGCGACAGGATCATCGTGTCGCCGGTGGCGCGCAGCATCAGGCCTTGCGCGATGGCGTGGTCGCGGACGGTGACGGCGGCACTGCCCGCCGGCAGGAAGCGCTCCTTGGTCGCCTTGTCCTTGACGATCTCGACCGCGCCCATCAGCCCGATCGATCGCACCTCGCCGACCAGTTCGTGGCCGGCAATGCGCTCCTGCAGCGCCTGGGCGAAGTAAGGTCCAGTGTCGTTCCTGACCCTGTCGACCAGGCCTTCTCGCTCCATGATCTCGAGATTCTTCAGCGCCACCGCGCAGGCCACCGGGTGACCCGAATAGGTATAGCCGTGGTAGAATTCACCGCCCTTTTCGACCAGCGTCGCCGCGATACGGTCGCCGACCAGCAGCGCCGACAGCGGCTGATAGCCCGAGGTCAGTGCCTTGGCCGTGGTGATGGTGTCGGCCTCGACGCCGAAGGTCTGCGCCGCAAACCATTCGCCGGTGCGGCCATAGCCGGTGATGACCTCGTCCAGCATCAAAAGCACATCGTATTTGCGGCAGATGCGCTGCACTTCCGGCCAATAGCTCATCGGCGGTATTTTCACCCCGCCCGCGCCCATCACCGGCTCGCCGATGAAGGCCGCCACCTTGTCGGCACCGGCTTCGAGGATGGCGTCCTCGACGGCCTTGGCCGCGCGCAGGCCGAAATCATGGTCGCTTTCGCCAGGCAGCGCCAACTCATAGGCATAGGGCATCATGACATGGACGATGTTGGGCACCGCCCCGCCGAGCTGCTTGTGCATCAAATCCATGCCGCCCAGCGACGTGCCGGCGACGGTCGAGCCGTGATAGGCCGACTTGCGCGAGATGATGCGGTTCTTCTCCGGCTTGCCTTCCAGCACCCAATAGTGGCGCACGAGCCGCAGCGCCGTGTCGTTGGCCTCCGAGCCGGAGGAGCCGTAAAACACCTGGGCGATGCCCTTGGGCGCCAGCTCGGCCAGCTTCTTCGACAGCAGCACGGGCGTCGGCGTCGAGCATTTGAAGAAGGAATTATAGTAGGGCAATTCCTTCATCTGCGCGTAAGCGGCGTCGGCCAGCTCGTCGCGGCCATAGCCGACATTGACGCACCACAGCCCGGCCATGCCGTCGAGTATTTCGGTGCCGTCGGCATCGTAGATGAACGGGCCGTTGGCGTGGGTGATGATGCGCGAGCCGGTCTCGCGCAATTCCTTGTGGTCGGTGAAGGGATGCAGATGATGCGCGGCGTCAATCTGCTGAAGCTGCTTCAGCGAATAATTCTGGTAAGTCATGGGTTTGCTCTTTCCTCTGGAATCAAACCGGCAAGCTGCCGGGGCGACTTCGTCAGAGGACGGCGGGCGGCGAATAGCCGATGCGGGCGCACAGCCTGAGCAGTTCGGCGCGCAGCGTGCGCGGCGACGGTGTCACCGCGACCCCGAAGGCGCCGGATGTGCTCATGTAGACCATGGCGGCAGTCTATGCCGCCCGAGGCCCGGAATTCAAGCGGTGCCGCTCAATACCCTTTGCAGGAACACGTATTTCATGGCGGTTTGCGCCGCTTGCGGCCGGCGGTCGCCGCGACCGCCATGGCCGCCTTCCGTCTCCTCGAAGAACAACGTCTTGCCGTGACCTGCTTCCTGCAGCTTCGCCGCCATCTTGCGGGCGTGGCCGGGATGGACGCGGTCGTCGGCGGTCGATGTCGTGAGCAGCACCGGGGGATAGACGGCATCGGCCGAGACATGATGGTACGGCGAATAGGCGGCGAGCCACTTGGCTTCTTCCGGTTTTGCCGGATCGCCATATTCGCCGATCCACGAGGCGCCTGGCGGCAGTTCGGTGTAGCGCAGCATGTCGAGCAGCGGCACCTCGATGATGACGGCGCCGAACAGTTCGGGATGCTGCGTCAGGGAAACGCCGGTAAGCAGGCCGCCATTCGAGCCGCCCTGGATGCCGAGGGAAGCAGCCGTGGCTATGCCGCGCCTGACGACGTCCTGCGCCACCGCGGCGAAATCGTCGAAGGCAGTCTGGCGATTGCCCTTCAGCGCCGCCTGATGCCAGGCCGGCCCAAACTCGCCGCCGCCGCGAATGCAGGCCTGCACATAGGCATTGCCCTTCTCCAGCCACAGCCTGCCGCGCACGCCGGCATAGCCGGGCAGCAGCGGTATTTCGAAGCCGCCATAACCATAGAGAAGCGTCGGTACCGGACCCTTCTGGTCGCGCCGCCTGACGACGAAATACGGGATCATGGTGCCGTCCTTCGAGCGCGCCTCGAACTGTTCCGAGACCAGCGGCGCGGCGTCGAACCGCGCCGGCTGCGATTTCACGGTGGCCAGCGTCACCCCGTCATCGTCCGACCAGATGATCGAACTCGGCGTCAGGAAATCGGTGAAGGAGAAGGAGACGCTGGAACCGAAATGCTCGGCATGCGCGATGCCGACATTGCCGTTCTCGGGCAGCGCCACCGGCTTCAGCGACCAGCGGTCGCCGCTGCGCTCGGCGACAACGACCTTGCCGCGCACATTGTCCATCAGATTGATGAACAGCCGGTCCTGAGTGCGGGCAATGCCGGCGACCGAAACACGGTGCGCTGGCGCGAGCATGGTTTCAACAGGGCCCAGGTCGCCGGTGTCCATCCAGTGTTCGAAATCGAAGGAATAGAGGCCGTCCGGCAAGCACTCAGTGCCGCCCGGCGCCGTCCATGGGCTGCGCACCCCGAACACGAACCGGCCCTTGAACAGCGCGGTGTCGGTGACATCGTCCGGCAGCGGGATGCGCCGGTTTTCGCCCGACGGCAGGCGCAGAAAACTGTGCGAGGAGAAGAAGGCGATCGTGCGGGCCAGAAACAAATACTGCCTGTCGCCATCATGCTCGACCCCCGCGCCGGCCGCGAGATCCTGCTTCTCGGCCTCGAAGATCGGCGTCGCCTCCTCCAACCGGGTGCCGCGCTTCCACAGCTTGACGACGCGCGGATAACCGGACTGGGTCTTGTCGTCTTCATCGAAGGCAGCCGAGACAATGACCGTGTCCCTGTCCAGCCAGGAAAAGCCGGATTTCGAGGCGGGAGCGCGGAAGCCGCCCTCGATGAATGATTTGGTCTCGATGTCGAATTCGCGCATCTCGCTCGCATCGCCGCCATCCGGCGACATCGCCACCAGGCAAAGGTTGAAATCGGGGTAAAGGCGGCTGGCGCCGCTGAACACCCACTTCACCCCCTCCTTGGCCGACAGCACGTCGAAGTCGATGATCGTCTCCCACACAGGCTTCTCGGTCTTGTAGGAAGCAACCGTCGTGCGGCGCCAGAGGCCGAGCACATTGGTCTTGTCCTGCCAGAAATTATAGACTTGGCCGTTGAGCGCGGCACCGACCGCAATGTTGTCCTCGGCCGTCATCAGGTCGAGCGCCGTCTCGAAGGCCGCCTGGTAGGACGGATCGCCCTGTAGTTCGGCCACGGTGATCTGGTTCTGGCGATGCACCCAGTCGAGCGATTCCTTGCTGGTCCGGTCCTCCAGCCAGAGGAACTTGTCCTCCGCGGTGGCATCCGTCTGGCGTTTTGTCGTCGATTGGGTCACGCATGGTCTCCAGGCTAGTGGCGGGCAGCCCTGCCTACATCGCGTTGCAAGCGGTTTTATTCAAGATGGTACGTCAGGTCATCGGGGGAATGCGGCCTCAAACCATCCGCCGGCGCAGGACCGTGGCCACAGCCAGTGCCAGACAAATCGCGCCCAGCGTGATCGGCAGACCGGAGGCGCCGATCACATCCATGACGCCACCCGCCCCGGGGGGGGGGGACCCCGCGCGCCCCCGGCGCCCCCCACCCAAACTGGCGCGGTATGGGGGCACCCCCCCCCCCCCCCCGCCCCGACCGCGCGGGCGGCGCGGCGGCGAAGGGAAGGGGGGGTGGGGGG